>NZ_BAABGP010000011.1:0-41637 GCF_039541635.1 Microbacterium panaciterrae
CAGGAAACCGTCGCCCCGCACACACCCCCACCCGGAGACACCACTGCCACCGGCCCGGTCACCATCGGCTCCGCCCAAACCAGCGCCACCCCCGCAAACGCCTGGAACGGCACCATCGAAAGCCCCGTCCTCGTCCAAGAAATCCTCAACACCACCACCATCAAAAACCTCTACACCACCTACTAACCAGGACAGGGGGGCCTGCGCAATACCTGGTCTGCAGCGCCTTGTGGTCCCACGCGGAGGACGCCTCTAGGCGGTTCGGTAGTGTCCGCCGCACCTATCAGGAGGCGCGAGAACGGTCGAGACGGTCAGTCCGCCAGCGCGCGCTCCCGCCGCTTCTCCCGGCCCGACGCGATCAGGCTCGCCCCGGTGGCGCCGAGCATGGCGACGACGATGACAGTGAGCGACAGCCAGATCGGCACATCCGGCGCCCATTCGATCGGCTGGCCGCCGTTGATGAACGGCACCGTGTTCTCGTGCATCGCGTGCAGCACGAGCTTCACGCCGATGAAGGCGAGGATCACCGCGATCCCATAGTGCAGGTAACGCAGCCGGTCGAGCAGGTCGCCGAGCAGGAAGTACAGCTGACGCAGCCCCATCAGGGCGAAGATGTTCGCGGTGAACACCAGGAAGCTGTTCTGCGTGATGCTGAAGATCGCCGGGATCGAGTCGATCGCGAACATCAGATCCGTCACGCCGATCGTGACGAACACGATGATCGTCGGCGTCCAGACCCGCTTGCCGCCCACGACCGTGCGCAGCTTCGGCCCGTCGAACTCGTCGCTGACCGGGACGAGCTTGCGTACCAGGCGGACCGCGAAGCCTTCCCTCGCGGCAGTGTCGTCCTCCTGCTCCTTCTCCGGCATGGCCTGGCGGATCGCCGTCCAGATCAGGAACGCGCCGAACAGGTAGAACACCGGTGCGAAGTTCTCGATGATCGTGACACCGAGCAGGATGAAGATCCCGCGCAGCACGAGCGCGATGATGATGCCGACCATCAGCACCTCTTGCTGCAGCTTCCGCGGCACCGAGAACTGGGCCATGATCAGCACGAACACGAACAGGTTGTCGATCGAGAGGCTGTACTCCAGCGCCCACCCGGTGAGGAATTCCCCTGCATGGCCGGGGCCGGCGACGACGAGCAGGAGACCTGCGAAGCCGAGCGCCAAAGCGACGTAGAACACCACCCAGAGCGTGGACTCCTTGGTGGACGGGATGTGCGGGCGCCAACGAACGATCAGCAGGTCGCCGATCAGGATCAGCAGCAGCACGGCGAGCGAGACGATTTCGAACCAGACGGGAACGTCCACGGGGGCCTTTCGAAGAGTCGGTCAAAGACCGAAAGTCTCTTCCCCGCTGGAACAGCGGCCACGCGCCCGGAGATCTGGCCGTGATGGACGGCGGAACCTCGTGATGACGATCGCGTGAAGTCGGAATACTCCCCTTCGCGGGATCCAGTCTACGGCATGGGGCGCGGAGTAGATCCCTTCGACAGGCCCAAGGACCGGGGTGAGGCACCAGGGAGCGAGAAGGGGCGGTGATCCTCCGGCTCGAGAGCCACGCGTCCACTTCAGCGGAATCGGAAAGAAAACCTGCTCAAGCACCAATAACAGCTCGGTCAGGGTCTGGCTTTTCTCGTAGTTTTGTTCTATACTCGTCTCATGGCAGCAGATCCCGATCCCTACCTCACCCGCAGCGGTGAGATCACGGATCAGTGCCGTGCGCTCGATCAGATCATCGCGCGAGCGGAGGCCGACAAGGCGGCGCTGCTCGGCGAGCGGGTGGATCTGCTGCTCGATGCCGTTCCGCCGGGAAGCGCCGGGTACGAGGCGGCAGAGCGATCGATGTTCGCCGAGATCTCCGCCGCCCTGCACATCACGCGGGGCGCCGCCGCACGCTCTCTCGGGATCGGCTGGGCGCTGCAGAAGCGCTTCCCGCAGACGCGTGCCGCACTCGAAGCCGGATCGATCTCCGCCCGCCATGCCGCGGTGATCATCGCTGCGGCGGCGGCGTTCGATCTCGCCGATATCGACGCGCACGAACGGTTCGAGGGTCACGTGGTTCCTTACGCGAAAGCGGAGACGCCGCCGCGCACCGAGGCTTTCGCGAAGTCGGTCGCCGCTGCCGTCGCTCCCGAGACCGTCGTCGAGCGCCACCGCCGCGCCCGCGGAGACCGGCGCATCACCGTCACCGACGTCGATGACGGGATGAGCCTGTTCGCGATCCTGATACCCACGCCCCTCGCGCACGCCGCATACGACCGGGCAACCGCGATCGCGAAGCAGATCAAGCTCACCCGGGCCGCGGAAGACTGCGGGGCCTTCCACGGGCCTTCCGCGCCGCAGCCCGGCCAGGAACTGACCGACAAGGAGAACGAGAGGCTCGCGGGCTTCGAGAGCATTCTTGAGGATCTCGGGGAGTCCCCCACAGACGATCGCACGCTCGACGAGATCCGCGCCGACATCGCCACCGACCTCCTGCTGGCCGCGCGCACCGATTCGCTCGCCGAGGCCGGCATCGACGCCATCCACGCCACCGTCCAGGTCACCATCGCCGCGACCACCCTCATCGGCTCCGATGATCGCCCGGCGGAGCATGACGGGCACGGCCCGATCCACCCCGATCTCGCCCGATACCTGGCCGGCGGCGCGGAGCACTGGGAACGACTCTTCCTCGATCCCACCGGAATGCTCACCCGCACCGACAGTTATGCGCCGACCGAACGGATGCGCCGGTATCTCCGGGCGCGAGACCGGCATTGCCGGTTCCCGGGCTGCCGGATGCCCGCTCACCTCTGCGAGATCGACCACAATCATGACCACGCCAAGGGCGGCCCGACCGATCTCTGCAATCTGTGCTGCCTGTGCGCGGGCCATCATTCGCTCAAACACCCGGACCATGATGTCCGCTGGCGATGGACCGCGGTGCAGCACCCCGGGGGCATCGTCATCTGGACCAGCCCCGACGGGCGCGTCTACGCCGACACACCGCCGCCACGCGTGCAGTTCGTGTGATCAGCGCGGTGTCGGGTCTGGTCCCTTCGACAGGCTCAGGGACCGGAGCGGGTTCAGGGACCGAGGTCGGCTCAGGGACCGGACGTTGCCGCGTCGGGGGTGTCGATCGCCCCGCCGAAGCGGCGGTCGCGGGAGAGGTAGATGCCGATCGCGCGCCACAGCTCCTCACGGGAGAAGTCGGGCCACAGGGTGTCCAGGAACACCATCTCCGCGTACGCCGACTGCCAGAGCAGGAAGTTCGAGGTGCGCTGCTCCCCCGAACTGCGCAGGAACAGGTCGACATCGGGCATGTCCGGGATGTAGAGATGCCGGCGGATCGCCTTCTCCGTGATCGCGCTCGGCCGCATCCGGCCCGCCTTCACGTCCTCGGCGATCGCGCGCACGGCGTCGACGAGCTCGACCCGGCCGCCGTAGTTGATGCACATCGTCAGGGTCAGCGTGTCGTTGCCCCGGGTGAGCTGCTCGGCGACCTGGAGTTCCTTGATGACGGATCCCCACAGCCGCGGCTTGCGTCCGGCCCAGCGGATCCGCACGCCCCACTCGTTCAGCTGGTCGCGGCGGCGGTGCAGCACGTCGCGGTTGTAGCCCATCAGGAAGCGCACCTCCTCGGGAGAGCGCGCCCAGTTCTCGGTCGAGAACGCGTACACGCTGAGGTGCTTCACGCCCGCCTGGATCGCCCCGGCGACCACGTCGAGCAGCACCTCCTCCCCCGCCTTGTGCCCCTCGATGCGATTGAGCCCCCGGCGGTTCGCCCAGCGGCCGTTGCCGTCCATCACGATCGCGACGTGATTCGGCACGGCGGGGAACGCCGGCGGCAGCACCCCGGTCCAGTCCAGCGGACGATAGGGTACGGCGTCCTTGTGCGTATACGGCTTCGGGCTCAACGCGGTCCTTCCACGAGGGAGAGCGAGCGGATCCCCCGCTCGAGATGCCACTGGGCATAAGCGGCGATGACGCCGGATGAGGCCGCAGTGTCGCGATGCGACGCGGAATCGACGCGCTCCCAGTCTCCCGCGATCAGCGCCTGCAGCACGTCGAGCGCGGAGGACGGGATCCGCGGACTGCCCACCGGGGCGCACTCGTCGCAGACGATGCCGCCCATCTGGGGGACGAAGACCGTGTGCGATCCGGGCTTGGCGCAGCGCGCGCAGTCCGTGAACGACGGCGCCCAGCCGGACAGTGCCATCACCCGCAGCAGGTAGGAGTCCAGGATGCTCCGCGCGGCGTGCTCTCCGCGCGAGAGCGCCCGCAGCCCGCCCACCAGCAGCAGATACTGCTCGGGCGTCGCCTCGGTGTCGTTGAGCTGGTCGGCGGTCTCCACCATCGCGTTCGCGGCCGTGTAGCGGTCGTAGTGCAGGGCGATGTCGGCGCCGTAAGAGCCGAGCGACTCGGCCTGCTGCACGATGTCGAGCGAACGGCCCTGATACAGCTGCACGTCGGCGACCATGAACGGCTCGAGCCGCGATCCGAACTTCGACGAGGTGCGGCGCACGCCCTTCGCGACCGCCCTGACCTTGCCGTGCGCCCGCGAGAGCATGATGACGATCCGATCGGCCTCACCGAGTTTGTGGGTGCGCAGGATCACCGCTTCATCTCGGTAGGTGGGCACCTCTCGATTATCCTCCGTGCGGGACAATGGACGGGTGACCGAACCGCTCTTCACCATTCCGCTCTGGGCGGATCTGCTCGGCGTCGGCCTCGGCGGAGTGCAGGGTGCGATGTTCGCCTCCGGCTTCCAGGGGCAGCGGCGCCTGGACTGGCTCGGGGTCGCGATCATCGGCATCATGATCGGGATGGGCGGCGGACTCATCCGCGACATCCTGCTGGGCGTGCCGCCCGCCTCTCTGCAGAGCAACTGGTACCTGCTCACGGCGACCGGCGCCGCACTGTTCGGGATGCTGCTCGCGGGGCTGTTCAACCGCCTCAACCGGATCATCGTCGTGCTCGACGCCGTGGTGATCGGCATGTTCGGCGCCTTCGGCACGAGCAAGGCGATCGGATTCGGCATCCCGCCGGTGCCCGCCGTGTTCATCGGCGTCTGCGCCGCGGTGGGAGGCGGCGTGCTGCGCGACATGCTGATGGGGCTGCCGACCGCGATCATGCACGTCGGATCCCTGTACGCGGTCGCGGCCGGTGCCGGGTGCGCGTTCATCGTGATCGCGAACGCCTTCGGCATGTCGATCACGCTCGCCGCGATCATCGGCATCATCGTGACGACGATCATCCGCGTGCTCGCCGTGACGTTCGACCTGTCGCTGCCGGAACAGCGTCGCCTCTACCGTCGCAAGGTCGCCGCCGAGACCGGGATGATCCCGGTCATCAAGTCCTGAGGATCCCGACTCCGGGATGGTTCGGGGTCGTTGAGCGAGCAGCGACGAAGGAGCAGCGAGACGAAACGCGCCGTCCCCGTGGAATCAGCGCGTTTCGTCTCGGTCGTCGCTCCGCTCCGTCCTCGCTCAACGACCCCGGGAAGACCCCGAAGAGCGTCGATTCAGGCGGTGACGAGCTCTGCGGCGTCGGTGTGCGCACGGATCGAGCGGTTCACGCAGGAGACGATCGCCTTCAGCGAGGCCGTGGAGATGTCGCCGTCGATGCCCACGCCCCAGAGGCGCTGGTCGCCGACCTGCAGCTCGACGTAGGCCGCGGCCTGGGCGTCGCCACCGGTGGACAGGGTGTGCTCGACGTAGTCGTAGAGCGAGATCTCGAAGCCACGTGCGCGCAGCACCTCGATGAACGCCGCGACCGGGCCGTTGCCCGCGCCCGACGTCTCGACGCGCTCGTCGTCGTCGCGCAGCACGACCTCGAGGCTGACCTCGCCCGACATGTCGCTGTTCGTGCGGGTGCCGAGCAGCTCGAACCGGCCCCACTTGGCGTCGTCGGCCGACGCGGGCAGGTACTCGTCGGTGAAGATGTCCCAGATCTGCTCGCTGGTGACCTCGCCGCCCTCGGCGTCGGTCTTGGCCTGCACCACGCCGGAGAACTCGATCTGCAGCTTGCGCGGCAGGTCGAGGGCGTGATCCGTCTTCAGCAGGTACGCGACCCCGCCCTTGCCCGACTGCGAGTTGACCCGGATGACAGCCTCGTAGGATCGGCCCAGATCCTTCGGGTCGATCGGCAGGTAGGGCACGCCCCACTCGATGTCGTCGACCGTCACGCCCTGCGCCTCGGCCTTCGCGGCCATCGCCTCGAAGCCCTTCTTGATCGCGTCCTGGTGCGAGCCGCTGAATGCGGTGAAGACCAGGTCGCCGCCCCACGGGCTGCGCTCCGGGACAGGCAACTGGTTGCAGTACTCGACCGTGCGCTTGACCTGGTCGATGTCGCTGAAGTCGATCTGCGGGTCGATCCCCTGGGTGAACAGGTTGACGCCCAGCGTGACGAGGTCGACGTTGCCGGTGCGCTCGCCGTTGCCGAACAGGCATCCCTCGATGCGGTCGGCGCCGGCCATGTAGCCGAGCTCCGCCGCGGCGACCGCGGTGCCGCGATCGTTGTGCGGGTGCAGCGACAGGATCACGTTCTCGCGGTGCGCCAGGTGCCGGCTCATCCACTCGATCGAGTCGGCGTAGACGTTGGGCGTCGCCATCTCGACCGTCGCGGGCAGATTGATGATGACCTTGCGTCCGGGGCTCGGCTGCAGGATCTCGAGCACCTCGTTGCAGACCTCGACGGCGTACTCGAGCTCGGTGCCGGTGTAGCTCTCCGGCGAGTACTCGTAGTAGACCTCGGTGTCGGGGATCCGCTTCTCGAACTCCCGGCACAACCGTGCGCCCTCGAGGGCGATCTGCTTGACGCCCTCACGGTCGGAGCGGAACACCACCTCGCGCTGCAGCACGCTCGTGGAGTTGTAGAAGTGCACGATGGCCTGCTTGGCGCCCGCGATCGCCTGATACGTGCGGTCGATGAGGTGCTCACGGCACTGCGTCAGGACCTGGATCGTGACATCGTCGGGGATCAGGTCCTCTTCGATGAGCTGACGCACGAAGTCGAAGTCGGTCTGGCTCGCGGACGGGAACCCGACCTCGATCTCCTTGTAGCCCATGTCCACGAGCAGCTGGAACATGACGCGCTTGCGCTCGGGCGACATCGGGTCGATGAGGGCCTGGTTGCCGTCGCGCAGGTCGACCGCGCACCAGCGCGGAGCCTGGGTGATGCGGGCGGACGGCCAGGTGCGGTCGGGCAGCTCGACGGGGATCTGCTCGTGGTACGGCCGATACTTGTGGATCGGCATCGCGGAGGGGCGCTGGTTGTTGATCATGAGGGTTGTGCTCTTCTCGTCGCTTCACATGTGGGGCGGGCCAACACGAACACCGCGACGAGTGGGGCCCTCAGATACGGGACTCGTCGCGGCAGCTAAGAAGGAGCAGACCGCCTGCGCGCATGCCGCCATGCTAGCACGGCGTCATCGGGGCCTCGCGGCTGTGACAGACCTGCGAGAATCGAAGCACGCGGATCCGAGGATCCGGACGGCACAGACTCCCGAGGAGCACCTCTTGCAGTACATCTCCACCCGCGGTGGCGGCGAGCCCAAGACCTACAGCGAGGCCCTGCTCGAGGGGCTGGCCACCGACGGCGGTCTGCTGGTGCCGGCCCAGTTGCCGACGGTCGATGCCGTCGCGCTGGAGAGCTGGCGCGCCCTGTCCTATCCGGAACTCGCGACCGAGGTGCTCGGCCTGTTCGCCACCGACATCCCCCGCGACGATCTCGCCGCGCTGTGCGCCGCCGCGTACTCCCCCGCCGTGTTCGCGGAGCCGGTGCCGCTGCGCCCGATCGGCGGCGGGATCACGCTCGTCGGTCTCTCCGAGGGCCCGACGCTGGCGTTCAAGGACATGGCCATGCAGTTCCTCGGGCAGGCGCTGGAGTATGCGCTGGAGCGCACCGGCGGCGTGCTGAACATCGTCGGCGCGACCTCGGGCGACACCGGCTCCGCCGCCGAGCATGCCCTCCGCGGCAAGGACCGGATCAGCGTGTTCATGCTGTCGCCGCAGGGACGGATGAGCCCGTTCCAGCGCGCGCAGATGTACTCGCTGCAGGACGCGAACGTGCACAACATCGCCGTCGACGGCGTCTTCGACGACTGCCAGAACCTGGTCAAGGATCTCGCCGGCGACCTCGACTTCAAGAACGCGCAGCACCTCGGCGCGGTCAACTCGATCAACCTCGCCCGCATCACCGCGCAGGTCGTCTACTACTTCTGGGCCTGGCTGCGCGCCACGGACGGCCTCGATGAGAGCGCCCGTCGCGGGTTCGAGGTTTCGTTCGCGGTGCCCTCCGGCAACTTCGGCAACATCCTCTCCGGCTTCTTCGCTCGCGGCATGGGACTGCCGATCCGCCGGCTCGTGCTCGCCGCGAACGAGAACAACGTGCTGGACGAGTTCTTCCGTACCGGCGTCTACCGGCCGCGCAGCGCCGCCCAGACGCTGGCGACCTCCAGCCCGTCGATGGACATCTCGAAGGCATCGAACCTGGAGCGCTTCATCTTCGATCTGGTCGACCGCGACCCGCAGCGCGTGCGCGCCGCGTGGGACGACCTCGCTGCGACCGGCGCCTTCGACTTCACCGCCGACCTCGGCCGCTTCGCCGAGGAGTTCGGCATCGTCAGCGGGACCAGCACTCACGCCGACAGGCTCGCCACGATCCGCTCCGTGCACGAGGCCTCGGGCACGATCATCGACCCGCACACCGCGGACGGGGTGCACGTCGCGGCCGCATACATCGAAGACCGCGTTCCGATGCTGGTGCTGGAGACGGCCAAACCGGAGAAGTTCGGCGAGACCATCACCGAGGCCCTCGGGATCGCGCTCCCGCTGTCGGACGAGTTGCAGGAGCTGCTCGCCGCACCGCAGCGGGTGGTCGAGATCGGGAACGACGAGGCCGTGCTCCGCGAGATCATCACGAGCAACGCGCTGCACTGAGTCTCTGTGGCCTTCGGACCCTTCGGCAGGCTCAGGGACCGAAAGCGGCTCAGGGGCCGGGGCGGGCTCAGGACCGCGGGCGGCTAATCTGGCTGGCATGACGGCTCGACTGCGCGCCCGCGTGCTCGCCCTGCTCGGAGCGCTCGCTCTCGTGCTCGCCCCGCTGCTGACCGCGCAGGCCGCGCGCGCGGATGCGAACAGCTTCTCCTACGCCTCGTGGACCGCCCAGTATCAGCTCAGCCGCGACGACAACGGCCGTGCGAAACTCCTCGTGACCGAGACGCTGGTCGCGGACTTCCCCGCCTTCGACCAGAATCACGGGATCATCCGCGGCCTGCCGACCTGGTACGACGGCGCCCCTCTCGACCTGCGCATCGTCTCGGTCACCGACGGCAAGGGAACGCACCTGCCCTACGACAACAGCACGACCGACAACGGCGAACGGCAGCTGAAGATCGGCGACGCGGACGTGTATCAGCACGGACTCACGACGTACCGGATCCAGTACACGATGCGCGACGTCGTGCACCGCCCCTCTGACCGTCAGATCGACGAGTGGTACTGGAACCTGCTGCCGCTGAATTCACAGCAGCCGATCACGCACTTCTCCGCGGTGCTGATGTTCGATCCGGCCATCAGCGCCGCCAAGCTCGGCGCACCGTCGTGCTATGTCGGCCCGGCCGGATCGACGACCCCGTGCGCGCTGACCCCGGACGCGTCCTCCGCGAAGATCCTGACCGTGGCGCAGGACGACGTGCCCGCAGGATCCGGCGTGACCGTCGCGTTCCCGATGAAGCTCGGCACTTTCGCGCAGGCACCCGCGCGCGTACCCGACGCTATGACCGACGTCGTGCCGTTCCCGCTCGCCGCGGCCGGCGCGCTGCTGGCGATCGGAGGCCCGATCCTCGGGATCTCGCTGCTGCGCCGCAGCGGACGCCGGCGCGGGCGCGGCATCGTGGTCGCCCAATACGACGTTCCGGCCGCGCTGCCGCCCGTGCTCGCCGCAGAACTGGAGGGCCGTAAGCCCGTCGCGAACTCCGCGGAGATCGTGCACCTGGCCGTGCATGCCTCGATCCGCATCGAGGATGGCGAGAGCAAACCCGTCCTGGAGCTGCAGGATGCGTCGGTCCCCGCGGACCCGCTCGACGCCGAGGCCCTGCACGCGCTGTTTCCCGGCTCCCCCGTCGGCACGAAGCTCTATCTGGACATTCCGAACGATCCGCTCGTGTCCCGCCTGAAGACTCTCACCGGCTCGGCCCATGCCGCGGCGTTCGAACGCGGGCTGTTCGAGCGCCGGCGTTCCCCGCTCGCGATCGTGCTCAGCGGGTTCGGACTCGCCGCCGGTCTCGGCGCCGTGGCTCTGGCCACGCCGGGCATGGCCGTGGGGCGCCCTGCGGCCATCGCCGCCTTCGTCGTCGCGATCGTGCTGTCGGTCGTGGCGCTGGTCGCGTTGCTCGTCTCCCTGCGGCGCCGCGCCGTGCTCACGGCCCAGGGCGCCGAGGCCCGCGAATATCTGCTCGGCGTGCGCGAGTACATCCGCCTTGCCGAAGCGGATCGGATCCGCATGCTGCAGTCGTATCGCGGAGCCGAGCGTCGCAAGGACGGCTCAGTCGACATCGTCGTGCTGTACGAACGCCTGCTCCCCTACGCGATGCTGTTCGGCATGGAGCGCGAGTGGGGGCAGGTGCTCGCGGTGCAGTACCTGAACGATGACATCGTGCCCGCCTGGTATCTCGGCTACACCGGTGCCAGCTTCGCGGGATCGCTCTCCGGCATGGGCAGCGCGCTGACCGCGACCCCGACGCCGAGCTCTTCGTCGTCGTCGAGCGGGTCGTTCGGCGGCGGGTTCTCGGGCGGCGGCGGAGGTGGAGGATCCTCGGGCGGGTGGTGACACCTGCCGCTCTCCTCGCGAGCGTCGGCCCACCCCTCATCCTGAATCCGCGGCGGGCTCAGGGACCGGGCGCGCTCAGGGACCGACGAGCCTCAGGGGATCAGGGCGAGTTTGCCGCCGGGGTGGCCCTCGGCAAGGAAGCGGGTGGCCTCGAGTGCGTCGGCGAGCGGATAGGTGCGCGCGAGCGGCACTGTCAGCAGGCCTTCGTCGGCGAGACGCACGAGCTCCCCGCGGATCCGGTCGCGGAAGAGCGCGCTCTCCGGCTGCGAGCCCGCGATCGCCGCGAAGCCGTGTTCCGCCGCACGCGCCGGCGCCGCGATCGTGACGATGCGAGAGCGATCCGGCACGAGAGCGAGGGAGACGTCGACCGCCTCGTCCGTGCCCACCGCATCCAGCGCTGCGTGCACGGGAATGCCGAGCGCCCGCACGCGTTCCTCGAGACCCGCGCCGTACGCGATCGGGATCCCGCCGAAGCCGCGCACGCGGTCGGCGCCGGCCTCACTCGTCGTGCCGATCACCCGGATGTCGCGCAGCGCGGCGAGCTGCAGCACCATGACGCCGACCGCACCGGAGGCGCCGTGCAGCAGGATCGTCTCCCCCGGCTCCGCGCGCACACGGTCGAGCATCTCGGCGGCCGTGGACCCGGCGAGCAGCAGGTTCGCCGCCTCCGCATGCGAGAGCGGCCCGGGCTTGCGGAACGCCTTCTCGGCGGGGATCGTGAGCGCCGTCGCGTACCCGCCCTGCACCCGGAACGCGATCACCTCGTCACCGACCTGCGCGTCTCCGGATCCGATCCGCGGGTCCGGCCCGATCGCGAGGATCTCGCCGGACACCTCGTAGCCGATCGGCGCCGGCAGAGTGAGACCGGGGCGAGCCGTCGCGACGTGCTTGCGGTCGGCGGGGTTCATCCCCGCGGCCCGCACCCGGATCGTGACCTCGCCCTGAACCGGGGTCGGCGCCGTCGTCTCGACGAACCGCCACCGCTCGGGCCCGCCGAACTCGGGGGCGATCCAGTGCCGCGCGGGAACAGCCATGTCAGAACCCCAGCCGCCCGAGCTGCTTCGGGTCGCGCTGCCACTCCTTGGCGACCTTGACATGCAGACCAAGGAACACCCGGGTGCCGAGGAGCTCCTCGATGCCGGTGCGCGCGGTGGCGCCGACGTCACGCAGCCGCTTGCCCTTGTGGCCGATGATGATGGCCTTCTGGCTGTCCCGCTCCACGACGATCGAGGCGTGCACGTCGGTGAGATCGGTGCCCTCGCGTGGTGCGATGTCGTCGATCACGACGGCGATCGAGTGCGGCAGCTCGTCGCGCACGCCCTCGAGGGCCGCCTCACGGATCATCTCGGCGATCCGGTCCTCGGTCGTCTCGTCGGTGACGATGTCGTCGTCATACAGCGACGGCCCCACGGGCAAGAGCGCGAGCACCTCGTCGGCGAGCACGTCGAGCTGCACGCGGGTCAGCGCGGAGAGCGGGATCACCGCCGCCCAGTCCTCGCGCAGGGAGTCGACCTCCATGAGTCGCTCGGTGATCTCATCGCGCTCGGCCGCGTCGACCTTGGTGACGATCGCGATCTTCTTCGCCCGGGGGTAGCCGTCCAGCGACGCGGCGATCCGCCGGTCGCCGGGGCCGACCTTCTCGGTGGCGGGCACGCAGAACCCGATCACGTCGACGTCGCCGAGAACCTGCTCGACGAGGTCGTTCAGCCGCTCGCCGAGCAGCGTGCGCGGGCGGTGGATCCCCGGGGTGTCCACGATCACGAGCTGGCCGTCGGGACGGTTCACGATGCCGCGGATCGCTCGCCGCGTGGTCTGCGGCTTCTCACTGGTGATCGCGATCTTCTCGCCGACCAGCGCGTTCGTGAGGGTGGATTTGCCGACGTTCGGCCGTCCCACGAACGTCACGAAGCCGCTGCGGTGACCGTCCTCGGTCTGTGCGGGCTCTCGCTCATCGCTCATCGTGGTTCTCCTTGTCATGATCCTCCGTGCGCGGCTCCTCGGCCCGCTCGACGAAGACGTATTCGATGCCCCGGCCGCGCCCTCGCGAGGCGCCGCCGGTGAGGAGCAGCCCGCGCACGACAGCGGTCGCGCCGGGGGTCGGGATGCGGCCGAGCTCCTTGCCGAGGAGCCCGCCGATCGAGTCGACGTCGTCGTCCTCCAGGTCGACACCGAAGAGCTCGCCGACATCCTCGAGACTCAGCCGGCCGCTGACGCGATAGCGCCCCGGCTCGAGCTCGACCACCTCGGCGCTCGGGCGGTCGTACTCGTCCGCGATCTCGCCGACGAGCTCTTCGATGAGGTCCTCCATCGTCACGAGACCCGCGATGCCGCCGTGCTCGTCGATGACGATGCACACGTGCACGGCCTCGCGCTTCATCTGCTGCAGCAGGGTCTCCGCGCGCATGGATTCAGGCACGAACACGGCCGGCCGGGCGATCTGGCGCACCGAGGCCGCCCGCCAGCTGCGGTCGTCGCGGTAGGCGAACTGCACGAGGTCCTTGAGATACAGCACGCCGAGCACGTCGTCGGCCTCGTCATCGACGACCGGGATCCGGGAGATGCCGCGGTTGAGGAACAGCTCCATCGCGTCCGACGTGGTCGCGGTCGCGTCGACCGTGACCATGTCGGTGCGCGGCACCATGACCGCACGCACGAACTGATCCGTGAAGTCGAACACCGAGTGGATGAGCTCGCGGTCGTCGGCCTCGATGAGGTCGTGCGAGGCGGCCTCGTCGACCATGCTCAACAGCTGCTCCTCCGACGCGAAGCTGCTCCGGCCCGCACCGGGCGTGACGCGGCTGCCGAACACGGCGAGGCCCTGCGCGATCGGGCCGAGGATCACCCGCACGGCGCGCACCACCGGGGCGCAGGCGCGCAGCATCGCATCCGAGTGCAGCCGGCCGAACGACCGCGGGCTCGCGCCGACCAGCACGAACGTGGTACCCGTCATGATCACCACGGCGGCGAGCATCGCCCACCAGATCTGCCCGTTCAGCAGCAGCACGAGGGCGACCGTGACGAGCACGGCCGCCGCCGTCTCCACGAAGACACGCATGAAGGCGACGGCGTTCGCGTGCGGCTCCGGGTCCGCCGCGATCCTGGCGAGCGCTGCGGCATTGCGCCCCTCGGATCCCATCTCCGCCAGATCCGCGCGCGAGGTCACCGACAGCGCGGCGTCGATGGCGGCCATGAGGCCGCCGAAGGCGACGAGCAGGATCGCGCCGGCGAGCAGGAGGAAGGGAGTCATCGACCGCGGGATCGCTCGTCGGCGGCGAAGCCCGCGATGAGCTCGCGCTGCAGGCCGAACATCTCCTTCTCGTCCTCGGGCTCGGCGTGGTCGAATCCGAGCAGGTGCAGCAGCCCGTGCGTGGTGAGCAGGATCAGCTCGTCGATCAGGTCGTGCTTGGCCGTGACGGCCTGCGTCTCGGCCACCTGCGGGCAGAGCACGATGTCGCCGAGCAGTCCGGCGGGCGTCGGCCGGTCGAGGGTGCCCGGACGCAGTTCGTCCATCGGGAAGCTCAGCACATCGGTCGGGCCCGGCTCGTCCATCCACTGCACGTGCAGCGCCTCCATGGCGCCCTCGTCGACCAGGACGATCGCGACGTCCGCATCCGCGCTGACGTTCAGCTCGGCGAGGTTGCGCTCGGTGAGGCGCAGCAGCACCGTCTCATCGATGGCGATCGCGGACTCGTTGTTGATCTCGATCATTTCAGGCCTCGTTTCGGCATGCGGTCGCGGGGACCGGGGCGCTGCATTCCGGACCGGCGCTCCGCCCGGTTGGCGAACTCGGCCGCCTGCTCGCGCTCCGTGCGGGCCGCCGTACGCTGCTCGTCGTATTCGGTGTACGCGTCGACGATCCGCCCGACCAGCGAATGCCGCACGACGTCGTCGCTCGTGAGCAGGGAGAAGTGGATGTCGTCGATGTCCTTGAGCACCCGGGTGACGATGCGCAGGCCAGAGGCGGCCGTCGGCAGGTCGACCTGCGTGATGTCGCCCGTGACGACCATGCGCGTGCCGAACCCGAGCCGGGTGAGGAACATCTTCATCTGCTCGGGCGTCGTGTTCTGCGCCTCGTCCAGCACGACGAACGAGGAGTTCAGGGTCCGACCGCGCATGTAGGCCAGGGGCGCCACCTCGATCGTGCCGCTCGCCATCAGCCGCGGCACGATCTCCGGATCCATCATCTCGTTCAGCGCGTCGTAGAGCGGCCGCAGGTACGGATCGATCTTGTCGGTGAGCGTTCCCGGCAGGAATCCGAGTCGCTCGCCCGCCTCGACAGCCGGCCGGGTCAGGATGATCCGCTCGACCTCTTTGCGCTGCAGCGCCTGCACGGCCTTCGCCATCGCGAGGTAGGTCTTGCCGGTGCCCGCGGGACCGATGCCGAACACGATGGTGTTCTCGTCGATCGCGTCGACGTACTCCTTCTGACCGGGCGTCTTCGGCCGGATCACCCGTCCGCGCGTGGACAGGATCGCCTCGCCGAGCACCTCGCTCGGCCGCAGGCCCTCGGACCGCTCCAGCATGCGCGCCGACTGGGACACGTCGCTCGGAGCGAGGGCATGACCGGATCGGGTCAGCTCGATGAGCTCGTCGACGAGCTTGTGCGCCGAGCGGACCGCGTCGGGTTCGCCGGTGAGGGTGACCTCGTTGCCGCGCACGAGCACGTCGACGGCCGGATGCTCCTTCTCGAGCATGCGCAGCAGCCGGTCCTGCGGGCCGAGCAGCTGCACCATGGCGACACCGTCCACCTCGATGCGAGCGGACACCGTGCTCTCTGCCTGATCGTCAGAAGCCAACGAGCTTGTTCTCCTCGAGGTTGCCGAGCACATGGGCGTGCACGTGGAAGACGGATTGCGCGACGCTGGCGCCGTTGTTGAAGATGAGGCGGTACTCGCCGTTCGCATGCTCGGCGGCGATCCGCTGCGCTGCGGCGACGAGGTCGGCGAGCAGGCCGGGATCGCCTGCGGCCAGCTCCGTCACATCGCGGTACTGCTCGCTCTTCGGGATGACGAGGACGTGCAGCGGCGCCTGCGGATTGATGTCGCGGATCGCGAAGACGCGGTCGGTCTCCAGCAGGATCTCGCCAGGGATCTCCCCGTTCAGGATGCGCGTGAAGATCGACGGCTCGCTCATGGGCTCAGTCTATCGATCGCCCGGGACGCCGGTGGGCTGCTCGGGATCCTTGCGCGGGCGCTCTCTCACCTGCTTCAATGTTGACGTTAACACTGTTGACGTCAACACAATCACGAAGGAGTGATGGATGAAGAGCACCCGAGCAGTGGCGCTCGCGGCCTGCACAGCCGTCGCGCTGGCCATGGCCGGCGTAGGAACGGCTCAGGCCGCGGTTCCCACCGGCGACCCGACGACCTACTCGACATATCCCGCGATACAGGATCCTGGGTCCCGCGCCGCCGACTACTTCCAGCCGTATTGGTTCGACGACAAGGGCGCCCACATCCAGGCGCACGGCGGACAGATCGTCACGGCGCAGGAGCTCGGCGTCACCGGCGACGGCGTCACCAGCGGCGTGGAGTCGGGACGCACCGTCTATTACTGGTACGGCGAGGACCGGACCAACGGATACTACGGAAGCCCGGGCGTGCACGCCTACAAGTCCTACGACACCCTGAACTGGACCGACGAGGGCGTGGTGCTGCGCGCGGTGTCCAGCGCCTCCGAACTCACCTCACCGTACTTCGACGCGCTGTACGACACCGTCGATGACGCGGGCAACCCCCGCGCCGACCGGATCGCTCAGCTGGACTACCACCTGGACACGGCCGATGCCGCCGACCACACGACGGTCTTCGAGCGCCCCAAGGTGCTCTACAACAAGAGCACCCGCACCTGGGTGCTGTGGTGGCACTCGGACGGCCAGACGACTCCCGGCGGCAGCATGTACGCGCGCTCGATGGCGGGCGTCGCGGTCTCGGACAGCCCGACCGGCCCGTTCACCATGGTCGGCGTCTACCGGTTGCCCAACCGCACGAACTACAAGGACTGCATCTCTGCCGCGGTCCCGGGCCAGGCCCGCGACATGACCGTCTTCCAGGATGCCGACGGCACGGCATACATCTCCTACTCCTCGGAGGAGAACCGCTCGCTCTACGTTGCGAAGCTCGACTCCTCGTACACCAACGTGACACACACGACGAACGCGGATCAGCTGAACGCCGGGCAGTACTCGGCGGACGGCCGCTACCCGTACATCTTCGCCGACGGCACCGCCGCCGCACCGGTGCGCGGGCAGGACTTCCAGATCGTGAAGGAGTGCGGCATGCTCGAGGCCCCCGCTCTCTTCGCACACGGCGGCAAGTATTACGCCGTGGCGTCCGGCGCGACCGGCTGGGGCCCGAATCCGCAGACGTACTACACCGCGGACAGCGTGCTGGGGGCCTGGATCCGCGGCGTCGATCCGAACGACCCGTACGAGAACGTCGCCTACAACTCGATCCCCGAGGGCGGGGACGGCCTGCTGTCGATCGGCGACACCCGGCGCACGACCTTTGGCTCGCAGACCGCGAGCGTGCTCGATCTCGGCGGGGGCCGCTATGTCTACCTCGGCGATCGCTGGGACTCCGGAGCCGCCGACTCCACCTATGTCGCCCTGCCTATCACGTTCGGGGAGAACGGCCGCGCCGAGATGAGAAACCCCGCCACCGAGGATCCGGCCCGGTGGGCCCGCGGCTGGGATGCGACCTACTGGGATGACAAGGGCCTCGGCAACGGCATCTGGTCGGTCGGCGACACCGGTCTGCCGACCACGATCGAACCCGGCATGGACTTCGGCGCGAGGCTGCCGGTGACCGTACCTGTGACATCGGGCGGCAGCACCGCGCAGGTCGGGGTGACCTGGAGTGCGACTTCGTTCACCGAGCGCGGGTCGCAGACGATCACGGGAACGCTCGGCGCCGATGCGCAGTTCACCGCCGGCCGCACGTTCACGCGCACGATCATGGTCGCGACGCCGGGGATCGTGAACCTCGCGCCACAGGCGACTGTCGCCGCCTCGAGTCGCAATGATATGGCGCCCAGCGTCGTCGACGGCAACGTGAAGGGTAAGGGCTGGGACAACTGGGTGGGCGGCGGCGCCTACCCGGCCTCGAGCTGGCTGTCGTTCTCCTGGCCGCTCGCCGAAAAGGTCGACGAGATCGACGTGCACACCTACAAGGACGGATCCACCGCGACCTGGCCATCGAGCATCGCTGTCGAGTATGTGGACGCGTCGGGCGCCTGGCGGCCGTCCACCGTGCATGCTGCGCTCGCCCAGGATGCATCCGCGTCGGCACCCGTGGCGAAGCTCGACCTGACCGGATTGCCGCTCACGAACGGGATCCGGCTGCAGTTGAGCACCGCGACGAACACGTGGCAGTCGATCTCGGAGGTACAGATCTGGGGGGCGGACGGTGTCACGGATCTCTGCTCCGTGGCGGGCACGACGGTGTCGGCGAGCTTCTTCCAGACCGAGTGGGCGACGATGCCGGCGCAGAGCGCCTGCGATCGGAACGCCGCGACGTCGTGGTCCACCTGGACCGGCGGCACTCCCGTGTCCGCTGCGACGTTCACGGTCGAGCCGGCCACGGCGCAGATCGTGGATCGGGTGGGCTTCACGAACATCGAGGGGACGATCACCGGGGTGAGCGTAGACTACCGCGATGCGCAGGGCACCTGGCATTCGACGTCGGCGCGGAACCAGCCCCCGCACGCCAACGGTCTGCCCACCACCGTCTCGTTCGCACCCGTGTTCGCATCAGCGGTGCGGGTCGCCTTCGCGACGCCGGGTTCCTACCTGAAGATCCCCGTACTGGCCGTCGGCGCAGCGAAGAGCACCGTGGTCCCGTCGGTCGCGGTGCACTGCACCGGGAGCCAGATCGTGTTCAAGACCACCGTCCAGAACACCGCGTACAAGGCCGCCGACATCACGATCACGACCCCCTTCGGCACGAAGACCGCGGACAGTGTCGCTCCGGGGACGTCGAGTACGATCGCGTTCCCGACGCACACGTCGTCGATCGGAACCGGTGAGACGACGTTCTCCGTCGACGATGCGACCGTGACGGTCGGCTACCCCGCGGCCACCTGTCAGTGACGCGCGAACGCCGCCCGTCCGTGCCTGCAGGCTCGGACGGGCGGCGTTCCCTGAGCGCTCCGATGCGCGGTGCTACCAGCGCCCGCGAGCGACGTTCAGCACCGCGATCGCGGCAGGGCCTGCGGTGGAGGTGCGCAGGACCGTGTCGCCGAGCAGCACGCGTTCGGCGCCCGCCGCCGTCAGGCGATCCAGCTCCTCCGGAGCGATCCCGCCCTCCGGCCCGACCACGAGCACGATGTCGCGATCGTCCTGGACGATCGCCGACAGCCGAACCGGGGCGGTCGGATCCAGGATCAGCACCCGCTGCCCCGCAGCACGGCGTGCGAGATCCGCAGTGCTCTCGACGGCGGCGACCTCGGGCACCCAGGACCGGTGCGCCTGCTTCGCGGCCTCGCGGACGATCGTCGCCCAGCGCTCCCGGCCCTTGGCCGCCTTCGAACCTTCCCAGCGCGACACGCTGCGCGCAGCCTGCCAGGGCACGATCTCGTCGACGCCGAGCTCGCACGCGGCCTGCACGGCCAGCTCGTCGCGGTCGCCCTTGGCGAGCGCCTGCACGAGGAGGATGCGCGGATCCGGCCGCGGATCCACCCGGCGTACGAGGATCCGCACGTCCACTCGGCTCGGTGCGGCGGCCGTGACCTCGCCCTCGAGCCACACACCGGACCCGTCGCCGAGCGTGACCGGTTCCCCGGTCCGCACCCGGCGTACGACGGCGGCGTGTTTGGCCTCGGCCCCGGTCAGGGTCACCGTGCCGCCCGGCTCTACGGCGGTCGCGTCGTGCGTGACGAAGTGCAGGGCCATCTCGGCTCAGCCCCGGAAGCGGTCGCGCAGCTTGGAGAAGAGGCCCTGGTGGAACTCCGAGAGCTTCGGCCCCGGCGCCTTCGAGTGCTTGGCGAAGTCCTCGATGAGCTGGCGCTCCTTGTGATCGAGCTTGGTCGGCGTGAGCACCTGCACGCCCACACGCAGATCTCCGCGCTGCGATCCGCGCAGCGGCGTGATGCCGCGGCCCTTGATCGTGAGCACGTCGCCAGACTGCAGGCCCTGGCGGATCTCGAGATCCACCGTTCCGTCGAGCGAGTCGATGCTCGTCGTGGTGCCGAGGATCGCGTCGCTCATCGCCACCTCGAGCGTCGCCAGCAGGTCATCGCCGTCGCGGCTGAAGCGCGCGTGCGGCGCGACCGACACCTCGACGTACAGGTCGCCGTTCGGGCCGCCGGCGCGGCCGACCTCGCCGGAGCCCGGCAGCTGCAGGCGCAGCCCGGTCTCCACGCCGGCCGGGATGTCCAGGCCGACCGTGCGACGCGAGCGCACCCGTCCCTGACCGTTGCAGGTCTGGCACGGGAACGGGATCGTGGTGCCGAACCCCTCGCACGTTCCGCACGGCGCGGTGGTGACGACGTTGCCGAGGAGACTCCGCACCTGCTGCTGGATGTGCCCGGATCCGCCGCAGATGTCGCAGGTGACCGGCGAGGTGCCCACCTGGCAGCAGGAGCCCTGACACGTCTCGCACAGCACGGCCGTGTCGACCTCGATGTCGCGGTGCACACCGAACACGACGTCGCCGAGCTCGAGGCTGACACGCACGAGGGCATCCTGCCCGCGCTCACGACGCGATCGCGGGCGGGCCGCGCGCGCGCCTCCGCCACCGAAGAACGTCTCGAAGATGTCACCGAAGCCGCCGAACCCTCCGAAGCCGGCATTGCCGTTCTGATCGCCGCCCATGTCGTAGCGACGGCGCGAGTCCGCGTCGCTCAGCACGTCGTAGGCGTGCGTGACCGACTTGAACCGCTCTGCGGCCTCCTCGCTGGGGTTCACGTCCGGGTGCAGCTGCCGTGCGAGCCGCCGGTACGCCTTCTTGATCTCATCCTCGCTCGCATCGCGCGAGACGCCGAGAACCTCGTAGTGGTCCGTCACCATCGCCTTTCCGGGCCGCCCTGCGGCAGCGCGTGTGTTCGTGCGGCCGCTCAGCGGCCGGTCTCGTCCTCTTCGAGCAGCTGCGACAGGTAGCGGGCCACGGCCCGCGCCGCCGCGAGATTGCTCGGGTAGTCCATCCGGGTCGGGCCCATCACGCCGACGCGTGCGGTCCCGGAGTGCGTGATGTAGTCGCTCGCCACGATCGACGCCTCGCCGAGGCCGAACGCGGCGTTCTCCGTGCCGATGCTGGCGGCGAGTCCGTGCTCGTCGACCCGCATCTCGCTCATCAGCCGCAGCAGCGTCACCTGCTCCTCGATCGCCTCCAGGAGCGGATGGATGCTGCCGCGGAAGTCGTGCTCGCGGCGGGCCAGCGTCGCCGCCCCCGCCATCACCAGTCGCTCCTGCCGGAACTCGGCGAGCTCCTCGGCGACGGCCCGCAGCAGGGCGGCCTGCGCGGCGCCGATCCGCGGATCCGACAGGCTCTCCCCCGCCGCGGCGACCTGCTCCGCGCCACGGCGCACCGACCGCCCGGTGATCAGCGAGGTGAGCGTCGCGCGCAGCACCCCGATCTCGCTCTCATCGAGCTCGACCGGGAGCGGAACGATCCGCTGGGAGACGCCGCCCGCATCCGTGACGAGCACGACGAGCAGCCGGCTCGGCGCGAGCGCCACCAGTTCGATGTGCGTGACATGCGCCCGGGCGAAGGACGGATACTGCGCGAGCGCGACCTGCCCGGTGAGCCGGGTGAGCACGCGGACGGTGCGCACCATGAGGTCGTCGAGATCCGCGGGGTCTGCCAGGAACGCCGAGATCGCGGTGCGCTGCGCGGTAGAAAGCGGGCGGACCTGTGCGAGGTGGTCGACGAAGACGCGGTAGCCCTTGTCCGTGGGCACACGACCCGAGGATGTGTGCGGGGCCGCGATGAGCTCCTCATCCTCGAGCAGCGCCATGTCGTTGCGGATCGTGGCGGCCGAGACACCGAAGGCGTGCCGATCCACGATCGACTTGCTGCCGACCGGCTCGTTCGTCTGGACGAAGTCCTCGACGATGGCACGGAGCACTTCGAGTCCGCGTTCTGAGACCATCGCTCCTCCTCACCGCTGGCACTCGTGGGTCTTGAGTGCCAATCCTATCGTGTCGTGCTCCGCGACGGGCTCAGTCCGTGAGCGCGCGCACCACGGCGTCGGCGAGCAGGCGCCCGCGCAGCGTCAGCACGAGCGTGCCGCGCAGCGCGGCCGCGGGATCGACGAGGCCGTCGGCGATGAGTCCGGCGACGCGCGTCCGAGCATCCGGCGCGAGCCCGGTGAGCGGCAGGCCCTCGGCCATCCGGGAGCGCAGCAGGATCCGCTCCAGCTCTACCGCGGCCGGATCGGGTCGCTCGGTGCCCGCCGCCGGGGATTCCCCCATGGCGAGACGCTGCGCGTACGCCGCCGGGTGCTTCACGTTCCACCAGCGCAGGCCGGAGACATGGCTGTGCGCGCCGGGTCCGAAGCCCCACCAGTCGGAGCCCCGCCAGTACGCCATGTTGTGCCGCGAGCGCTGCGCGCCCGTGCGCGCCCAATTGCTCACCTCGTACCAGTCGAAACCGGTGTCGCGCAGCACGCCGTCCGCGAGTTCGTACATGTCGGCCTGCAGGTCGTCGTCCGGCGCCGGCACCTCGCCGCGGCGGATCTGCCGCGCGAGCTTCGTGCCGTCCTCGATGATCAGCGCGTACGCCGAGATGTGGTCGGGGGCGAGTTCGGTCGCCGCGCGCAGCGACGCGCGCCAGTCGTCCAGCGACTCCCCCGGTGCGCCGTAGATGAGATCGACGCTCACCGCCAGACCCGCGGCCCGGGCCGCCTCGACGGCGGTCTGCACGTTCTCCGGACGGTGGGTGCGATCGAGCGCGGCGAGCACGTGCGGCACCGCGGACTGCATGCCGATCGACAGCCGGGTCACTCCCGCCGCGGCCAGCTCCGCCGCGATCGCGGGCGTCACCGTGTCGGGGTTCGCCTCGACCGTGACCTCCGCGCCCTCCACGATCCCGAAGGCGTCGATCGCGGCGCCGAGCATCCGCGCCAGGTCGCCGGGCGGCAGCAGCGTCGGGGTGCCGCCGCCGAAGAACACGGTGTCCATTGGCCGGAGCGCGCCGGCCTCGCCGAGCACGGCACGGGAGAGCGCGATCTCGCCGATCAGGGTGTCGGCGTACGCATCCTGACGCGCCCCGCGCAGCTCGGACGCGGTGTACGTGTTGAAGTCGCAGTAGCCGCAGCGCACCCGGCAGAACGGCACGTGCAGATAGGCGGAGAACGCGACGGCGGGATCGATCCGCAGGTCTGCCGGCAGTCGCCCGTCGACCGGGGCGGGATCCCCCAGCGGTAGCGGCCCCGCCATCAGCGCCCCGCCGTCACAGCGGCGTCGCGTACAGCGGCGAGATCGCGCGCAGGTAGCGGGCGAACAGCTCGCGGCGGCGGCGCTTCACCAGATACGGCACGGTCCGGTACAGGAGGCTGTTCGGACGATCGAACGCGCGCACGGTGAACCACACCTCGTCGGCGTCGTTCCAGGCGATGTCGAACGACTCCTCACCGCTCACGACGGATCCGTCGACGGTGCCGAGCACGAAGCCGATCCGGCGCGACTGCTCCGTCACGGAGATCACGCGCAGCTCGGCATCGGCGCGCATGCCCGCCACGCGACCGTGCAGCTTGAGTGTCATGCCGGGACCCACCCACGGCGTGCCGTCCTCGTCGTACCGCGGCTCCACCTCGGTCTTGCTCGGGGCGATCGGGGCGCCCTCGGCATCGAAGCTCACTCCGGCGTAGCCCGGGCTCGCTGCAGGGCGGACGTCGGTGAGCTCCAGCCCGGCGGCCCGCTGCGCAGTCCAGGACAGCAGAGCGTCGCCCGCGGTGCGGAACCTCTCCTCGCCACTGCCGAGCCGCCACGACTCCTCCGCGGGGATGCTGCGCTCCGGCGGGTACTGCATCAGGTCGGGTGCATGGGTGGCACCCACAGCGGCATAGTCCACCGTTCCTTCTCGGAATGTCCCGCGACGCATGAGTGCAAGCCTACTTGCCGACGGCGAGGACACACCCAGGTTCTCCCAAGGGTGGGGTGCGCCCCGGCTCGCCTACTTCTTGTCCTTGCCCTCGACGTCCCCCGAGAGCGCGGCGATGAACGCCTCCTGGGGGACCTCGACGCGGCCGACCATCTTCATGCGCTTCTTGCCCTCCTTCTGCTTCTCGAGCAGCTTGCGCTTGCGGGTGATGTCGCCGCCGTAGCACTTGGCGAGCACGTCCTTGCGGATCGCGCGGATCGTCTCGCGGGCGATGATGCGGGCGCCGATCGCGGCCTGGATCGGCACCTCGAACTGCTGCCGCGGGATCAGCTTGCGCAGCCGCTCGGCCATCATCGTGCCGTAGGCGTAGGCCTTGTCGCGGTGCACGATCGAGCTGAACGCGTCGACCTTCTCACCCTGCAGCAGGATGTCGACCTTGACCAGATCCGACTCCTGGGTTCCGCTGGGCTCGTAGTCGAGCGAGGCGTAGCCCTGCGTCTTCGACTTGAGCTGGTCGAAGAAGTCGAACACGATCTCGCCGAGCGGCATGTTGTAGCGCAGCTCGACGCGCTCTTCCGAGAAGTACTCCATGCCCAGCAGCGTGCCGCGGCGGGACTGGCAGAGCTCCATCACCGTGCCGACGTAGTCTTTGGGCAGCAGGATCGCGGTCTTCACCATGGGCTCGGAGACGGATCCGATCCGCCCGTCCGGATACTCGCTTGGGTTGGTGACCGTCACCGTCTCGCCGGTGTCGCTGGTGAGCACCTCGTAGATCACGCTGGGCGCGGTGGTGATCAGGTCGAGCCCGAACTCGCGGGACAGCCGCTCGGTGATGATCTCGAGGTGCAGCAGCCCGAGGAAGCCGCAGCGGAAGCCGAAGCCGAGCGCGACGGAGGTCTCCGGCTCGTACTGCAGCGACGCGTCGGAGAGCTTGAGCTTGTCCAGCGCCTCGCGCAGCTCCGCGTAGTCGCTGCCGTCGATCGGGTAGACGCCGCTGAACACCATCGGCTTCGGGTCGGTGTAGCCGGCCAGCGCCTGGGTCGCAGGCTTGCGCGCGGTCGTGATGGTGTCGCCGACCTTCGACTGGCGCACATCCTTCACACCGGTGATCAGGTAGCCCACCTCGCCGACGCCCAGGCCCTTGGTCGGCACCGGTTCGGGGCTCGACACGCCGATCTCGAGGAGTTCGTGGTGCGCGCCGGTCGACATCATCTGGATCCGCTCGCGCGGGGACAGCTTGCCGTCCACCATCCGCACATAGGTGACCACGCCGCGGTAGGAGTCGTAGACCGAGTCGAAGATCATCGCGCGCGCCGGAGCGTCGGCATCGCCGGACGGCGCAGGGATCTCCTGCACGAGCTTGTCGAGTAGCTCCTCGACGCCGGCGCCGGTCTTGCCGGAGACGCGCAGCACGTCCTCCGGGCGCCCGCCGATGAGATCCGCGAGTTCCTTGGCGTACTTCTCCGGCTCGGCCGCGGGCAGGTCGATCTTGTTCAGCACCGGGATGATGGTGAGGTCGTTCTCGAGCGCGAGGTACAGGTTCGCGAGCGTCTGCGCCTCGATGCCCTGTGCGGCGTCCACGAGCAGGATCGCGCCCTCGCAGGCGGCGAGCGAGCGGGACACCTCGTAGGTGAAGTCGACGTGGCCCGGAGTGTCGATCATGTTCAGCGCGACGACCTCGCCGGCGCTCTCCCAGGGCATCCGCACGGCCTGACTCTTGATCGTGATGCCGCGCTCGCGCTCGATGTCCATCCGGTCGAGGTACTGCGCGCGCATGTCGCGGTCAGACACCACGCCCGTGATCTGGAGCATGCGGTCTGCGAGGGTCGACTTGCCGTGATCGATGTGGGCGATGATGCAGAAGTTGCGGATCTGCGCAGGGGGCGTCGAAGCCGGCTGCAGCGGAGTGTGGGCGCGAGGTGACATGTGGTCCTGAGGGTGCGGATCGGCGATCCCGGGCGAGGCTCCGAGGGATCTGCTCGATTCTACGGGAGAGGCCGCGCGGCCAGTCACCGGCCCCGCTTTCGCGTCCCGCCGCGCGTTTCCTAGACTCGACGCATGCCCGCCGCAACTCCCGCCGTCGTGTTCGTGCACGGGATCCGCACCTCGGCGACGATGTGGCGCGCGCAGGTCGAGCACGTCGTCGCGCGCGGCAACCCCGCGCTCGCCGTCGATCTGCCCGGGCACGGTTCGCGCATGGACGAGCCGTTCACGCTCGACGCGGCGATGCGCACGATCGACGACGCCGTGCGCTCGTTCTCGGGTCCGGTGCTGCTGGTCGGGCATTCGATGGGCGGGCTGCTGTCGACCGCGTACACCGGGGAGGATCCGGCGCCGCCGGTCGCGGGGTTCATCGGCGCATCCTGCACCGCGCTCCCCCGCGGTGCGGGCCTTGCCGCCTACCGGATGCTCGCCGGGGCACTCAACGCGATGCCGGACAACGGGCTGTGGCTGAGCCGGCAGGTGCTCGACGTCACGCTTCCCGCCGAGACGAGGGGCGACTTCGGCGCCGGCGGATACGCCATGGCCGCGCAGGACACGGCCCTGCGCTCGCTCGCGGCGCTCGACCTGGAGTCGGCGGTGCGCCGGATCGCGGTGCCCACCTGGTTCGTGAACGGGCAGTTCGACCAGCTGCGCACGCACGAGACGCTCTATCGACGCCTCGCCCCTCAGGCCGAGTTCATCGTGGTGCCGCGCACGACGCATCTGGTCACGGCCATGCGACCGCGGGTGTTCAACGCGGTGCTGGAGCTGGCGCTGGCGACGCTGGAGACGGCGTCCTGACCGCGTAGGTCATCGCCGCCCCGACGAGGGACAGCACCGCCGCGGCCGCGAACAGCAGCCAGAACCCGCCGACGAGTGCCACGAGTCCGGCGCCCAGCAGCGGGCCGAGGAGCTGGCCGAGCTGTGCGGAGACGTTGACCAGCCCGAGGTCGCGCGCGTGGTCGTCCGGGTCCTTCAGCAGATCCGTCGCGAAGGCCAGGCTCACCGCCATGTATGCGCCGTAGCCCGCGCCCATGATCGCCGCCGCGACCATCGTCGTGGTCAGGTCGGGGCTGATCAGGATCACGATGCCGGAGACGCCCTGCACGATCGCGGAGACCGCGGTCAGCATGCGTCGGCGGCCCGTCCGGTCCGAGATCATGCCCGCCACGATCGAGGCGATCACGACGAACACCGTGTAGATCACGATGAGCAGCAGCAGGTCGTCCTGCGACTGCGCCGCCGGCACATGCACGCCGTACAGCAGGAAGAACAGCAGCAGCGAGGTGCCGAAGGCGTTGCCGATGTTCACCGCGAGCCGGCTGATCAGCAGCCAGAGGAAGTCGCGATCCCGCCAGGACGGACGGCCTCCCGCGGCGCGGCGCACCGGCGCGGGCAGCTCGTGCGCCGGAGCGTCGGGCAGCAGCAGCGCAGTGCCCACTCCGATCACGGCGATGATCGCCGCGAGCAGGAGATAGGACTGGGTCACGTTCAGCCCGATCAGCACCACCGCGCCGACGCCGACCACGATGCCGACCGCCTGTGCGGAGCTCGCGGCAGCCGAGGCCGCACCGCGCTGCTCGCTGAGCTGATCCGCGATCATGGCGGTCAGGGCCGCCGAGGCGACGGACACGCCGACCGAGACCACGATCCACGCGGCGCCCACGGCGAGCGGGCCGGCGACCAGACCGGTGAGCACCAGGCCGGCCGCGGAGACCAGCGAACCGCCGATCGCCCAGGGCCGGCGGCGCCCCCAGCGCGAGCGCGTGCGATCCGACCAGCGTCCGGACAGTGGCGCCGCGACGATGCCGACGAGGCCCCCGACCGACAGCACGACGCCGGCCCAGACGACCCCGGAGATCCAGTCCTTCCCCTGACTGTTCGTGTCCAGCTGCAGGGGCAGCAGCAGCTGCACCGGCGTGAGCTGCACCGTCCAGATGGCCAGCCACGCCAGCGTGAACAGCGTCATCCAGAGCGGGCCGACCCGCTTCGTGGCCATCCCGATCATGCCCGCGCCTCCTCGATCAGCGCGCGATACCAGCTGTAGGACGCCTTCGGGGTGCGTCGTCCGGTATCCATGTCGACGTGCACGAGCCCGAATCGCTGGGTGAAGCCCTCCGCCCACTCGAAGTTGTCCAGCAGCGACCACACCGTGTACTCGTCGACCCGGACTCCGGCGCGGATCGCCTCCCGCACCGCGGCGACGTGGCCGCGCAGATAGGAGATGCGCGCGTCGTCGTCGAGGCGCTCCTCGGTGTGCGCTGGTTCGGGGAAGGATGCCCCGTTCTCCGCGATGGCGATCGGCGGGAGCGCGGCGCCGTAGCGTTCGTGCGCGTCGACGAGGAATGCGGTGAGCGCCTCCGGCACGATCGGCCAGAGCGGCCCGAAGCCGGTCGTCGGAGCCCCCGGGGTGGGCACCACCTCGAACGGCACCGGTCCCTCGCAGGCGGCAACGGTCGTCGGGTTGTAATAGTTCACGCCGTACACCTCGCACGGCGCGCTGATCAGCGCGAGGTCGCCGTCGTGCACGGGCATCGTGACGCCCAGCGGCTCAAGGTCGGGATAGCGGCCGAGCAGCACAGGGTCGGCGAAGACCCGGTTGTGGATGAGGTCGTATAGGTACGCGGCCTGCTGGTCGGCCGGGTCGGCGGACGCCGGGAGGACCTGCGTGTGATTGTTTACGATGCCGATCCGCTCGGCGCCGTGCGCGCGCAGGATCGGCACGGCCAGGCCGTGCGCGAGGAGCTGGTGGTGCACGGTCGGCAGGGAGTCGAACAGCAGGGTGCGGCCGGGCGCGAGCTCGCCGATCGCGTAGCCCTGCAGCGTCGTGGAGACCGGCTCGTTGATCGTGTACCAGTGCCGCACCCGGTCGCCGAGGGCAGCGGCGACGACCTCGACGTACTCGGCGAAGTGCTCTGCCGTCGCGCGGTTCAGCCAGCCGCCCTCCGCCTCGAGCGCGGACGGCAGATCCCAGTGGTAGAGCGTCGGGGCCGGCGTGACACCGGCGCCGAGCAGTGCGTCGACGAGCCGGTCGTAGTAGGCGATCCCGCGCAGGTTCGGCGCGCCGTCGGCGAGCACCCGCACCCACGAGATCGAGAACCGGTACTGGTCGACGCCGAGTCCTGCCAGCAGCGCCACGTCTTCGTAGAAGCGGTGATAGCTGTCCGGGCCGGGCTCGGCGGTGCTGCCATCCCGCACCCGATCCGGGGTCTCCACGAAGTCGTCCCAGATGGATCTGTCCCTGCCGTCCGCCCGCCTCGCCCCCTCGACCTGGAAGGCGGCCGTCGCCGCGGAGAAGCGCAGTCGGCGCAGCAGGGCGCTCTCGAGCGGGGCGGCATCGGGCATGGACGACTCCTTCGGGTCCTCCGCCCAGCTTGCACCCTGGATCCGCGCGTCGTGGTGCGCGACGCGCGCGCTCTCGCGCAGGATCCGCGCAGCGGCCGGCCGGTTCGGAGTTCGCCCCGTTCACCTGATAAGATCGGTGATTGGCTTGCGTGTGGGTTCTTCTCTCACGACCGCCGTACGGCGCCCTCTCTCGCCCGCGGCTCATCCATCCATCACTCGAACGAAGGTTTCCACCCGTGGCGAACATCAAGTCGCAGATCAAGCGCAACAAGACCAACGAGAAGGCGCACGAGCGCAACAAGGCCGTCAAGAGCGAGCTCAAGACCGCGGTCCGCAACGCCCGCAAGGCCGTCGCCACCGGCGACAAGGCCGCCGCCGAGACCGCGCTGAAGACGGCGACGAAGAAGCTCGACAAGGCCGTCAGCAAGGGCGTCATCCACTCCAACCAGGCCGCGAACCGCAAGTCGGCGATCGCGAAGCAGGTTTCGGCTCTCTGAGTCGCCCCTCCTCTGCCGAAGGCCCGTCCCGCTGGGACGGGCCTTCGTCGTTTCGCAGACGTGTCCGCAACCGCGTTCGCAGACACGGGTCGGCGTGCCTTCGCCGCGGATCAGCCGCCGTACGGGGCGCGGGTCGCGATCACCGTGATCATGCGCTCCAGCGCGAAGATCGGATCGCGCGCGGCGCCCTTGACGTCGGCGTCGGCGCGGGCGGTGGCCTGGATCGCCATGCCCAGTGTGCGCTCGTTCCACCCCGTCAGGTCGCGGCGGGCGCGATCCACCTGCCAGTCCTTCATGCCGAGCCGGGAGGCGAGCGCCGCGTTCGACTCGCGGGAGCCCGCGACCCGCGCCATCGAGCGCAGCTTCATCGCGAACGCGGCGACCATGGGCACCGGATCCGCCCCGGAGGACAGTGCGTGCCGGAGTGCCACGAGGGCATCCCCCAGCCGCCCGGCGATCGCCGTGTCAGCGACGACGAAGGCGGACACCTCGACGCGTCCGCCGTAGTAGCGCTCCACGATGTCGGGGGTGACGTCGCCCTCGACATCGCCGATCAGCTGCTGGCAGGCGGCGGCGAGTTCGGTGATGTCGTCGGAGAACGCCGAGACCAGCGCCCTGAGCGCCTGCGGGACGATCCGCCGGCCCGCGGCCCGGAACTCCCCCACCGCGAAGTCGGCCTTCTCGTCGTCGCGCTTGATCGCGGGGCACGCGATCTCGATCCCGCCGCCGATGCCGGCCCTGATCGCGTCGAGCAGCTTCTTGCCGCGCACCGTCGCGCCGGTGTGCCGGAGCACGACGGTCGCGCCGTCCTGCGGATGATCGAGGTAGGCGACGGCCTCCGCGAGGAACGCGTCGGTGCAGCGCTCGACACCGGAGATGCGCAGCAGCCGCGGCTCGCCGAACAGCGACGGCGACGCGAGACCCAGCAGGCTGCCGGACTCGTAGTCGTCGGCGCGCAGGTCGCTCACCTCGAGGGCGGGGTCCTCGGCGCGCAGATAGGTGCGGATCCCCGCGATCGCACGCTCCGCGCAGATCTCCTCGGGCCCGGAGACGAGCACGATGGGCGCAGGGCGCGGCTCACGCCAGGGCACATGAGGGATGTTCGACGCCTTCCCGCCACGGCGTGCTGCAGGGGAGGAACGCGGTGCGGGCATGGATCCAGCGTACCGGCGGGCACGGACCTTCACGGCGCCCGAGCCGTGGTCGTGGGGCGACCGGAGGGGTTCGGATCCGGCGTCGCGGGCGGCGTCGGCCGTTCCGCCCAGACCCGCAGGCCGTCCTCGCCCTGGGACACCAGGATCGTGCCGCGCTGATCCGTGCGCAGGATCGGCACGCCCAGCGCCCGGAGCATGTCGAGGGTGGACGCCCGGGGGTGCCCGTAGTCGTTGCCCTCCCCGACCGAGATGAGCGCGAGCGCGGGGTTCAGGACCGCGTACAGCTGCGGATCCTGATCGGCGCTGCCGTGATGGGCGACCTTCACGATCGTCTCGTCGTGCGGGCGCGCGATCCGGCGGAGCATTCCCTGCGACGCGGCCGAGAGGTCCGCCAGGAACAGCGAGCGCGGCACCCCGCCGCCGGAGACCTCGACGATCACGCCGACGTCGTTGCCGGGCGGGAACACCTTCTCGTCGCGCCGCGGCCACAGCACGCGCCAGTCCGCGTCCCCCAGACGCCCCGTCATGCCCGCCGCTGCGGTCACGAGGCGCGCGCCGCGCTGTTGCAGCCGGCGCAGCAGCTGCTCGTGCTTCGGGGTGCCGGGCGGGCCGTGCAGCACCACGTCCGCACGGCCCGCGAGCTCGTCCGCCGCCCCCGCGTGGTCGTGGTCGAAATGGGTGAGCAGCAGCACGTCGAGTCGATCGATGCCGAGATCTCCGAGACAGCGCCGCAGCGGCTCGTGGTCGGGGCCGGTGTCGATCAGCATCACGTGCCCCGCGCTGCGCACCAGGATCGCATCTCCCTGGCCGATGTCGCACATCGCGATCGACCAGTCGGCGGGTCTCTGTGCGAGGGCGACCGGCCCTTGCAGGACCGCCCATCCCCCGGTGGCTCCGACGGTCACCGCGAGCAGACCGGCGACGAGCATCCGCACGAGCGGCCGCAGCGGGCGGTGCGGCACGATCAGGGCGTACAGGCCGGCGCTCAGCGCTGCCACGACCAGTGCCGTGCCGATCCCCGCCGGGGCCGCGACGGTCGCGGCGGGAAGCGCGGCGGTCATCACCGCCGTCTGCGCGATCCACGCCGAGGGCAGCCAGGCGGCGGCCGCGAACAGATCCGCCACCGGCGGAACCGGCATCGCGAGGCACGCGAGCAGCCCGAGCACGGTGGCGATGGGCGAGGCGGGCTCGGCCAGCAGGTTCGCGAGCACGGCGACGACCGACTGCTGCGCGGCGAACAGCGCGATGATCGGACCGCAGGCCAGCTGCGCCGACAGCGGCACCGCGATCGCCAGCGCGAGCGGCCGCGGCAGCCAGCGTCCCAGTCCCCGCGCGAGCGGAGGCGCCAGCACGATCAGCCCCGCCGTCGCCGCCGCGGACAGGGCGAAACCGGGCGCCGCGGCGAGACGCGGATCGGCGAGCAGCAGCACCGTCACGGCCAGCAGCAGCACCGACAGCCCCGCCCGCGGCCGACCCAGCAAGAGCGCGAACATCGCGACACCCGCCATCGCCGCGGCCCTGATCACGCTCGGCTGCGGCGTGACCAGCACCACGAACCCCGCGAGGGCGAGAGCCGCGACCGCGATCCGCAGGAACCGCCCTCCGCCCAGCAGTGTGACGATCCCGAATCCGGCGGCGGCCACCAGCGCCAGGTTGCTGCCGGAGACGGCCGTGAGGTGGCTGAGGCCGCTGGCCTTCATCGCCGCGTCGAGTTCCGGGCTCACGGCGCGCACATCGCCCACGGCGAGTCCGGGCAGCAGTTCGGATCCGGGTTCCGGAAGCCGCTGCGTACGCGCGATGAACGCGGCGCGCACGTCGCCCGCGAGAGTCTCGACCGGCCCGCCGCGAGACAGGTGCTCGACGGAACCCGCCGCGAACAGCACGAGCGCGGCCCGCTCGCCGGCGTCGGTGCCCTTGGTCTGCGCAGTGAGCCGCAGCACCGTGCCCGGCCCCAGGGTCGCGGAGCGCGCGTCGACGGGGATCCCGATCCGCACCGGCACGCCGAGATCGCGGAGCCGATCCCCCGGTCCGATCCGGATCGTGTCAGCGTCCGCCCAGAGACGCCCGTCCGCACCGACAGACGGGAGCGACCGCACGCTCACCTCGGCGGTGACCGCGTGCCCCGCCCAGCCCGCCGCCTCATCGCGGGCGACCGTGGTCAGCGCGATCGAGCCGCCGATCCCTCCGGCGACACCGGCGCACACGATGAGGAGCGGCACCGCGCGCGCCGCGGCGCGGTACAGGCCGACCGGGCTCGCCGCCATCCGTCTCCGCACCGGCAACAGGATCGCGCCGAGCAGCACGGCCGCGCCCAGCAGAGGCCAGGACACGGCCGGCAGGAACGACACCAGCAGCGCCACCGTCCACGCCGTCACGGCGACGGGGACCATGCGGACGTCCCGCAACCGCTGGTGCGGGTGCGGAGCCGGCACCGCGGACGCGTCGCCGGTCATACCCGCACGAGATCCCGGATCGAGGCGAGCATCTTGTCGCCGATCCCCGGCACGGCCAGCAGATCGTCCACGCTGGTGAACCTGCCATTGGCCGTGCGCCAGTCGATGATCCGCTGCGCGAGGGCCGGACCGATCCGCGGCAGCGTGTCGAGCGCGGCGACGTCCGCGGTGTTCAGGTCGATGAGGGCTCCCGGCGCGCCGGAGCCGGCCGCCCCTGCGCTCCCGGTCCCCGAGGCGGTGCCCGCGGGTTCCGCCCCGATAGCCGGCACCACGATCTGCTCGCCGTCCGTCAGCGGACGGGCCAGGTTCACCGCGCCCTGGTCGGCGTCGGGCAGCGTGCCGCCTGCCGCGGCGAGAGCCTCCGCGACTCTCGCCCCGTCATCGAGCACGTACAGCCCGGGGCGGGCGACCTGACCGAGCACGTGCACGTAGACGGATCCGGCGGAGATCCCGGATCCCGCGGAGCTCGGCCGCGGTGTCGCCGGAATCGTCTCCGGCGCGGCAGATGAGCGGGTGAGCAGCCCGACCCCCACCGTGACCGACACCGCCACCAGGGCGACCACGACCGCGGCGCCGAGGCCCAGGCGGATGCGCCGGGGTGCGCGCGCCACGACCACCGCCGTCGGGGTCTCAGGATCCGGCTCGTCGGTCACACCGCGACGCTAAGCGCCTGCGCGATGCGGCGGAGGCGCCTGCGCGCATCCGGTGCGCAACTCGCGTCCGAAAGGCTCTGTGGAGGGCGGCCGCGTATCCGCCTGCAGATCAGCCCTTGACGGCGAAGTTGACGATCTTCGGAGCCCGCACGATGACCCGCACGATCTCCTTGCCCTCCAGCGCCCGCTGCACCTTCTCGTCGGCGCGCGCGAGCGCCTCCAGCTCCGCGTCGCCGATCTTCGCCGGCACCTCGAGCGTGGTGCGCACCTTGCCGTTCACCTGCACGGCGCACGTGATCGTGTCCTCGACGAGCAGCACCGGATCGGCCTGACGCCAGGTCACCAGTCCCACGGACGGCTCGTGCCCGAGGATCTCCCAGATCTCCTCCGCGGTGTGCGGGGCGACCAGGTCGAGCATCACGGCAAGCGTCTCGGCGGCCTCACGCACGGCGGGGTCGCCCGCGCCCGCACCGGTGTCGATCGTCTTGCGGATCGCGTTGACGAGTTCCATCAGACGCGCGACCAGCACATTGAACTTGGTCTGCTCCACCAGCGCGGGGGCCTCGGCGAGCAGGTGGTGGGTGATCCGGCGCAGCGCCGCGTCACCGCCGTCGAAGACGACGTCGACGGGACTGGCCACGTCGTGGGCGACCCGCAGCGCACGGGCCAGGAACTTCTGCGCCCCTGTCGTGGACACGTCCTTCCAGTCCTTGTCGTCCTCCACGGGACCGGCGAAGGCGAGCGCGACCCGCAGCGCATCGGCGCCAAAGGCGTTCAGCTCCTCCTCGAACAGCACCAGGTTGCCCTTGCTCTTGGACATCTTCGCGCCGTCCAGGATCACCATGCCCTGGTTGATCAGGCTGGAGAACGGCTCCGTGAAGTCGATCAGGCCCATGTCGAACAGCACCTTGGTGATGAACCGCGCGTACAGCAGGTGCAGGATCGCGTGTTCCACACCGCCGACGTACGAGTCGATCGGCGCCCAGCGCCGCGCCTCGTTCACGTCGAACGCGACGGTGTCGCTCTGCGGCGACAGGAAGCGCAGGTAGTACCAGGAGCTGTCCACGAACGTGTCCATGGTGTCGGGATCGCGCAGCGCCGGCTCCCCGGTGCCTGGGACGGTCGTCTGCACCCAGCTGGTCGCCGCGCCCAGAGGGCTGGATCCCTTCGGCGACAGATCCAGGCCTTCGATGCTCGGCAGGCGCACCGGCAGCTGCTCCTCGGGGACCGGCACGATCTCGCCGTCCTGCGTGTGCAGCATCGGGATCGGGGTTCCCCAGAACCGCTGGCGCGAGATCAGCCAGTCGCGCAGGCGGTAGTTCTTCGCCTTGCGGCCGGTGCCGGCGGCCTCGAGCTGCTCGATCGCGCGGGCGATCGCGTTGCGCTTGGAGAGCCCGTTCAGCTCGCCCGAGTTGATCATGCGGCCGTCGCCGGTCAGCGCGATGCCGGTCTTCGCGGGGTGCTGGTCATCCAGCGACTCCAGCGGCTCGATCGGCACGCCGTCCTCGTCCAGCTCGATCACGGGCATCGCGCCCGTGATCGGGGCGGTCGTGTCCACGACGACCCGCACCGGCAGGTCGAACGTGCGGGCGAAGTCGAGGTCGCGCTGGTCGTGCGCGGGCACGGCCATGACTGCACCGTGGCCGTAGTCGGCCAGCACGTAGTCGGCGGCCCAGATCGGCAGCCGCTCGCCGTTCACGGGGTTGACCGCGAAGCGCTCCAGGAACACGCCGGTCTTCGGACGGTCGGCGGACTGCCGGTCGATCTCGCTGGTCTTCTGCACCTGCGTCAGGTAGTCCTGGAAACGCGCCCGCACCTCGGCGGGCGCCCCGGCGGCGAGCTCGGACGCCAGGTCCGAGTCGGGCGCGACGACCATGAAGGTCGCGCCGTGCAGCGTGTCAGGACGGGTGGAGAACACCGTGACGGCGGCCTCGCGGCCCTCGATCGCGAAGTCCACATCGGCGCCGATGGACCGGCCGATCCAGTTGCGCTGCATCTGCAGCACCTTGTGCGGCCAGAATCCCTCGAGCTGGTTCAGGTCGTCCAGCAGGCGGTCGGCGTAGTCGGTGATCCGGAAGTACCACTGCGTGAGGTTCTTCTTCACAACCTCCGCGCCGCAGCGCTCGCAGCGCCCGTCGACGACCTGCTCGTTCGCGAGCACGGTCTGGTCGTTCGGGCACCAGTTCACCGGGCTCTTCTTGCGGTACGCCAAGCCCCGCTCGTACAGCTTCAGGAACAGCCACTGGTTCCAGCGGTAGTACTCCGGGTCGGAGGTGTGCAGCACCCGACTCCAGTCGAACGAGACGCCGTATGCCTGGAAGCCCGCCTTCTGCTGGGCGATGTTCTGGTACGTCCACTCGCGCGGATCCGCTCCGCGACGGATGGCGGCGTTCTCGGCGGGCAGGCCGAAGGAGTCCCAGCCGATCGGGTTCAGCACGTTGTGCCCGCGGTGCCGCCAGAAGCGCGCCACGATGTCGGAGTAGAGGTAGTTCTCGGCATGCCCCATGTGCAGGTCGCCCGACGGGTACGGGAACATCGCCAGCACATACTTGCGCGGGCGCACGTCGTCGGCGCCGCCGGCGGCGAACGTCTCGTTCTCCGCCCAGTACTTCTGCCACTTGGCCTGAAGCGCGTGCACCGACAGCGGCTCGTCGTCATTCGACGGGGATGCGGTGTGGGACAGGATCTCTGACAACGCGACGACCACTCTCTTGCAGCAAAGGAACGTCCCCCGAACAGGGGAACGTCCAGATTATCCCAGCCCGCTGGGAGCAGGACTCCGCCGGGTGTCCCTGCCCCGCCTGTGCGGGCGTGCGCTTCACCTCGGGCATGGGAGACTAGAGACGCTATGCCCGCGCCCGCACAGACTCCGTCCGCTCGACGTCCGGATCGGATTCACTGGTTCGCCCGCCTGGAGCACCGCTTCCACGCGTGGCGCGAGCGGCGCGCGCGCAAGCGCGGCAGGAGCGCCACCGTCCTCCCGTTCCCGGGCTACGGCGGCCCCGGCTGGATCCGCGTGGTCGGCCGCGTCCTGATCCTCCCGAAGACCGGGCGGAAGTCCCGTGACGCCAGCGCGCGCGGCTGGCGCAGCTTCGTCGGCATCCCCGTGAGCTTCTCCACCGTCACGATCACGATCGGCGACCGCACGCACGAGGTCACCGCCGATCGCGGGGGCGTGATCGACTGCCGCATCGAGGTCGAGCTGCCGGCCGGCTGGCAGCAGGTGACGATGTCGGTCGAGGATCAGGATCCGATCCCGGCGCGGATCTTCGTCGTCGGGAAGGATGTGCGCTTCGGCGTGGTCTCCGACGTGGATGACACGGTCATGGTGACCGCGCTGCCCCGACCGCTCATCGCCGCGTGGAACTCGTTCGTCGTGGACGAGCACGCACGCACGCCCGTCCCCGGGATGGCGGTGCTGCTCGAGCGGCTGATGAGGGACAATCCCGGCTCGCCCATGATCTATCTGTCCACCGGGGCCTGGAACGTCGCGCCGACCTTGAACCGGTTCCTGTCCAGGCATCTGTTCCCGGCAGGATCCATGTTGCTCACCGACTGGGGTCCCACGCACGACCGCTGGTTCCGCAGCGGCCAGGAGCACAAGCTGACGAACCTGGACCGACTCGCGACGGAGTTCCCGCACGTGCGCTGGCTGCTGATCGGCGACGACGGGCAGCACGACGAGTCCATCTACGGGCAGTTCCTCGGCGAGCACCCCGAGTCCGTCGCCGCCGTGGCGATCCGCCGGCTGCTGCCCGCCGAGGCGGTGCTGGCCGGGCGCCGGGCCGGATCCCGCACCGAGAACGATGTCGCGGTGACCGTGCCCTGGGTGAGCGCCGAGGACGGCGCCGGCATCCTCGACACGCTCATCACCGCCGGCGTCGTGCACTGAGCTCATGACCGCGGCCATGCCCGGATCGCCGATCGTGCGGCGGCGACTCGACCGCGAGGTCTGGAGCGAACGGGCGGGCGCGCATGCGGAGCGCGCCGACCTGCTGACGGCGGCGCATCGCGAGCGCCGGGCGCGCGGCGAGACGCATCCCGTGCACGACTTCCTGTTCACCTACTACGGGTACAAGCCGGGGCAGCTGCGGCGCTGGCATCCTGGCGCCGGCGTGACCCTCGAGGGCGCCGCCGAACGCGCGGCCTGGCGCTGGTACTCCCCCGATCCGGCCGCCGCGCCCGACGCCTTTTTCCCGGACGCCGCCGCGTTCGCCGCGGACAAGCCGGAGCTCGCCCGGCTGGTGCGGGCGATGCTCGCACGCACCGCGGCGCGCCCCGGCCAGTTCGGCTGTTTCGGCCTGCACGAGTGGGCGATGGTCTACCGCACGCCGGAGCATCGCCACGAGGTGCCGCTGCGGCTCGGACAGGCGGGGACCGACGCGGTCGTCGAGGCGGGCGAGCTGCGCTGCACGCACATCGACGCGTTCCGCTTCTTCACACCCGAGGCGGTGCCGCGCAATCGCCTGGCGCCGACCCGCGAGACGCAGCCGCTGCTCGAGCAGCCCGGCTGTCTGCATGCGGGCATGGACGTATACAAGTGGGCGATGAAGCTCGGGCCGCTCGTCGACGGCGAGACCCTGCTCGATGCGTTCGAGCTCGCGCGGGACATCCGGATCCTGGACATGGAGGCGGCTCCCTACGACCTGTCCAACTGGGGCGTCGAACCGGTGCGCATCGAGACGCCCGAGGGCAAGGCCGAGTATGTGCGCCGGCAGCGTGGCTTCGCACAACGCGGCACTGCGCTGCGCGCGCGGATCCTGCACGCGTGGCTCGGCGAGGAGTTCCCCGCGCTCGTGCCGTCGGATCAGCGGGCCACCGCGAGCTGAAGCCGCAGCGCGACCACCCGGGATACGGCGTCGGACAGCCGGTCGGCGGGCAGATCGCCGTGCTGCACGGCGGCGACCAGGCCGTCGGCGATCCGCTGCGGGGTGTCCGGTCCGGCTCCCCCGAGAGCGAGCACGAGATCGCTGCCGGCCGCAACGGAGCGCACGGCATCGGCCACGACATCCGTGTAGGCGGGGACGCCGGAATCGGTGAGCATGTTGAGGTCGTCGGTGACGATCACGCCCCGGAAGCCGAGGTCGTGCCGGAGGATCTCATGCCAGCGCGGCGACAGCGAGGCGGGTTCCGCGTCGACGGCGGTATAGGCGAGATGCCCCATCATCACGAGCGGGGCGCCGGCCACGATCCCCGCCGCGAAGGGCGGCGCGACCTGCGCCCGCCAGGTCGCGAGATCCATGCCGGTGCTCGGGATGGAGTGGTGCGAATCGCCCTCGGCCGCGCCATGCCCGGGGAAGTGCTTCAGCGTGCTGCGCACCGACGGCTCTTCGCCGCGCACCGCTGCGGCGACCCGCTCGGCCGCCGCCGCCGGATCGGTGCCGAATGACCGATCGTAGATGAACGAGTCCGGCCCCTGCGCCACGTCGGCGATCACGCCGAAGTTGACGGTGATCCCCGCGTCCTTCAGGATCCGGCCGCGCGCCGCGAACGCCGCCTGCGCGGCGGCGGCGGGCTGCGTCTTGAGCACGTCGGCTCCGGGCTGGTCGTCCCACTGCAGCCGCACCACATCGCCGCCCTCCTCGTCGGTGGCGATGAGGGGCGGCAGCGCCGGATCCGTCGTGAGCGCGGAAGTGACAATGCGCAGCCCGTCAGGCGTGTCGGGGATGTTGGAGCCCATCAGGATGAACCCGCCGAACCCACCGCGCATCATCGCGGTGAGGGCTGCGGGATCCGTGCCCGGCGCGTTCCCCATCACGACGGCGGCCGCGCGCTGCGCGAGGCTCATGCCGTCGACGATCGCCTTCACCCGCTGTGCTTCCGAGGGCTGTTGCCTCGCCGTGGTCGCCGACGGGCTCGGCGCCGTCGCCGATGAGGTCACCGCAGTCGCGGCTGGGCTCGGCGGAGGCGTGCGCTGCGCGGCCGGGGCGCATGCCGCGGTCGCGAGGAGCACCGTGAGCAGGGCGGCAGCGCCCGCCGCCCGCCGTGTCCCGTCCACGCGCGGGCGCCGTGAACCCGCCGATGCTCGCATGTCTCCAGCCTAGGTCGGCGACCTGGACGCACGCGGTGCGGCGGAGGCACCGCACACCCTACGATTTCAGGTGATGTCCCCTTTCGAACCCGTCAGCACCGACGTCGTGCTGGGTGATCTCGGCGCGCTGCTGCTCGATGCGGGCGTGTCGGTCACCGACGTGCGCGGCACCCTCGAGCGCGTCCGCGACGCGACCGCTCCCGGCGATCAGCTCGCCTTCGCCGTGCTCCCCGAGCACGTGCTGGTCAGCCGTCCCGGGGTGCCGGGCGCGACCACGATCGCATCCGGGGACGGATCCGATCTCACGTTCCGGCAGACCGCGCACGCCTCCCGCCTGGCGCGCCGTCTGGAGGCGGGGCGCGTGAGCCTCGACCAGGTCCCGGCACACATCGCGCACATCCGCGGGATCACCCTCCGTCACCCGTTCCTGCAGCGCACTCTCGGCGGCGGGCTTCTCGCCTCGGGTCTCGCCCTGCTGTTCCGCTGCCCGTGGTGGGCGGTTGTGCTCGCCCTGCTCGTCGGCGGCCTCGTCGCCGCGATCGTGGTGGCCACGGATCGGATCCGCGCCGCCGCTGCGGTGATCCCGTTCGTCGCCTCGTTCATCTCCACCCTCATCGTCGGGGTGGTCGCGGACCGTCTCGACTTCGGCGCCGTGCCGCTGTTCGCCGTCTGCGCACCGGTCGCGCTGCTGGTGCCGGGAGCTCTCATCACGAACGCGCTGCTCGAACTGACGGCGGCCGACATCGTCACCGGCGCATCGCGGCTGATGTACGGGCTGATCATGCTCGGATTCATGGCGGCCGGCATCTTCACCGGCGCCGCCGTGACGGGCCTGCGCGTGGATCCGCACTCCGCGGCGCTCGTCGGCGAGACGTCGCTGGTAACCGGGCATTCGGGGTGGGAGGCCGTCCCGCCGCTCTGGCTCTCCGGCATCGGCGTGGTGGTACTCGCGATCGGGATCGGGCTGAGTTTCGGATCCGGGTTCCGGCTCGGCATCGCGACCGTGATCGTGATGATCTGCACGTACGCGGCACTGCAGCTTTTGACTCCGTTCACGGGAAGCACTGTGGCGACGGGCATCACGGCCGGTCTGCTGTTCCTCGCCGCCCGTGTCCTGGAGCGCGTCACGCTCGCGGTGCCCGCGACGGTGTCGTTCCAACCGGCTTTCCTGCTGCTCGTGCCCGGCACCGTCGGTCTCGTCGCGCTCGCCTCGTTCGACGCGCAGGCGCTCGCGGCTGCTCCGCTGGTGTTCCTCAGCCTGTGCATCGGCACGAAGGTCGGCGCTCTCTTCGCCGACGCGCTGCGGATCACACGTCCGGTCTCGCCGAACACCCAGACCGGATCCATCCGGATCATCCGCTGAGGAAGGCGATCTCGACGATCCCGCGACGGGATCGCGCCCAGCACGTTCGTCATGGTCCTGGTGGTCCGAGGGCGCCTGCCAGCGTTTCGGCCGCGGGTCTGGCCGCGCCGTGGTGTCGGGGTCTGCGCCACGCGTGGTAGGGGTCCCACCAGTGGGGTCCGCGGATTTCGGGGGTCCCGTGTCTCATGCGGATGGCCCATCCGGAGGTGTCGAGGGTGCGGTGGTGGTGCCAACACAGGCTCACACCGTTGCTGGTGTGGGTGGGGCCGCCGTCGGCCCATTCCCGTACGTGGTGGATTTC
>NZ_BAABGP010000012.1:0-74129 GCF_039541635.1 Microbacterium panaciterrae
GGAGAAGTCGACACCTCCCCAGTTTCGCCACTCAATCACCAGGCATATAGGAGACACGCCCTAGCATCCCCCAAGAAAGGATTCGCATGACAAGCGCGCCCTCTATCCAGCTTTACTCCGTGCGAAACGCAATCGGCGCGGACTTGTCCGGAACAGTCGCCCGCCTGGCCGACATCGGATTTTCCCGGGTCGAGCCCTACGACTTTGCGGCTCGTGTGGACGAGTATGGCCATGCGTTCGTGAATGCCGGAGTCACGGCTCCGTCGGGCCACGCCTCGGTCATCGACAGTGACCACCCGGAAGCTGTGTTCGACGCCGCGGAACAGCTTGGTATCGGTGCCGTCATCGACCCATTCGTGCCGAGCGAACGCTGGCAGACCGTCGACGAGGTCGTTCGTACGGCAGAACGAGCTAACGAGTTGCAGAGTCGTGCGGCGGACCGCGGTCTTCGATTCGGCTACCACAACCACCAGTGGGAGTTCACTAACCTCATCGATGGGCGCCCCGCCTTCTCGTACTTTATCGAGCGGTTGTCGGCCGGCGTCATCCTGGAGATCGACACGTTTTGGTCCACCGTGGGCGGTGTTGATACTCCAGCGCTTCTGCGTTCGCTGGGCGATCGGGTCCAGTTCTTGCATGTGAAGGACGGGGTGGTCGCCGGAGATATCGCGACGGCTCTTCCCAGCAGCGAGAGCGCGCTCGATGTTCCCGACATTCTGGCGAAGGCGTTCAAGGAGCAGGTCCCCGCGGGCCAGGGGCAGGTAGGTGTTCCTGCCATCCTTGCCGCTGCTCCGCACGCCGTTCGGGTCGTCGAGTTCGACGACTACCAGTTCGATGTTTTCGATGGCGTCTCGGAGTCGCTCCAGTGGCTGGCGGAGAACGACAAATGAGCCGGTCGGGTCCTGTTGGAATTGGTGTCATCGGAGCCGGCGTCATCTCGGGCGCATACCTTGAGAACTTGACGACATTCCCGGATCTCAAGGTTCTGTTCGTCGCCGACCTAGATTTCGACCGGGCGAAGGCGCAGGCAGAGAAGTTCGGTGTGCCAGGGTTCGGCTCGGTGGAGGAACTGCTCGCAATCGATGAGATCGAAATCGTGGTCAACCTGACTATTCCCGCCGTGCACGCGGAAGTCGGTCACAGGGCTCTCGCAGCGGGCAAGCACGTCTGGAGCGAAAAGCCATTTGCTCTGGATCGCGAGTCGGGGCGAGCGTTGCTCGAAGACGCGCATGAGCGAGGCCTGCGGGTCGCTTGTGCGCCTGACACGATTCTCGGTGCGGGCCTTCAGTCAGCTCAGCGACTACTGGATTCTGGGCGGGTTGGTCCTGCGCTATCGGGTATTGCCCTGTGCCAGGGGCCCGGACCCGAGTCGTGGCACCCCAATCCCGAGTTCTTGTTCGACGTGGGCGCGGGGCCTCTCTTCGACCTCGGCCCCTACTATCTGACGGCTTTCGTCCAGCTGTTCGGACCCGTCGCGCGGGTCCATGCGGCGTCCTCGACCTCCCGAACGACACGTACGATCGGGTCAGGGCCAAAGGCTGGCATCGCCTTCGCCGTCAACGTCCCAACGCAACACAGCGCCCTTTTGGAGTTCGAAAGCGGGCAGACGCTGATGCTGGTGATCAGTTTCGAATCGGAGATTGAACGAACCCAGATCGAGGTGACGGCTCGTGACGGAGCGCTCGCGCTTCCGGACCCCAACCAGTTCATTGGGGCGACGACGGTCTTCGAACGAGCAACGGAACCAGAGGTGGTCGAAGAGCAGGGACCCGCGTACGGGCGAGGAATGGGCGTGCTCGATCTTGCACGCAGCATTCGCCGGGGTGTTCCCGAGCGCGCGAGCGGCGAGCTGGCGTATCACGTGCTTGACGTGATGGTCTCGATCGCTGAATCGGCTCAGACTCGTGATTCGGTTTCGGTGGCCAGCACGACTGCCAGGCCCAAACCGTTGCCCGCAGACTGGGATCCGCAGTTCGTCACTCTCTGACCGCACCGCCGCATCGATGCCCCCTTTGTGCGTCCTGACTCGCGACGCACGAGGGGGCATCGCATGACTACTCGCTTATGTTTCACCGAGCCGGCCGGGCCGAGGGGTGCGTCCCATAGCGTGGTGTCAGTTCCCCAACTCCCGGACCCTTCGGCGTGGCCTTCACTTCGATGGGGGATCATCGGCACGGGGATCGCTCGGGCATTCGTTCGGGCGGTGGCGCAGAACACAAGGCAGAAGGTGACTGCGGTGACAGCTCGCGACGAAGGCAAGACGAGGGCGTTCGCGTCAGAGTTCGGAATCTCGAAACTGCACAACAGTGTGGACGCCCTCGTCGCCGATCCTGAGGTCGACGTCGTGTACGTCGCTACCCCGCACACCCTGCACAGGCAGCAAGCCCTGGCCGCGATCGCCGCCGGTAAGCATGTTCTCATTGAGAAGCCGATCGCGATGTCCGCTGACGAAGCGAGGGAAATCACGTCTGCGGGCGTTGCCGCGGGTGTACTGGTGATGGAAGCGATGTGGACTCGCTACCTTCCCCAAGCCGATGTCATCCGCCGAGTGATCGGCGAGGGAATCATCGGAGATGTGCACCTCGTCGCTGCCGGCTTCGGCTTCGTCTCCACCTACGATCTCGCCAACTGTCTCTGGGCTCCCGACCTCGGAGGAGGAGCGCTCCTGGACGCAGGCATCTATCCAATCTCCCTTGCCTCTTCTATCCTCGGTACTCCCAGCCGAATCGAGGTCGCTGGCGACATGGGATCCGGTGGTGTGGACGTCCAAGCAGACCTTCTGCTCGTGAACGAGAACGGTCGTGCACTCGCGTCGACGTCCATCACATCGCAGCTCCCCTCGACCGCAGCAATCAGCGGTTCCGAAGGCGGAATCACCATCGGGGCGCCTTCTTCGGCGCATCGCTCGTCACGGTCACCCGAGGGGCGGCATGGGACGGAGAGCAAGGGGTGTTCATCGACGGCAACCTTGCCAGGACCAACGGTGGAATCGGACTCCAGGCAACCGCATTTGCCTCCTACGTGGCAGAGGGCAGGCTCGAATCGCCGCCGCATCCGCACTCAGAGATCATCGATGTCATGAACACCATCGACGTTGCGCGCGCCGCGGTCTCGAGTGGTGGTGAATCGCCCCGGGTTTAGTGGAGGGCGGGTTCTCCCAGCGCCGGCTGGCTCTGGGGGTTCATCTCACGGTAGTACTCGTTCTCCTTCTCGATGGGTGTGAGGTATCCGATCGAGGAGTGCAGCCGGTTCTCGTTGAACCAGTGCACCCAAGAGAGCGTCGCGAGTTCGAGGTCGTCGGCGGCGCGGAACGGGCCGTCGATCTTCACGCATTCGGTCTTGTAGAGGCCGACGACACTCTCGGCGAGGGCATTGTCATAACTGTCACCGACGGTCCCGATCGACGCGATCGCCCCGACTTCAGCGAGCCGGTCCGTGTAGCGCAGAGCCGTGTATTGAGAGCCCGCGTCCGAGTGTTGAATGACCCCGGTGATGTCCTCACCGGCGCGGTCGCGAACCCAGAGCGCCATCTCCAGCACGTCCAGCGGCAGGTCGGGCGGCATCGTCGACATCGTTCGCCAGCCCACGATCCGGCGCGAGAACACGTCAGTGACGAACGCGGTGAACGCCATCCCCGACCACGTCGGCACATACGTGAAATCGACCCCCCAGAGCTCGTTCGGCCGGTCCGCGTGGAACTCGCGCTTGACGTGATCCTCCGCCCTCGGCGCGGAGTCGTCGGGACGGGTGGTGATGAACTGCTTGCCGCGGCGGATGCCCCGCAGCCCCTGCTGACGCATGAGGCGTTCCACCGTGCAGCGGGCGACGATGACGCCTTCCCGGGCCAGCAGCCGCCATACCTTGCGGACGCCGCTGATCCCGCGACCGAGCGTGCGGTCCCAGAACACCCGCTCGATCTGCACCACCAGCACCGCATCGCTGACGGCTCGCGCGGAAGCGGGTCGCTTCTTGAATGCGTAGTAACCGGACGGAGCGATCTTCACCCCGTGCTCAGTGAACCGGCCTGGGATCGGTGGAGGGCATGATCGAACAAGGAGAGATCAATGCCCGCTTTGAAGAAGTACGACGAGGAGACGCAGGCTCGCGCGGTCCGGATGTATCTGGACCGGGTCGCGGAGAGCGACGTGTCGTTGCGCGCCGCTCGGGCCGAGGTCGGTGAGCTGCTCGGGATCAACGAGTCCACGCTGCGGAACTGGATCCGCCGTGACGTCGGCGAGGGGACCACCCCGGCGGTCTCGGAACGGCCCGATGACGAGGTCGTCCAGCTGCGGCGCGAGGTCGCCCGGTTGCGGCGGGCGAACGAGATCCTGAAGACCGCGTCCGCGTTTTTCGCGGCAGCGGAGCTCGACCGCAGACTCGGACAGTGATCGACTACGTCCGCGCCCACGCGGACAGGTTCGGGGTCGAGCCGATCCTGGCCGTGCTGAATCAGCACGGCATCGGGATCGCCCCATCGACGTACTACGCGCGCGCCGCCCGCGGGTTCGCGCCCACTCCGGCGGAACTCGCCGACGCGTATCTCGCGAACGCGCTGGTCGACCTGTGGGTGGTCAACCGGCGGCTGTATGGGCGCCGTAAGCTCTGGCAGGCCGCCCGCCGGGCGGGCCTGCCGGCCGGCCGTGACCAGGTGGAACGGCTGATGAAACTCGCCGGGATCGACGGGGTGCGCCACGGGAAGCACCGCACCGTGACGACCGAACGTGATGATCGGGCGCCACGGCATCCGGACCTCGCGCACCGCCGCTGGGCGGTCCCGTGGCGACCGGATCAGTGGTGGGTCGCGGACTTCACCCTACGTGTGGACCACGGCCGGGTTCTGCTATGTGTCGTTCATCACCGACGTGTTCTCCCGCCGCATCCTGGGCTGGCGGGTGATGACGGTGAAGACGACTCCGCTGGTTTCCTCCGCGCTCGCCCAGGCGATCGCGGTCCGCCGCCGCGGGCTCGTCGAGTTCACCGCGACGGGGCTCGTGCACCACTCGGACGCGGGCTCCCAGTACACGTCGCTCGCGTTCACCGACGCGCTGCGCGACGCGGGCGTCGCCGGGTCGATCGGGACCGTCGGCGACGCGTATGACAACGCGCTCATGGAGTCCACGATCGGCCTGTTCAAGACCGAGGTCATCGAGCATGAGCGGGCCACCTGGACGTCGTGGCGGCAGGTCGAGCAGGCCACCGCGTCCTGGGTCCACTGGTACAACCACGAACGCCTGCACTCCGCGATCGGACACCTCAGCCCCGTCGAGTTCGAAGACCTCGACTACGCTCTAACCCACGACGCCGAGCACCAGCTCGCCGCCTAACACCGCCCTCCGAAAATCCCAGGCCGGTTCACAGTGCGAGCGCAGCCGGGTACGCGCGTAGAGGAAGAGGCCGGAGATGACGAGCTCTCGATCCCTGAAGGACCCGGAAATCGATCGTCAGTTCGTCGGCCCCATCCGATCAACCCTGCTCGGCCGGCGGTGCGAGCGACGCAAGGCCGGCGCGCGCGGCCTCCGACGCACCCGAACACTCTAGGAGGACATCGAATTCGCCCATAAGCTCACCGGCGCCGGCTGTGCGGAAGCCGCGGTCGGCGGCCACGCCGAGTCGAAAGGAGTTGACCTCGGTTGCGGTGACCGATCGGCTGCCGGCCGCACGTGCGACTTGGACGGTGATGAGCCTGATCGGCCCGGCAGGTCGCGATCGCCGCGACCACGCTGACCGGAGCCGACGACCGGCCCGCTGAGCACGATGGTCACGGCCCCATCGATCCCGACGTCGCCCGGCAACTCGCCGCCGAGGCGGCGGACTGGGATCGCCTGTTCCTCGATCCGCGCGGCATGCTCGTCCAGACTGACTCCTACGCCCCGACCGAGCGGATGCGCCGGTTCCTCCGCGCTCGCGACCGGCATTGCCGCTTCCCCGGCTGCCGGACACCGGCCCGCAACTGCCAGATCGACCACAATCACGACCACGCCAAGGGCGGCAAGACCGAGATCTGCAACCTCTGCTGCTTCTGCGTCGGCCACCACGCCCTGAAGCATCCCGACCTCGACGACCACTGGAGATGGACGGCCCGTCAAGGGCCGGGCGGCGTCATCACCTGGATCAGCCCCACCGGCCGCGTCTACACCGACGCTCCGCCACCCTGTGTGCAGTTCGCCTGACGCAGGATCCTCGCAAAAGATCACCCTGTAGCAACCAGATTGCCCGCTTTTGGACGCAGGTTAGTGCGTCCCGTAGCCGTCGCTTGGAGAGCCAGAACAGCGCCAATTGTGTTCACGCGCTTGCCGGCGCCATGGACGACCGCTCCTTCCATTCGCGATGCGCTCCGCGCACCGCGAAGCCATGGGCGGGCCGCGGGGCAGGCGTCCTAGAGTGCGCTTTGGGGATTACTTGGCCACAAGCTGCCAGTCCTGTGAGCTTCCTGGCCTACAGCACCGATGACAACCGCCGGGCAGGAAGTATCCGCCCGAGTGAGGGTGCAGGATCTTCGTCGCGCCCTCACTCGGTGTGTGAGCATCAGCTCACCGCTGCCCAGGGGCCGTTCGGGCTGCCTGGAACCTGGTTGCGCGTGTACCACTTGGCGACATGGATGATGCCGTTGTAGCTCGCTTTGTCGCCGGTGTTGAAGACGCGCGACGGCGTCCAGAGTGCGGTTCCGTCGGGTGCGGTCGCGATCTCCTCCCACGGGCCGGTGGTCGAGCCCGGGGTCTCGCCGCGGGTGTACCAATCAGCGCGGAAGGTCTTGCCCTGATAGACGATGGTGTCGCCGGCGAGGAACACTCGCGACGCCGTCCAGACGGTTGCACTGTTCTCGGTCATCGCCAGTTGCTGCCAGGCGCCGGTGTTGGTGGTGCCGGGCGTCTCGCCCTTGGTGTACCAGCCGGCCTTGTAGACCGAGCCGTTGAAGCTGACGATGTCGCCGGTCTGATAGGCCGTTGTCTTGCTCCACCCTGTCGGAAGGACGACGGTGACCGTCGTGGACGTGCTCGCAGCCTGAACCGTGTCGCTGCCGGAGTAGGTCGCGGTGAGGGTGTGGTCGCCGGCGGCGAGGCCGACGGGGAGCGTGAACGTGGCGGTGCCGTGGTTCAGTGTCGCGAGACCTCGGTCGGTCGTTCCCTCGGTCAGGGCAACCTGGCCGGTCACCGGCAGCGGCGAGCTGAAAGTGACGGTGACGGTGGCCGCGGTTCCCCAGTTGCTGCTGACGGCGGGGGCGCTGACCGTAGCTGCGGCTTTGCCGGTGGTTCCGGTGTCCCAGATCAGCGGGGTGCCGTCGAAGACGACAGCGACCTTGTAGGTCAGGTTGAACGGGAGGGTGGCTGGCAGTGTGACCGAGCCCTTCTGATCCGGCCCGAACGCGACGTTGCCAAGATCCGTTGCGGCGCCGTCGCTGCCGAACAGGTAGGCGTGACCAGTGACGTTCGAGTGCTGGGCGTTCCCTGCCGGGTCGGTGGCAGTCGCGTCTAGCGGGAGGGTGCGGCCGGCGCCCACAGGAGCGTCGCCGACCAATGCCGTGGACTGGGTGCCGGGGGTGAGGTCGCCGACTGTTGGGGCCTGCTGGACGAGGGTCCAGTCCTGTGTTCCGTCGCCGTTGCTCGAGGGCTGCAGGGTCAGGTTTGCGCCCGAGACCGTACCGGTGAGGAAGAGCGACGGGTTCTGCACGCTCTGGAAGTAGACAGTGCCGTCGGCTTTGGTGTGCAGCGAGAACAGACCGTTGGCGGTGTTGTCCACCCATTGTCCGATCCGTTGGCCGGTTGTCGCGTTCCCGGTCCAGATCGCGGCCGCACGCCCTCCGGACTTGTTCAGCAGCGTGACGTTGCCGTCCGGTTTGGTGGTGATGTGCCAGAACTGGGTGTCGGCGCTGGCCGCCGAGTCGGCGTCTTCGAGGCGGACATCGGGGACGTCGTGGTTGCCGATGTTCGCGTCGGTGGTGTTGTTCGTGGTGCCGATGACCTGTCCGGTCTTCTTGTTGACGATCTGGTAGTACGCGCCGTCAGAGTGCCCGAAGTCGACGTCGGCGTAGCGGATGATCGCGGAGCTGGAAGCCCCGCCCCAGGTGCCCTGGAGGATCTCGAGACGTCCGGTGCCGGCCACGTATTGGAGGTTGCGGCTGTAGCCGGAGCCGAGCGTGGTCTGGTATTGGGTCCAGACACCGTCGCTTCGCCCGGATTGGTTGACCCAGACATCGCCGCTTCCGCTGGCGTTGTAGGCGAGGGCGCCGTCGCGCATCCGGATCAGGACGGGGCTGCCACCCCAGGAGAGCCCACGCGAGCCTGCAGCGTACGGGAGTACCCCCTGGCTTCCGTTAGCGAGGCTGATCTCGTCGCCGGCCGCGCCGCCGACGGAGAAGAACTTCAGTGGGTCGTCGGCGATCTTCACGCGGACGTTCGCGCCGCCGCCCCAGTACTCGTACGTGAGCATCCATTTGCCATCGGCGGTCTGGACGACGTTGGCCATGCCGGGCCGGCCGCCTCCGATTTCCGAGGTGCCGTTCGCCGACGTGAAGGTCGTGCCCGATACGTCAATGACGGGCGCGCTCCAGGCGCTGCCGCTGGTTCCGTCCCAGGTGCGGTGGGTGAGGATCTGGGCACCAGGGTCGGGCGCGGTCGGGTTGGCCGGGTCAAGTGTCGCGACGCCGGTGGTGGGGTCGTAGCCGGTGTAGTCGTTCTCGTCGGAGTAGTAGGTCACGAGCTGGCCTTGGTAGGCCATCAGGTAGGGCTCCCAGACCGGGTCGATCTGCTTGTAGGTGTTGGCGGTCGCGATGTTCTTGCCGATCGCTCCGGCGCTGCCGCCTTGCCAGCCGCCTTGGGCGACGATGTTGTCGAAGCTCCAGTTCGCGCCGTCGTCGGTGCTGGAGTAGAGGGCGATGGCCACGTTGCTGCGGTCGCCGTCGTTGTTGGGCACCCAGTTCGGGTTGGCCGCCTTGTGTTCGGTGTAGTACGCGTCGTCGCCGGAGACGACCGCGGCCAGCACGAGGGTGCCCTTCTTCAGGGTGCCCACGTCCTCGGGCAGGACGTAGAGGTAGGGGTTGGTCCAGGCGCTGACGTACTTCGCGTAGGCCGGGTCGGAGGACATGTAGGCCGGGGCCTTCACCTCGGAGAGGTGGCTCCACGTGGTTCCGTAGTCCCCGCTGGTGTAGATAGGGATGGTCTGGCCTGCGGCGCTGCCGGAGGCTGGGACGGTGGAGTTCTCGAAGGCGGCGACGAGGCGTCCGTCGGGAAGTTGTGCGGACTTGGGGTAGACGGCGCAGTTGCCCAGCCCTTTGAGGCATTGCGCGTTGCCGAGGTTGAACAGGACGCCGCCGGTCGGGGCGTAGGCCTGTGCGCTGGTGATCGGGATGACCACGAGGGCGGATGCCGTCAGGACGACTGTGAGCGCCGTCGCGATTCGTGTTCTCTTCATTGCCCCTCCAGTGGGGTCTGGGGAGACGATGCGACCACGCGGGGGCGTTCCTCGCCAGGGCGTCGTCGACCGTCGTGAAGTGTGTGCAAAAGGCAGCTCGACCCGCGAGCCGGAAGAATGGCCTGGGGTGGTGCCGGCGCCCTGTACGCGCCGGCACCACCTGCTCGGTGTTACTTGTTGACCTTGAACCCCTGGCTGTTGCCGTAGGTGACGAGGTTGTCCTGCCAAGCCTTGAGGCCCTCGTTGAGGTCGCTCTTGGCGGCGTATGCCTTGCCGACGGTGTCGGGGAAGACACTGTTGGCATAGACCTGGAAGGGCAGGTACTCCCAACCCTTGGCGACGTGCTTGGAGGCGTCGACGAGGACCTTGTTGATCTGCTGGCCACCGAAGTACGCCGGCGCTTCGTTCAGGAACGAGTCCGCGTTGAGCTGCGCGGTGGTGGACGGGAACCCGCCGCTCTTCAAGAACACGTCGATCGAGCTGTTGGAGCTGTTCAGCCAGCGCAGGAAGGCCGCGGCGAGGGCCGGGTTCTTGCTGCCCTTGATCACGGACTGGGCGCTGCCTCCGTTCTCCGCGGTGACGGGGCTGCCGTCGTAGCTGGGCAGCGGAGCGACCCGCCACTGGCCGTTCCCGTCCTTGACCGAGCCTTCGAGGATGCCGGGCATCCACGCGCCGGTCACGATGGTGGAGAGGGTGCCGTTGCCGAGCGCCTTGAACCAGTCGTCGCTCCAGGTCGGGATGTCGGAGAGCAGGCCCGGCTCGAGCATCTTGTTCCAGGTGTCGGCCCACTTCTTGGTGCCGGCGTCCTGGAGGTTGATGGTGACGTTGGTGCCGTTGGTCTTGTACGGATGGCCGCCAGCCTGCCAGATCAACGGGTCTGCGTAGCCGGGGTCGCCCGCGTCGTTCGTGATGTATTTCGTCGGGTCCGCCTGGTGCAGCTTGGCCGCGTCGGCGACGTACTCATCCCAGGTGGTCGGGACGGTCAGGCCGTACTTGTCGAAGATTGTCTTGTTGTAGAGCAGTACCATCGGGCCGGAGTCCTGCGGGAGGCCGTAGATACCGTTGTCGATGTTGACCGCGCCCCAGGTGGAGGCGGTGTACTTGCTCTGCAGCGAACCGAAACCGTACTGCTGCAGGTTGGTCAGGCCGCCGGAGAGGGCGAACTGCTGGAGCGCGTAGTACTCGACCTGGGCGACGTCGGGAGCGCCGGAGCCGGCCTTGATCGCGTTCTGCAGCTTGGTGTACTCGGCGGTGGCGGTGCCGGCGTTGACGACCTTCACCTTGACTTTCGGATACTCCTTCATGAACGCGTCAGCCTGGGCCTGGCCGGACGGGGTCCACGTCCAGTAGGTGAGGTCGCCACCCTTCTTGAGCGCAGCGTCCAGGTCGGAGGAGGATCCGCCGTTGGAGCCAGAGGCGCCGCTGCAGGCGGCGAGGGAGACAGCGACGGCGGCTACTACCAGCGCCGCGAGCCCGCGTCGGCGGACGCCCTTGCGGAGGTTGAACATGTGATGTCCTTTCACTTCATTGTGCGTGAGGGTGCAGGTCACCCGTTGAGGTTCGAGAAGGGAGTGGGTGGGCCGGCATCAGGCAATGTTTCTCGGGTCACTGCTTGACGCTTCCAGCGCTCAGGCCGGACTGCCAGAAACGCTGCAAGAACAGGAAGATCACGACGATCGGGATGATGGTGATCAGGGACCCGGTGATGACCAGGTTGTAGATCGGCTGGGCGGAGACGCCCGTTGCCTGCGCACTCCACTGGTTCAGCCCGACGGTGAGCGGGTACCACGTGGGGTCGCTGAGCATGATGAGGGGCAGGAAGTAGTTATTCCAGGTCGCCACGATGGAGAACAGCGCCACGGTGACGACGCCGGGGGTGAGCAGCTTCAGCGAGATGGTGAAGAAGGTGCGCATCTCGCTGGCGCCGTCCAGCCGGGCAGCCTCCAACAGTTCCGTGGGTACCGAGTCGATCGTGTACACCCAGATCAGGTAGAGCCCGAACGGGGTGATCAGCGACGGGATGATGATCGACCATGGCGTGTTCGTCAGACCCACCTGGCTGAACAGCAGGAAGGTCGGGACCGCCAGTGCGGTACCGGGCACGGCGACGGCGCCGAGGACCACGGCGAAATATGCCTTCTTGCCGGGGAACTTGTACTTGGCCAATCCGTAGCCGGCAAGTGTTGCGAGCAGCGTCGCGCCGCCTGCGCCGACGACGACGTAGAGCAGCGTGTTACCGAGCCAGCGCAGGAAGATGCCGTCCTTGTAGGTGAAGGTCTCGACGATGTTGTCCCAGAGTGCGAAGTGGCGGCCGAATCCGAGGCCGAAGCTGCTGAAGAGGTCCACCTGCGTCTTGCTGGCGTTGATGAGCAGCCAGGCGAGCGGGACGATCGCGTACAGCAGGAATAGGACCATGATGATCGTCAGGACGACGGATTTGCGGGGGCGGTCGAACGAATAGCGGCGGCGACGCGCCTGGGGGTTGATGGTGCGCAGGGTGGTCATCGGTCTTCCTTCCGGGTTCCGCGCAGCTGGACGACGTAGGCGATCACGGCGGTGATGACGCCCATGACGATGGCGATGGTGGCGGCGTAGTTGAACTGCTGGCCGGCGAAGGACAGGTTGTAGGCGTACATGTTCGGTGTGAAGTAGGACGTGATCGCATTGTTCGCCAGCGGCTTGAGCACGTTCGGCTCGTTGAACAGCTGGAAGCTCCCAATGATGGAGAAGATCGTCGCGATCACGATCGCTCCACGCGCGGCCGGGAGCTTGATCGCGCGGATCACCTGGAATCCGCGGGCGCCGTCGATCTCTGCGGCCTCGTAGAGCTCCGCCGGGATGGTCTTCAACGCGGAGTAGAAGATCAGCATGTTGTAGCCGACGTACTCCCAGGTGACGATGTTGCCGATCGAGGCGAGGATCCATTGGCCGGAGAAGGGCTGGAGGATGTCCGAGCCGAGGAGGTGGTTGATGCCGGCCGTCAGGCCGAAGTTGTTTCCGTACATGAAGCCCCACAGGAGCACCGCCACCACGGCCGGCACCGCGTACGGAAGGAAGATCACCATCCGGAACACGCCGGTGCCGTAGAGCCGGGCGCTGTCGATCGCCAGCGCGGCGACGAGGGCGAGGATCAGCATGATGGGCACCTGGATCACGAGGAACAGGACCACGCGCAGGAAGCCGTCCCAGAACTGCGGGTCGCTGAGCGCCGTGACGTAGTTGTCGAGCCCGACGAAGCTGTTGCCGCCGACCATCCGGTTCTGGAACAGGCTCAGGTAGAGCGCGTAGCCCAGCGGGGCGATGAACGCGAAGACGAACACGAGGGCGAACGGGCCCGTGAACTGCCAGCCGCGCCAATCCCGGCGCTTGACCTTCCGCGGCGCCACGCGAGCGGCGGCCACCTCGACGGGTCGGGTGTCTTGCATGAGGGCCATCACCGGCCTCCTTCCTCAGAACGGAAGACGCGCACATCCCACGCGTCGAGCGTCACGGTCGTATCGGCACCGAGCGATATCCCGGTGGCCGTGTCGGTCAGCGGGGAAAGCAGCGTGAGCGGCTTCGGCTCCCAGCCCCAGTTGAAGACGAACCAGTGGCGCCTGCCCCCCGCCGTGCCGGACGACACCGTCACCGGCAGGCCCACCGAGTCGAAGGGAGCCGTTCGCTTGCTCTCGATCGCCGCGGAGACGACGGAGGATGCGAGAGCCGCATCCGGGACGGTGCCGACGACGGTGATCCGACCGGCGCCGTGGGCGTGCGTCGTCACCGCGGCGAAGTCCGTGAAGCGCGGGTGGGCGTACGTGGCGAGGGTCCGCGCCTGGGTCGGGCGGAGACCGTCGATCCAGAGGGTCGCCATCGAATCGTCCCGGAGACCACCAGCGGCCCGATCGACGGAGACCGGCTCTTCGAGGTTGGAGTACTCCTCGTACCGCACCCCGGCCGGGACGGCCAAGCCGGCGGGGGCGACCTCGACACGGGCCCGCGCTTCATCGTCGGCATAGGCCGTGCGCGGACCGAGGATCAGGTGCCCGCCGGCCGCCGCGTACTCCCGGAGCAGCGCGAGGTCCTCGTCGGTGGCGATGTAGACGCCGGCCGCGATGAGAACGGGGTACTGCTCGACCAGGGCGGCGGGGCCGACCTCGCGCGCCTGCTCGATGTGCAGGATGCGTGCCTGATAGCCGGCGTCGATCACGCCGCGATGGAACGCATCCATGATGTGCTCGTACGACTCGTCGTCGGGCTGGTCAGCACGACCGAACGGGGGCATGAACTGGAGGGCGTACCGGCTGGACGTCGACCAGAGGATCGCGGCGTCCGCATCCGGCACGTACCCGTCGAGGGAACCCCCGAGAGCCTTCAGCTCGCCGCCGAGCTCACTCACCTCGTCGTACACGCGACCGGGGACGAGGCTGTGCGGCAGCACCCCGCCCCAGTAGGTCTCTGCACCAAAAGGGAGGGTGTGCCAGTGCCAGTACTCGATCATCGCAGCACCGCGGGAGATGAAAGCGAAGGCAGCCTGCTTCAGCTGTCCGGGGTAGGGCGGGAAGTTGCAGAACGGTCCGTCGATCGACTGCGCGTTGGTCTCGGTGACGAGGTAGCGCTGCTGCTTCGAGGAGTAGATGCGGTCCGCCTGGCGAAACAGCCCCGCGACACCCGTCGTCGTCCAGTAGTTCAGCTGCGTGAGCTCGCGCGAGGCATCGAGCCGGTCCTGCATCCCGTAGTACGGGTTGCCGGAGATCACATCCAGTGACGCCGACACGGTTCTGTCGTCCACCCCGCGGCGGGGATATTGCAGACAGGTCGTGACGAACTGGTCGTCACGAGCGTATTCGCGTACGATGTCGGCCTGCCACCCGATGAACTCCGCGGTCACCTGGGACTGATAGCGGCGCCAAGCGAGGTCGTATTGCGGGAAGCTGTTGCCGTCGGGCCGCCAGAGCTCGCTCCAGTCGTCGATGCGGTGCGACCAGTAGGTGAGGCCCCACTCCCGATTCAGGTTCTGGACATCGCCGTACTTCTGGCGGAGCGAGCGGACGAACCCGGTGAAGACGCCGTGATTGTGCAGCAGCTCGAGGCCCGGCTCGTTGTCGACCTGGAATCCGATCACCGCGGGATGCGACGAGTAGCGGTCGACGATGCGGCGGATCACGCGCTCGGCGTGGAACCGGAACGCCGGGTGCGAATAGTCGACCTCCTGCCGGGCGCCCCAGGCGATGCGCTCTCCAGTCTTCCGCTCCCCCGCGATCTCCGGGTAGGCCGTCTGCAGCCACGGCGGGACCGCGTACGTCGGGGTTCCGAGGATCACCCGGATGCCGCGGGAGTGGGCGGCGTCGAGGATGCGCTGCATCCAATCGAGCTCGAACTCACCGTCACGAGGCTCCCAGGTCGACCACACCGACTCCCCCACGCGGATCACGGTGATGCTGGCGCGCACCATGAGATCCAGATCCAGTTCGAGGCGGTCGGACTGGTGGTACTCGGGGTAGTACGCCACTCCGAACAGGATCTCGGGCGGAAGCGCAGGGGAGGTCGGGGGCATGGGACGTGGAACTCCGTTGGTCTCGGGCAAAACTGTTCTCGATAACAGTCCGGGTATTGGAGACTATTGTTACCGATAACAGTTTGGATAGCAAGTACGCGATCCAGTCGGGCTGCTTTAGTTGATGCGCTGAATCGTCCAGGCCTGTTCCGGGCCGCCGGTGGCCGTCCAGGAGACCGTCGGAGCACCATCGGCCGACGAGGCGGCGGCGGTTGCGAGATATCGTCCCGTGCTGCTGTTCTTGACCAGATAGGTCGAGCCGCTCGGGACGAGCGACCAGAGCTGCTTCGAGGATGCCGTCGCCGGCTGCTGATCCACGACAACGCTGCTGCCACCGGTGTACTCATCCGTGAGCGCGAGGCCGGAATGGGAGTTCACGATCTCGAACCCGCCTGCGACAGCGACAAAGGCCCACAGGTGCCAGCCCTGATTCGCGTACCAGAACTGATCGGCTTGCGTTCCAGCAGCCGTCGACCCGGCCGGGATCTCGAGATACTTGCCCAATCCGTTCTCCAGCGCGAACTGCCCGGTGGTCAGCGCAGGCAATGCCGTCTGGGTCAGCGTCCAGTGCTGGTTCGATCCGCCGTTGTCGGTCCACTGATCCATGCCGGTGCCGTTCGCCGTCGAGAACGACGGATCCTCCAGCGGCAGGTTGCTCTTGCGATTGGTGATCGTGAACGTCCCGTCCGTTCCCTTCACCACAGACCACTCCTGTGTGGAAGAGCCGGCGATGGGAGTCTGTTGCTGAGCGACTGCTCCGTTCGCCGTCGCTGCGCCGGCGATGCCGAGGACCTTCCCGCTGTTGACATTCGTGATGGTGAAGTACGCGTCGGGTTGCCGGGCGATCACCCACTTCCGCTCGACTCCTCCGGTGGCGCTCCATTGGATCGCCGCCGCGCCGTCTGCCGTCGATCCTCCGCCGATCGCCAGATCGAGCCCCGAGCTGGAGTTCGCCAGGGTGTACCTCGCTCCGGACGAGACCGAAGGGGCGACGTTGTCGAAGGCCCACTGGACGGGGTTCAGCGAGGTCGAGTCGTGAGAGCCCCCGGACATCGTCATGACCGTTCCGCCGTCCGGCATCACCATCAGGGAGCGGCTGTAGCCGTAGGGAGCGTTGGAGTCCTCCGATTGCCACGAACCGGAAGCACCCCCTGCCGTGTTGATCAGCAGCGGCGTCTGTCCACCGGCGCTGACGACGATGGTGCCGTTCGCTCCGCCGCTCGGAGTCCAGGCGACGTACGGCTGGCAGCACGGGTGCGAGCCGTCGGTCGGCAGGATCTGCTGCCCGGCCACCGCGTTGAAGTTCAGCGGGTCCGTGCTGATCTTGTAGTAGACGGGGCAGCTTCCTCCGGTGGTCTGGCACAGTTCGTAGGTCAGGATCCACTTGCTGTTGTTCATCTGCGCCACCGTCGTCATCCCCGGACGAGCGGCCTGGGATGCGTACACGACGTCATTGACGGGGGCCGACCAGGTCACCCCGTCTGTCGAGGTCTCGTGATCGAGAAGCTGGGAGTGCGTGGAGTTCTGCCGCTGGTCGGAGAAGTAGACGACGAGCTGGCCCTGGTAGTACATGAGGAAGGGTTCCCAGACCGGCGTGTTCGGGTCGGCCGTGAATCCGGCGCCCCCCCTTCGCGACCGAGCTCAGGAACGACCAGGTGGCGCCGCGGCCCGTGCTGTCGAACAGAAGGATCTCGGTCGACGATCGATCCGCCGGCACGGAGAGTCCCGCCGCCAGGATGGTGCCGGCGGGCAGGCTGCCGACGGCTGCCCGCAGCTCGTAGAGAAAGGGCTCCCAGCGCATCCCGAAGTCGTTGACGGTGTCCGTGACTCGCGAGAGCGAGGTCCACGAACTGCCGCCGTTGGTGCTCTGGTAGATTGGGAAGTAGGGAGTGCTCGTCGTGTAGTTCTCCCAGGTGGCCAGGATCGTGCCGTTGGCGTCGCCGTTGTGGTGCAGTGTGATCTGTCGCGAGTACAGGGTGCCCGGCGCCTCGTAGCCCGCGCCACTCGGTTGGAACACTGTGGATGGGGCGCTCGTCTCCGCCGAAGCAGAGACTCCCGCCGCGCCGAGGGCGATCACCGTGGCGATCGTTGCCGTGACAGCGATCACAGCTCGGGTGAGAATGCGTGTGGATAACACCGTTGTTACCTCCATGTGTTGGTGGGGATGGTTCAGGCGGTCATGACCGGCCGGCGGTCGACCGATGCGACGTCGTCGGAAGGGTGCGATGTCACAGAGACGACGGCCACGCCCGGCGACGGGAGGAGGCCAGGGCCGCTGTTGCCGTCCGCTCCCACGATGGTGTGGGGAGTTCCGTAGGCAGTGATGTCGACAGGGGCGGATGTCCGGTTGATGAGGAACGCCGTTTCGTTGACGCCGTCGGAGCGTACGGTCAGCTCGACTTTTCCCCGCAGATCCCGGGGGAGCTCGTTGGGCACATCCGCGGCGACATGTTCGATTAGACGGGCTCGGGCAGCGTCGTCCAGGTCGGCCGAGACATAGGAGGCCGTACCGCCCGCCGTGCGGCGCCGTGTGATCGCCGGGCGGCCGGACAGTTCACCGTCGGTGTACCGGGCCAGGACCTCCACCGACGGGTCGACGATGTCGAGCTTCTCCGTCCACAGGCCGGCATGAGAGCCGTAGCTGAGCGAGGTGCGCTGGCCCTCCAGGAGAGGTCGGATCTCTTGGACCCCTATCCCCAGCACGTTTCGGAGGGGCCCGGGGTAGCCGCCGAGCCAGGCATGGTCGTTCTCATCGACCAGACCGGTGTTGAAGGCGACCAGGAGGTGACCGCCGGTTTCGGCGAAGTGGGTCAAGCGGTGCGCCAGCGCGCGAGGAAGAACATGAACGGCCGGTGCGATGACCACCCGGTAGCCCTCCAGCGAGCTCGAGACCGGGATCACGTCGGCACGGTGGCCGCCATCCAGGACCGCGCGATACCAGTCGAGCACTTCGTCGCGGTAGCGGAATCGGGACGTGTGATGCGAGTCCTGTTCGCTCGCCCACCACGACTCCCAGTCGAAGAGGATGGCCACGGGCGCCTGCTTGCGGCGGCTGCCGGCGACCTCGTGCAGCGCTGCAAGGGTTTCGCCCAGCCGACTGACGTCGCGGAAGATGTCGCTGTCTTCACCGGCGTGCGGGAGCATCGCGGAGTGGAACTTCTCTGCTCCCGCTCGCGACTGGCGCCACTGGAAGTAACACACGGCGTCGGCCCCGTGCGCAACGTGCGCCAGGGCATCGGCCGCGAGGGCGCCTTCCGGCTTCGCCAGGTTGACGGGCTGCCAGTTCACCGCGCTCGTGGAGTGCTCCATCAGGAACCACGGGGAGCCGCCCGCCAGGCCGCTCGTCAGATTGGCCGAGAAGGAAAGCTCGTCGCGGGCGGTGGGCTTGAACGTGACGTAATGATCGTTCGAGACGAAGTCGACGTCATCGGCCCAATCGGCGTAGTTCATGGCGGTGATGCCATCCATCACCATGAAGTTCGTGGTGACCGGGATCTCCGGGCTCCACTGCCGGAGGATCGCGCGCTCCGCCTGCAGGTGCCCCTTCAGTGCGTCCGAGGAGAACCGCTTGAAGTCCAATTGCTGGCTGGGATTGGGATGGGCGGCGGCCAGTCGAGGCGTGAGGATCTCGTCGAAGGAGGAATAGCGCTGCGACCAGAAGGCGGTTCCCCAGGCACGATTGAGTCCGTCCAGATCGGTGTAGCGCTCGCGCAGCCACTCCCGGAACGCGACTGTTGCGTCACTCGAGTGGTCCCACGCATTGTGGCAGCCGATCTCGTTGTTGATGTGCCAGGCGACGACTGCGGGATGCGCGGCGTACCGCTGCGCAAGCTTCCTCACCAACTCGAGCGCATACTCCCGGAAGATCGGCGACGTGGGTCGCCAGTGCTGACGCCCTCCTGGAGAGAGAACCTCTCCTCGCTCGTTGAGGGGAAGGATCTCCGGATGCCGGGTCGTGAGCCAGGGCGGCGGCGAGGCTGTCGCCGTGGCCAAGTCAGCCGAAATGCCGTTCGCGTGCAGCAGGTCAAGCACATCGTCCAGCCAGCCGAAGGTCCACTCGTCTGCAGCCGGCTGCAACTGAGACCAGGAGAAGATCCCGACCGAGACGATGTTGACGCCCGCCTGACGCATGAGGCGAACGTCCTCACGCCAGACCTTACGTTCCCACTGCTCCGGGTTGTAGTCGGCACCGAAAAGCAGGCGGCGAGGCGAACCGGCGGGTGAGCGGACCCACCGGACGCCGGTACGGCTGTCTGGCATATGAACTCCTTCGTCAGCCCTGCTCGCGTGCCGCGAAAGCGCTCGCCTCGCGGGTCGTTGATTCAACTGTTTCCGATAACAGTTAGGCACCGGCGTATATTGTTACCGATAAAAGTTATCGGGCGCAAGTGCAGTAAATTGTGAGAAGCCACCTGTGCCGAACACCGGGGTCGCGCCTTCGGGCGGCCTGCCGAAAGGGGAACCAATGCCGGGCACCGTGGATGTCGACCGCCCCGACCCCTCCCAGGCCCGACGGCGCGCGACGATCTACGAGATCGCGCGGGCCGCCGACGTCTCCCATCAATCCGTGAGTCGCTACATGCGAGGACTCGAGATGCGGGGGTCGACGAAGACCAAGATCGAGAAGGCACTCGAAACCTTGAGCTATCGCCCGAACCTCAGCGCACGCGCTCTGATCACGGGCCGCTCACATCGCATCGGCGCGCTCACGCACGAAGTGAATCAGTATGGACCGAGCCTCGTCATTCAGGGCGCCACGACGGCTGCCCGTCAAGCCGGCTACCTCCTGGATGTGATCGCGCTCGACTTGGGCGATCGGGACGAAGTGGATGCCGCGCTCAACCAGCTCCTGCAGTACGACCTCGACGGAATCCTCGCGTTCGCGTCGACGGACGACGTGAAGGCCGCCTTCGAACAGATCGACTTCGGCGTCCCCGCCCTCATCGCCGCGGAAGAAGAGGACGATCAACCGGGCGCGTCCTTCGAGCGGCCGGGGGTTGGTCAGCTGGTGTCGCACCTTGTCGATTTGGGCCACAAGCGCTTCCTTCATATTGCCGGTCCACTGGCCTACTCCTCGGCCCGAAACCGGCTGCGGGCGTTCGAAACCGCCCTGGCGCACTTCGGGTTGCAACCCGCAGGCCTGACGTATGGCGACTGGTCGGCGCGTTCCGGCTGTGAGGCGATCATGGCGCTGGCCTCCGACGCCATCCCGACCGCCATCGTCGCAGGCAATGACCAGATGGCCCTCGGCGCGATGCACGCACTCACCGAGCGCGGTCTCGCGATTCCGCACGATGTGAGCGTCACCGGAGTGGACGATACGCCGGAGGCCCCCTACTTCACCCCCGCCCTCACCACCATCAGGCACGACTTCCGAGAACAAGGCAAGAACGCCCTCCTCTCACTACTCAACGAGATCGGCGAAGACGTCGACCATCCCAGCTTCCTGACGACCCCCACCCTCGTCGTACGAGACTCCACCGGCCCCGTGCCATCACCGGAAACCTAGGGACCGTCGCTGCAGCGACCGTCGCTGAGCGAGGTCGTGGGAGATCAGAGCAGGTCGGAGAGAGCCTCGCCGGCGCCTGCGCTTCGGCGATCGACGATGAGGAGCCCCACGAACCCGACCGCCGTCAGGATGAGGGCGATCCAGGGCAGCGCCCCGAACGCACCGCCTCCGGCGCTGGTCAGCGCATAGAACAGCAGGTATCCGAAACTGATGCCGGCGAAAGCGTAGACGGCGATCATCAGCGGGTTGGCGCGCCGCTCTCGGACGACGAGGACGATGGCCGCGACAGCCGCCACCACGTACGGGATGAAGTAGCAGTAGCTGAAGAGCGTATAGAGGAGCACGGACGACTCGAGTGGAGGCGTCGCGGCGACGAGCTCGAACGCGATCGGGATTCCCGCGGAGATGATCACCAGGAAGATCACGGCCCGCGAAGGCGAACGGAATTTCGGGTTCACGTGCGCCAGTCCGCGCGGAAGCAGTCTTGCCTCGGCGGCCGTCCCGATGATCCGCGACCCGTAGTTGAAGGTTGCGACCAGACCCGCGAAGGTCGCGGCGGCCATGAGCAGGTCGAGAGGCGCCGCAAGCCACCCCACATTGCCGAGGTGGGCGAGGACCGCGGTCGGGGAGTCGCCATTCTCCAGGAGCTTCGTCCCGCCTGCGAGCGCCGGGATCTGGAACCACAGGATCGCCACGTATGCGGCGCCGGTGATTCCCAGGAGGAGCAGGATGAAGCGGGGCAGGTTCTCCTTGGGGTCCTTCGTCTCGCCGGCCATCGCACTCAGGCCATCGAAGCCGACAAAGTAGGAAAGGGCGACGAGCGCACCCTGGAAGATGCCGCTCCAGCTGAAGTCGGACGAGCTGAAGTCGAACTGCGGAGCGATGGAGTAGTGCGGAGCGGCGAGCGCCGCTGCGATCGTGACCCCGATGACGAACGGGATGCCGACGAAGGTGAGCACGGCCGACACCTTCACGGAGGTGTCGACCCCCCGGTACGCGATGGCGCCCGCCAGCGCAGCGACCACCACGGCCGACGCGCCCTGAGCGAGCGGCGAGGCAGCCCAGGTCGCGCCGATCTGCACGAGGAAGCTCGCTGTGAAGATCACCACCCCGGTGGTCACCGCGGCGGCCGCGATCAGGAGTCCGATGAGGTATCCCGATCCGGTCAGCGCCCGCCCATACGGCCCGAGGACGGACGACACGTACGACATCAGGCCCCCGGAGGCGACCAGCCTGCGCGAGAACGTGACGACGATCGCGCCGATGGAGGCGGACACGACAAGCGCCACCAGCATCGACACCCAGGAGGCGTTGCCGGCGTAGAGGATCATGTATCCGCCCGCCAACGCGATGCCCGGGCCGATCTGCTGTGCAGAGAGGCCGAGCACGGTGAGCGCTCCCAGCGAGGTGTGGCCGTGTTCCAGGCTCACTTCCGGGTCGCGAGGCGGGTCTTGCTGTTCGAGATGCTCCATTGCAGTTCTCCGGGGGTAAGCGACCGCAGAGGGTCGATGAGTGGGAAAGGGCACGGACGGCCGGCCGGGGACCGGATTATGGGGTGATGAGGGTCGCGGTAGTCCGCCGGCCTTCGGTGTCGCGGAAGTCGGGCCAATCGTCGTACAGCCGCCCGAGGATGAAGGGGGCGTAATCGTCGCGTTCGACATCCAGCGGCACGACGTCGACGACCTCGTAGGCCGTCTGGCCACCGAGGTTGCCGCCTTCGACGAACGCCCCGAGCGGCACCGTTCCGACTCCGGGGTCGACGGGTGAGCCCGTGAGCACGACTCGCGGAGAGGTCAGTTCACGGAAGCGACTGGTGTGCGCCCCCAGACGGAAGACCAGCACCTCCGCGGACGTCAGCCGGAAGCCGTTCGCGGTGAAACCGCCGCGGATCTCGAAGTAGTACTCCGGCTCGGCCGGCTGCGGACCGAGCTCGGCGCCGAGGTCGGCCTCGATCTCGATGAGACGATGTCCCTTGCGTTCCACGAATCCCCAGAGTCGCTGACCATCGTCGAAGGAGTCGACCGCGGCCAGCTTCTTCGGCATCCCCCACAGTTCGCGTCCGGTCTCGAGGTTCACCTCCTCGGTCTCGAAGACGCTGAGATAGTAGATGCCCTCGTGGGCGCCGAAGCGGGCGTTGATGTGGATCATCGCGGCACTGTCGCGGCCGAAACGATTGGTGTGGCCGCCCGCTACCTCCATGAACGACATGAAGGAGACGGTCACCAGCGGGCGATCGGCGGCCTCGAAGCACGGAGGGAGGACGGAACGCGCGAACTCTGGCGTGGTCTCGAAAGTCAGGTACGAGTAGTCGTTCCGCGTGGTGAGGCCGTCGTAGTACCCGAAGTACCGGGTGATCTGCTCCGCTGTCCATACATAGCTCATGGTGTGGCTTTCCTGACGATCGTCGGTGATCGGTCGCAGCGACTGCGAACCTCGGTCTGTTCCGAACGATAAGCCGCAGCCGAAGAGGACGGCGATGCTACGGATGTCCGATCTTCAGACGCGATAATGTACTGCAGTACATAATCGTAGCCGAGTGGAGGCAGACGTTCCGTGGCACCCCGAGACCCCGACCGCCGGCAGCGGATCGCCGACGCTGCCGTCACCGTGATCGAACGCGACGGAGTGCTCGCGCTGAGCCATCGCTCCGTCGCCACGGAGGCAGGAGTGCCTCTGGGATCGACCACGTACTATTTCGAAGACCTCGACGCGCTCCTGGTCGCGGCGCTCGAACGCATCAGCGATCACGAACTGCGCGTGCTCGATGAATGGGCTGCGACCTGGGACCTGACGACGCAACTCGAGGACGCCTTGGTCTCGCTCGTCCTGGGTTACACCAACACCCAACGCGAGCGTTCCATCCTGGAGTACGAGGTGCACATGCTGGCGTATCGACGGGCGAGCTTGAGGCCGTTCGGCGATCGATGGGAGACGGCCTTCGCCGAGCTCCTGCGCCCGGTGCTGGCACCCGAGGAGGTGCCGATCGTGATCGCGTCGTTCGACGCCACCATGCTCCACGGGCTGGGTCTCGCGAAGCCGCTCAATGACGAGTGGGCGCGCAACTACCTGCGCCGGATCCTGCGGGCGCCTCAACCGTGACGTGCAGGCCTTCCGTCAGATTGCGGGACGATCGTGTAGGACTTCGTCACGGTCTGCCGGATCACCCAGCGGCCGCTCCAGCCGTCCTCCAGCACAATGATCGCGCCGGGACGGAGGGGTAGAGCGCTGCCATCGTCGTGCACCAACTCGCCGTCACCATCGTGGATCACGATGATCTCCGTATAGCCGCGATGGATCGTCGAGAACTCGCCGGGCGTGACGCGCCACAGCCCGGCTTCCGTCCCGTTCTCCGAATGGAGGACGAGCGTGCTCGTCTCCGGGCTCCCCGTCGACACCCGGTCGGCGGGGACAGCTGTCGCAGCCGGCCACAGGATCTCGTCGAAGGAGAGGGATGTCGTCATGCGCGTGTCCTTTCGCCGATACCGGTGGTGTTGTGCCGGACGGCTTCGAGAACGCGTTCCGCGGCTCGCTTGCCGCTGCGGATGGCGCCCTCCATCAGGCCGGTAAATTCCGGTTCCGCGTATTCACCGGCCCAAAAGACGTCGCCGATCGGGGTCTCCAGGCCTGGCCCGGACGAGGAAGGATTGCCTGGGGCATGAGCCGCGTACGCACCCCCGGCGAGCGGGTCATCCGACCAGATCGTCGACACGACCTGGTCGTCATCACCGATCATCAGCTCAGGCCTCAGCGCGCGAGCCTTGCGGACCCAGCGCTGCGGCTCCAGCCGCAGTCCAACACGATCGATGGCGGCAGAGGTTCCCATGAACGCATTTAGGACAGGAGCGACCGTCCCGGTGGAGTCGATCGCCGTCCACGTCCAGTAACGATCGCGGACCGACATCACCGCGCTCGTCGTCGGCGGCGAGATCAGCGGCAGATGGAGCTTCGCCGCGTGACCCTGCACGACCCGCGCGAGCGCGACGTCGCGCTCTGCGCTCCTCGGCAAGGAGATGTCCTTGCTGCCGCGCACCACCGCGAGAGGCAGTGCGACCACGACGGCATCGAAGACTTTGGAACCATCGTCGGTGGCTACGACCACTCCACCGTCGGGGAGGTTGACGACATGTCTGACCGTCGACCGGTACCGGAGCGATCCGGCGAGCGCGTGTGCCAGCGCCTCCGGCAGCCGCTGGTTTCCTCCGCGGATCCGCCAGCTCGGCTTCGGCTCGACGTCGGCGATCTGGCCCAGCGCGTCTGCCGTGACATGCCGGGCTCCGACCGCTGTGGAGATCTCGATCCGGGCGCGCAAGGCATCGACGACCTCCCGGCGAAGCTCCAATCGCGAGAGCACCTCTTCGGCGGAGCGCGCGCCACCCAGTTGCCTGGTGACGGAGCGAGCCTCGCGCCCGGCGGCGACCATGTCGTCCGTTATCACGGACGGTGCGTCGCCCGGCGTGCGAACGTAGTAGCTCATCCCGGTGTCGACGAGCTCCACGTCGTGCTCGGCCATCAGCTGCCGCATCGCCGAATACCCGTGGAGGACGAACTCGGCACCGCGCTCGATCGTGCAGACCCGATCCTGCACGACGATCTCCTCCGACCACACACGGCCACCGGGCCGATCGCGTGCTTCGAACACCACGATGTCCTGCCCAGCCTTCGTGAGCGTGTCAGCAGCGGCGAGGCCCGCAAGCCCCGCGCCGAGAACGGCGATACGCGCCATGTCGTCACTCCTCGGGTCGTCACGACCCCGCGGGGGCACGGTTTCGGCGCCGTCGCTGATCGTGGATTGTCTGCGCCCACGCTATGCGCGGTCGGACCTCGCCGTCTCTCGTGCTCCGATAAGAAATCAGTGGCCTTCTCATACTCGTGAACATAGAATCGCGGGCATGGAGACACAGTTCCTCACCGTCGCGGACCTCGTTGCGACAGCGAGTCTGAATACGCGGGTCCTCGCCGGCGGCGAAGGAGCCGGGCGGCAGGTCCTGTGGGCGCACAGCTGCGAGATGAGCGACCCGGAGCACTGGCTCGGTCCTCACGAACTGCTCATGACCGTGGGACTGTGCGTCCCTTCCGACCCCCAGGAGCAGGCCGACTTCGTGGCGCGGCTGGACGAAGCCGGACTCGCCGGCATGATGATCGGCGACCATGCGCCCGCGCCTGAGCTTTCGTCGGACATGTTCGCGGAGGCGGACCGGCGAGGCTTCCCGCTCCTGCTGGCGGGGCCACAAATTCCCTACGCCGTGGTCGCACGCCACGTGGCGGCGGCGTACTCCTCGCGGCAGACGCTGCAGGTCCTCAAACTGAGCAAGATCTACCACCTCGCGGCATACGCGGGAGACGACAATGCCGATCTCACGAACGACCTCAGCTCGCTCCTCAGCATAGGCATCCACGTCGTCGACGAGACGACCGGGCTGACGCTGCTGCGGTCGGAGAAGAACCCTGCAGACACCTCCGAGTCGAGTTCGTCGCACACGTACTCTCTCCACGGCGGACACCAGGTGACGCTGACGATCACCGAATTCGCCGGCGAGGAGCTCGACAGCTTCCTGCTCATCCATCTCATGAAGGTGCTCGAGGTCGCGGTCGACAGGCAGCTGAACGACGCGGACAGACGATCGGAGGTCTCGGCACGGCTCATGCTGTCGCTGCTCAACGGAACAGCGCTGCCCGAAATCGCAGAGTTCGTGCATCCTCACCTCCCGTCGGACGGCTTCCAACTGGTCTCATTCCCTCCAGCGGACGGCCGGAAGATCGCGCGCGCCGTCGCCGCGGCCAAGCTCCCGGTGATCGTGGGCGCCGGACGCGTGTCTCACCTCGCCCTGGTTCCCGTCGCATTGATCGACGAGCTCCGGCGACTGCTGGACGGGGTCACCGCTCATGCCGGGGTGTCGTCGGTCTTCACCGACTACACCGACACTCGCGTGGCCGCCGTCGAGGCCGGCAAGGTCCTGTCGGCCGCACAGCACAGCGACCGGTACTGGACGGAATTCGAGGGGACCACGGTCTCCGTCCTGACCCGCTCCAACCGGGAGGCCGCCGACATCATCGCGGGCGTGCTCGGTCCGCTCGCCGACGACTCACCCCGTTCCGTCAACCTCCGGCAGACACTGTTCGCCTATCTGCGCAACGATCGCCGCTGGAACGAGACAGCGGCAGAACTCTCGATCCACCGACAGACGCTCTCCTACCGGCTCGGAAAGATCGAGGAGGAGACGGGGCTCACGCTCACCAAGTCCTCCGACCTCTCCGCGTTGTGGATCGCCTACCAGGCGTGGGAGTCCATCGCGCCCGCCTCGCCGGCCGACTGAGACTAAGACTGGAGCACGGGACGGCAGGCCTCCTTCAGCCTCCCGTACAGTTCACTCCGGACCACCCGCGAGGCAGGATGCTCCCACATGGACACCGCAACACAATCCCTCGTCAACGGCGACGTCTCCTTCTGGGTGCAGGACGCCGGCCGGCCCACTCCCCGACCGTCGCTTCCCGGCGACATCCACGCCGATGTAGCCATCGTCGGCGGCGGGCTGACCGGACTCTGGACCGCCTACTATCTCGCTCACGCCGATCCTTCACTCAAGATCGTGATCCTCGAGCGTGAGTTCGCCGGTTACGGCGCCTCCGGCCGAAACGGCGGATGGATGAGCGCCGAACCGGCGGGCCAGTTCCGCCGGTACGCCGCCGCACGCGGAGCCGACGCCGCCCGCGCCCTGCAGTCCCGGATGTTCGACGCCGTTCGCGAATCGGTCGAGGTCGCCCATCGCGAGGGCTTCGCAGAGGGCGTCGCGAAGACCGGGCTGATCCACGTCGCCACCTCAGCGCCGCAACTCGCCCGAGCGCGAGAGCACGTCCGCCAGATGAAGCAGCAAGGCTGGGGCGAGGACGACGTCTTCGAGCTCTCGGCCTCCGAGGTCGCCGAGCGCGTCACCGTGGACCGCGCGCTGGGCGGCTACTGGACCCCGCACTGCGCTCGCGTGCATCCAGCGAAGTACACCTTCGGCCTGGCACGTGCCGTGGAGCGCGCTGGTGTCACGATCTACGAGAAGACCACCGCCACCTCCATCGCCCCGCAGCTCGTGCAGACGGATCGCGGCCGCGTCCGGGCGCCGATCATCGTGCGGGCCCTCGAGGGATACACGCTCAGTCTCGACGGCATGCCGCGGAAGCTCTTGCCGATGAACAGCAGCATGGTGATCACCGAACGGCTGTCGGACGAGCAGCTCGATGCCGTCGGCTGGTCCGGTGGCGAGCTGCTCGGCGACATGGCGCACAGCTTCACCTACACGCACAAGACTGCGGACGGCCGGATCGCGATCGGCGGCCGCGGAGTCCCGTACAACTTCGCATCGGGCTTCGACCGCAACGGGCGCACCGCCGAATTCGCGGTCGAGCTGCTTCGCGCACGTCTCGGGGAGCTCTTCCCCACGCTGCGGGACGTCGCCCTTGAGCACACATGGTCCGGCGTCCTCGGCGTGCCCCGCGACTGGTGCGCGGCCGTCAACTTCGACCGCTCGACGGGCCTCGCCTCCGCCGGCGGCTATGTGGGCCATGGGCTCAGCGGCACCAATCTGGCCGCGCGGACACTTCGCGACCTCATCCTCGGGGAGCCGTCCGATCTGAGCGAACTCCCCTGGGTGGGCCGGCAGTCCCGGAACTGGGAGTTCGAGCCCCTGCGGTGGATCGGGGCGACGGCCTTGTATGCGGCCTACCGATACGCCGACCAGCGCGAATACGCCTCGCGGAGCGGCAAGACGAGCCTGGTGGCCAGACTCGCGGACACCATCAGCGGACGCTGACTCGCGGGCATAGACGAGGGAACAACTCGAACGGCTGGAGTTGTTCCCTCGTACTATTTTGCGACGGCCGCTTCGGCTCCACTCTTGACGAGTGGACCCGGCGCGGTTGAGCGCCACACCGGGCCACCCCCACCCCCAGACGGCGTCGTCTGACTTCGTGTTCGTGGCGTCGACTCAACCCTCGTCACAATTGACGACCGCTCTTCCCGGAGAATCGAACATGACACAAGGCTCCCGCCCCACCGAGACCGGCGTGATCTCACGCATAGAGACGCGCTCCATCGACTACGTCCCCCACGCCGAGCGGCGAGGACGCGTCACCGACCAGGCCACCATCTGGTTCGCGGGCAGCGCGCAGCTGCTGTCGCTCGCGACCGGAGCGATCGGGATCTCCCTGGGGCTCAACCTGGGCTGGACGCTCATCGCGCTCGCCATCGGCACCATCCTCGGAACCATCCCCGTCGCCGCTCACGCGACCCAGGGACCTCACCTCGGTCTGCCGCAGATGGTTCAGTCCCGCCCACAGTTCGGCCGGTACGGCGCGCTCTTCATCTGGGCGATGGCGATCATCGTGTACTGGGGCTACGTCGTCCTCGGCGGGAACCTGCTCGGTGTCGCGGCGACAGAACTCGGCGCCGGCAATGCGCCTCTCTGGGCGATCATCACCTGCGTGGTCGCGATCGTCCTGGCGATCTTCGGCTATCACTGGCTCCACGTCGCGCAGCGAGTCATCACCATCGCCCTGGTCGTCATCATCATCATCTACGTCGTCGGCCTGACGATCGGCGGATCCCTGGCGCCGTCCCTGTTCGACCTCACGAAGACTTTCGACCTGGCCCCGTTCCTGGTCGTCGTCTCGGCGGCGACCGGCTACCAGCTCACCTGGGCGTTCTTCGTCTCGGACTACTCCCGCTACATGCCCGCCCACACGAGCAAGCGCGCCATCATCACCTACACTTCTCTCGGACTGATCCTGGGCCTCTTCTCGTTCATGGCCGTCGGGGCCATCTGCGCAGCCCTCCTCCCGAAGGACGACTTCATCGCCGGTCTGCTCGTCACAGGGAACAAGGTCTTCCCCGGCCTCGGCCCGCTGATGGTCATCGCGGGGGGCCTTGGCCTCCTGGGGCTGATGGCGATGTGCGTCTACGGAGGCTCCCTGACCCTCATCACCGCCGTCGACAGCGTCCGGCCCGTGAGACCCACACGCGGCATCCGTCTCGTCACGATCCTCCTCGTCGGCGTCACCGGCACGATCGCGGCAGCCCTCGTACCGGCCGACTTCCTGAACACGAGCCTGGCGACCGTCCTCGCCGTGGTCGCGTACCTGATGGCGCCGTGGACATCCGTCAATCTCACCGACTTCTTCCTCGTTCGGCGCGGCCGCTACTCGGTCGTCGAGATGTTCAAGAAGAACGGCATCTACGGCCTGTGGAACTGGCGGGGGATCACCGCGTACCTCATCACCTTCCTGATCATGGTCCCGTTCATGAACCTGGCGTTCTACGAGGGCCCGGTCGCCCACCTGCTGGGAGGCGTCGACATCGCCTTCTTCGTCGGCGTCCCCGTCGGGTTCCTGGTCTACTGGCTTCTCTGCCGCAACCTCGACCTCACGCGCGAGGCCGAGGCCATCGCACACTCCGACCGGGAGATCGACTCGATCGGCCGACCGATCGAGTGATCCCTCCACGAAAGAAGGGGTGCCGAGCTCAGCTCGGCACCCCTTCTTTCGTACGTCAGCCCTCAGCCGGCATCCGGGATGGGGTTGAGCTCGTCCAGGCCCTGGAAGCGCTTCGAGATCGGGAACCAGGTCGGGTCGTCGTAGGCACGACCCCAGAGGTACTTCCGGTAGATGTTGTCCGGGTCCTCGAGCTCGATCTGCTGGCCGAGCGGCCAGTAGCCGACGTACTTCCCGTCGATCGCCTTGTCCACGGAAAGGATCGGGATGGTGTACGTCGGATCCCAGATGGAGTGGCTCCACTCGAGCGTCCCTGTTCCCTCGCGGTAGCTCGTCCACTCGTACTTGATGTCCCAGATGTTGAGCAGCGGCGGGTACTGGAGGCCCCGGGCGTCGGAGCTGGGGAACATCTTGATGTCGAAGCCGTTGCTGTCGACGGTGAACGGTCCCTCCTCCGGTCCGTCGACATCCACGTTCAGCTCCATGAAGGTGATTCCGCGACGTTCGCCGGTCGCCCGCGTGCGGGTGCCGTCGCGCCAGATCCGGCCGTTGCCGTTCTTCTTGACCTCACCCCACAGTTCGCGACCGATGGCGACGGGCAGTTCCGGCGAAATGATCTCGGAGAGCATCCAGTAGCCGTCGATGTCGCCGTAGCGGCACAGGATGGAGACGATCGCGCCATCGAACGTGCCGCAGTACGCGCTTTCATAGCTGGTGACGTTCGCGTAGGCGTCCGCCGTGCCGGCGGTCTCGTCTCCGATGGGCTCGAAGCAGGGAGGCAGCACCTCCTTGGCGAACTCCCAGGTCGTCTTGAAATAGACGCCGATCTCCTCGCAGGTGAAGCGGGAGGGTGCGAGGAAGTTCTCGATCCTCTCCACCTCTTCGATGGTCTTGACGTAGCCGGGCATTCTGTTTTCCTTTCGTGGCTGTGCTTTCAGTTGGATGTGATGCGTCCGTGCGCGGTGATCGGGAACTCTGACGTGTCTAGAAGTGCCCGGGTTACAGCCGCGATATCGGCACGACCGTAACCCTTGTCACGTGCGAATGCGCTCAGCGCGCGCTGAGGCTCAAGCATCCGTGACGGGATCCCGACTTCGTCGTACGTGTCGATCATGGTCTGGAAGCCTTTGGTGTAGATCTCCACGGCTGCTTGATCGCCCTCGAGCCGATCCTCGCTGATCCGCTCCGCAGTCTCGCGCAGATGTTGGATCAGATCGCTGCTAGACGCCCGCACCTGGTCAAGGAACAGGGTTGGTTCTATCCCGCTCCGAGTAACGAGCGCGAGTCCTTCCAGAAACCCGAACAGGCCTGCGTAGTAGTAGCTCCAGACAGCGGTGTAAAGGATGGATGCTCGACGCGGGTCGTGGCCGATGAATCGCACATCTCCAACGATGTTCTCGAAGATGCTCTGGAACCGGGAGTACAGCTCGGGCGAGCCGGAGACGAAGATGGTGGCGGAGCTTGAGCCCACCTGAGCCGGATAGAACATCAATTTGGCATCGAGATGCTTGCCGCCGGCCGCACCGAGGAGATCCCCCAGTTGCTGGACATCGGTCGGCGAAGCGGTGGACGTGTCGACGAACGTTCTGCCGTTCAGTGATCGTGTTGCTGAACGCTCGGCGAGCAGGGACTGCGCGACCGAAGAATTGATCAAGCACGAGATCGCCAGTGGGCTCGCCTCGATCGCCTCGTCGAATGTCGACGCAGCAATGGCACCAGCCGCCACGAGGGGCTCGTACTTGCCTGGACTACGGTTCCAGATGGTGACTCGCGCTCCGCGGGTGATGAGCTGTGATGCTATCGCGGTGCCCATGGTTCCTACCCCGATGACGGAGACCCGCTCGCCGCGGACGTCAGGTGGGGCGAAAGTCATCGGTTCGGCTCCAGGAGCATACGGCGGTCTGAGAACAGTTCACACATCCTGTCGACCGATCCGCGCGTAAACCGAAGGTCGGAAACGCTTGAGGATCAACGCAACGACGATTCCCGCGGCGAGCAGTACGAAGAAGAGCGCGACCAGAGCGATGGCCAAGGCAACACTGCCGCCGATCATGACGTCGACGTTCTGAGTAGCGATCACGAAAGCGACAGCGAGGCCGATCATAGCGAGTACAGGCGCGACGACGGTTTTGGCGATTCGAGCCTTGATCCCGGGCTTGCGACGGAAGTAGACCACGATGCCGATGCTGGTCAGCAGCAGGAGCAGGATCAGCGCGTACCCTCCGATACCGACGAGCGTCGCGTAGAGCGTGCTCGGGTTGCCGTTGAGCGCGACGCAGATACCGATCGAGACCACTGTGATGGCAGAGACCAGAGTCGACGCCCGGTGAGGCGACATCTGCTTCTTGTGGACCGATGCGAGGACCCCTGGAAAGATCCGGTCGACGCTCAGCGAATAGATGTATCGCGTCGAGACATTGTGAGCTGCCAGGTTCGCTGCGAAGATGCTCGTGCACAACAGGAGGTTCACGACGTCGACACCGATCTTGCTCAGGTAGACCTCGGCCGTCGCGAAGGCCGCACCAGTGGGATCCGCTGCGGACGCTTTGACCGCGTGCTCCACGCCGATGCCGTTGATCATGGCCCATGCCGTGAGTGCGTACAGCACCATCAGGAAGATGATCGCGGCGTAGGTCGCGCGCGGCACAGTCTTCTCCGGGGTTCGCGCTTCCTCCCGGAATACCGCGGTGGCTTCGAATCCCGAGAAGCAGACCACACCGAAGATGATCGCCAGACCGATGGATCCACCGAAGGCATTGGCTGGATTCAGTGGGGCGAGCGAAAGAGGGGCGGTTCCACCGTCGCCGCCTCGTGCGATCACGAACACGTCGTAGGCCACCATCACGATGCTCTCCAGGATCATGAAGATCATCAGAACCTTCGCCGAGAGGTTGATGTGAAAGTAGCCCAGGATGGAGACGACGATGACGGTGGCCAGCGTGTAAACCCACCACGGGATGTCTGGGCCGCCGAATCGGTCATGGATGAGGCTCTGCCACGAGATTCCTCCGAAGCAATAGCCGCCGACCAGGATGAACACGTACGAGACGAGAGCGACAAAAGCGCTTCCAAGGCCGACGGGACGCCCCAAACCGGCCGTAATGTACGCGTAGAAGGCGCCGGGATTGGGGAGATCGCGGCTCATCGTCGTGAAACCGACCGCGAACAGCAGCATCAGGATTCCCGTGGCGATGAAGACCAGCGGAGTCCCGATTCCGTTCCCGAAACCGATGATGACGGTGATGAACCCGACGAATACCGACATCGGTGCGTTGAACGCGAGGACGCTGAAGACGATGTCGAGAACGCCCATGTGCCCTTTCAGGCGGGCGGGCGCTGAGGTTTCTGGGTCGATGGCCGTCGACGGTGACGGAGTGATACCAGACATGCTGTGTGTCCTTCCTCGGACAGAGGTCGCTGCGACGCCGCGGCGGACCTTGTTGATTTTCGGGTTATGAGACGACCACGAAGCGGTCGGGGAGGTGGTTGGTGGGCAAGGTTCAGCGGGCGAGGTAGCCGCCGTCGATGACCAGATCCGATCCGGTTATGTAGGACGCGTCGTCCGAGAGCAGGAATGCGACGGCTCGTGAGATCTCGATCGGCTCCGCCATCCGCTTCAACGGCGTATGGCTGACGTAGCCATCTGCGTCAGCCTCTTCATCGTTCATGGGTGTGCGCACCATGCCTGGACAGATCGCGTTGACTCGGACCGCGTCGTTCGCGTACTTGAGCGCGGCGGCTCGTGTCATGGTCCGGAGTGCTCCCTTGCTGGCCGAATACGCGAAGTAGTCTCCATCCCCGACGAAGCCGAGAATCGATGACACATTCACAATCGCCCCACCACCGGCACTCCGCATCAGCGGTGCCACATGCCGAATGCCGAGGTAGCTTCCTGTCTGGTTCACCGCGATGGTGGCATTCCAAGCGCTGAGATCTTCAACTTCCGGGCCTCCCCACGTGCCGGTGACGCCCGCATTGTTGACCAATCCGTCGAGGCCTCCCCAGAGTGACTGCGCATGAGCGACGACACGTGCCCAATTGGTTTCCGATGTGACATCGAGGTGCACGAAGACGACATCGCGATTCTGACCACGAAGCTCTGACGCGAGCTCGGCACCATCGGCGTCGAGAACGTCCGCGATCACAACTCGGGCGCCCAGCTCGCTGAGGTACTCGACATGGCTCCGGCCCATCCCGCGCGCTCCACCAGTGACGAGTATGCGTTTCCCTTGCAGTTTGGACATCGCTGTACCTTTCGCTGCCGCCATTCGTTGGCCTCCCGAGAAGAGTAGGTACTTGCTTTTGGACGCAACAATGCGACGGTGGGCCAAAAGTGAGATCTGCTTTGTTACTTCCGTACAAGGCGGCGCCGGTTCGGACCGTAGGCGTCGCCCTGACAGCGTCGCTCTCGACACCCCAACTTCCGCGGGGACGAGGCAGCGATTTCATACGCGGCGTTGGCGTGCACAATCGAGCTCGAAGTCGGAGGTGTGCACAATCGAGCTCGAAGTCGGAGGCGCGCTCTACTTGCGGATGGCCCCACAAGGACGCCGTATCCTCTTCGGAAAGACTCACCGGGGCAATGGCCGCAGGAATGCTCCTCATCGCGGCCGGGGTTTGTGCATTGAACTCGGAAGCATGTCAGAGTGATCGGTCTTCCTGCCGCCATCACACCTTCATGCGCGCCCCAGACGGGTCATAGAAGGGTCGCCGAGAGATAGTCAATGGATACTGGACGCCTTTGCATTCGATGGTGAACGCCCCAGATGGGTCTGCAGCCGGATCGATCGCCGCGATCCCGACGGCGCGTCCAAGAGTGTGTCCGTAGTTGCCGCTCGTGACGCGTCCGACCGGGTTGCCGTCGAGGAAGACCGTCTCGTCGTGGACGAGAATCGGGTCTGGGTCATCGATTGTGAAATAGACGGTGCGGTGCTTCTGCGAGCTAGAACCCAGTGCGGCGACCGCATCGCGTCCGACGAATCCGCACTCCTTCTCCAGGTCGACAGTGAACTTGAGTCCTGCCGAGATGGGATCGTCGACTTGGCCAATGTCATGCCCTAGGTGACGGAAGCCCTTCTCGCTCCGCAACGTGTCCAAGGCAAAGTAGCCGGCCAAGCGGAGTCCGAGATCTTGTCCGGCGTGCCAGAGGGCATCGAATACGTTCACAGCGAGGTCGGCGCTTACGTAGAGCTCGTAGCCCAGCTCTCCGACGAACGAGACACGCAGCGCGTAGGCATAGCCATCCGCGATCTCGACCTGTCGGCCGAACGTGTACTTCTGCGCAGCATCCGACCAATCCTCCGGAGACACCCGCTCCAAGAGTCGACGCGAGTCCGGTCCCATCACAGCAATGGTCGCAAATGCGGCTGTTGCGTCGAACACCGCAGCTGCGGTTCCAGCCGCGGCCCTGCGCACGATCGACAGCGTTTTCTGCTGCGTCGCACTCGGCGTCACGATGAGGAAGCGATCCTCCGCCAAGCGTGTGACCGTACCATCGAGCTCGATGCCTCCAGCCGCGTTGAGTTGAAGCGTGTAGACCGCCTTGTCGACAGGCACATCGAGATTGGCGGTGAATAGCCGCTGAACTACCGCGAGTGCGTCGGGTCCTGCGATCTCCACCTTGGCGAACGGACTGAGGTCGAAGAGCGCGACCCCGTCGCGAGCGGCCAGGTGCTCCTCGCGAACGCGTTCGAACCAGTTGGGTCGGCCATAGCTGTATTCGTACGTCGGACTTGTCCCAGGCCTCCCATACCAGTTCACTCGTTCCCAGCCGTTGAGTTCGCCGAAGGACGCCCCTAGGGAGGCGAGCCGGTCATGCAGAGGTGTTCGCCGAACGCCTCTGCCCGTCGACATCTGAAGTTGCGGCCAATGCATGGCATAAAGTCGACCGAGGCCCTCCCGCGTCCGGTCGTGCAGGAATCTTCGGTTGGACTGAGGCCGCGAGAACCTGCGGACATCGACGTCGTATGCGTCAAATTGTGGTGACCCGCTGAGCATCCAGGCGGCGAGCTCGCGGCCTACGGCGGGCGCGAAGATAATCCCTTGGGAATTCATACCGGCCGCTACGAACAGCCCTGCCACTTCTCCGGTCTCGCCGATTGCGAAGTTCGCGTCTGGGGTGAAGCTTTCCGGCGCGTTGAGGAATCGCTCGTATCCGACCTCTTCGATGGCGGGCACCGCGTGCTCGACATGCGCACGGATCGGCGCGAAATGCTCCCAGTCCGGATCGAACTCGGCGAATCCGGCATCGCTGATCTCGTCGAGCGCGCGGGGCAACCCTTCCGGCTCGAACGCGCCGACGAGGATCCGACCCCGCTCATGGCGGAGGTAGTAGCTGCTGTCGAGGTCGCGGAAGACAGGAAGGGTCAGGTGTGCGCCATCGATCGGTTTGGACAGTACGTGAACATGCTCAGCGGCATAAAGCGGCACGTATGCGCCCGCTGTGGCTGCGAGATCGCGGCTCCACAGGCCCCCGGCGATGACGATCTGGTCGGCTTCGATCTCGCCTTGCTCCGTCCTGACCCCGACTGCGCGGCCATTGCGGACCAGAATGTCGGTCACACGCGCGCGCTCGCGGAGTTTCACACCGCGTTCCCACGCGAGCTTCGCGAACGCCACGGCAGACCACCCCGGATTCACATGTCCGTCGTCCGGGAGTAGGAGGGATCCGAGGATGCCGTCTTGCCTCGCAAGCGGCCAGACTTCGCTGAAGCGCTTCCCGGTCAGCATCTCGGTCTGCACACCACGTTGACGTGCCACGTCGCGCGCATACGTGATTTCGTCGAGTCGGCCTGGTGTTCGCGCGATCGACAATGATCCTGCGCGCGTGTAGTTGACGTCGATACCGGACACCGACTCCAGCTGCTGGTAGGTCTGCAACCCGTACTGAGCGAGATCAGTGAGCGTCGCCGTGCCGCGAGCCCCTGTCACGAGGCCGGCCGCGTGCCATGACGTACCACTGCCGATAACGTTGGCCTCGACGAGGAGCACATCGCGCTCCCCACCCTCGGCCAAATGGTACGCAATGCTGGCGCCGACCACACCGCCACCGACGATGACGATCTTGGCTCTGGGGGGCAATGGGTCACTTGTCGAGTCTGTGAATACGGAGCCGCTGATGGATTTGTCGACAAGACGTTCCATGGTTTCCTTCCAGGCGTGCCACAGTGTGGCTAGTTGAAGACGACGGTTCGACGACCGTTGATCATGACCCTGTGTTCTGCGTGCCACCGGACGGCTCGCGCCAGCGCTGCGCGCTCGGCTTCGCGACCGGCGACGACGAGATCCTCAGGTGTGGCGCGGTGGTCGACGCGCAAGACTTCCTGCTCGATGATCGGGCCCTCGTCGAGGTCGGCTGTCACGTAATGGGCTGAGGCGCCGACGAGTTTCACTCCGCGGGCGTGGGCCTGATGGTACGGCCTCGATCCTTTGAACCCAGGAAGGAAGGAATGATGGATATTGATGATCCGGTTGGGAAGGGCTGAGCACAGGTCGTCGCTCAAGACCTGCATGTAGCGCGCGAGAACGACAAGTTCGATCTTCTGGTCGTCGATGAGGGCCAACAGTTCCTGCTCGGCCGCCGCCTTGGTGTCAGGTGCGACCGGGATGTGCACGAAGGGGATGGCGAATCGATCTGCGATGTACTCCAGGTCTCGATGGTTGGAGACGATAGCGGGGATCTCCACGGGGAGCTGGCCGTTCGACCAACGCTCCAGCAGGTCGCTCATGCAATGCGGCGCCTTTGAGACCATGAGCAGCGTTCGAACCCTCTCCGCAGCTTCCGCGAGCGACCAGCACATCGCGAACGCGTCTGCCGTCGCCTGGAACGCGGCACGGAGGGCGTCGATCGTCGTTGCGGCCGGGTAGGTGGCCTGCACGCGGAGAAAGAATCGGTTCGCGCCATTCTCGTCGAACTGCTGACTGTCGACAATGTTGCATCCGTGTGAGACGAGGAACCCCGCGACCGCATGCACGATCCCGAGCTGGTCCTCGCAATCGAGCGTGAGCACGAGTTGATGTGTGGGCTGTGCGTTCATCCGGAGCTCCCAGGTCTATGGGTGGACCGAGGCCGCCAGCGGCTCGCTGAAATCGCTGACGGCCTCGGAGTCGGTGGGGTTATGCGCTCTTGGGGCCTTCCACGACTCGTCATCCGAATACGGGAACCACCAGAAGTCGTGCGCGCTCGCACTGGGGTCGATCATGACGAGCTTGGTGTGCCGGAAGGTCTCAAGTCCCTCGGCACCCAGCTGCCGTCCCATGCCGGACATCTTCCGACCGCCGAACGGGCCGGCATCGTTGTCGAGAATCGGCGCGTTGACCCAGACCATGCCGCTGACGATCTCGTTGGTCGCACGGAAGATCTCCTCAGCGTCCTTGGTGTAGATCGTCGCACCGAGACCGAAATCAGAGTCGTTTGTCAATGCAATGGCTTCGCCGAGCGACGAGACCTTGACGACCGGCGCGAGGGGACCGAAGATTTCCGCCTGCAGAATCTCCATTTCCGGCTTCACGTCGACGAGAATCGTGGGCTGGAAGAAGAATCCGTCTTTCAGCTCGTCAGGAAGGTCGGCCGGCCGCGAACCACCCAGCACCACAGAGGCGCCCTGCTCGACCGCACGGGCCAGGACCCGCTCCACCCGGTCCCGCTCGCCCGCGTGCTCCATCGGCCCGATATCGACAGAGTCGAGACCGCTTCCGATTCGCAGCTTCGTCGACTCCGCGATGAACGCTGCCAGGAACTCGTCATAGACGTCCTCGTGGACGAAGAAGCGTTCACCTGAGGTGCACACCTGGCCGCAGTTGAAGAACGCAGCGAACGTGGCAGCACGTGCCGCGACATCGATCGGCGCGGAGGGCATCACGATGAAGGCGTCGTTGCCTGACGCCTCGATCAGGGTGGGCTTGAACTGGTCTGCGCAGGCTCGGGCGATTGCGCGCCCCGTATTGATGCTCCCGGTGAATCCGACCATGTGCGTGTCTGGATGAGACACGAGCCGAGCACCCACTGCGCCGCCGCCCGTGAGGCACTGGACAAGCCCGGCCGGCAGCTCGTTGAACGCTTCCATGAACTTGAGCGTCGTCAGGCTCGCCCACTCCGAGGGCTTCACGATGACGGCGTTACCGGCGGCGAGCGCTGCGGCCGCCTCCCAGATGAACAGGAGGATCGGGTAGTTCGCCGGCAGGATTATGACGACGGTTCCCATGGGCTCTTTGAGCGTGTAGTGCAACTGCCCCGCGACGGACGGCCCAAGGACGGATCCGATGGAGTGACGGCCGAGCTCTGCGTAGTAGTCCACCGCGGTGGCCGTCCACATGAGTTCGTCTGCGGACTCCTTGTACGGCTTCCCCGTTTCGCGTGTCAGAAGCTCTGCGACATCCGCGCTCAGAGCCCGGATACGCGTGGCGACCTCGTGGAGGGACTCGGAACGCTCAAGAGCGCTCAGCGCCCACCAGTGCTTCTGAGCGCGGTTCGCGGATTCGACCGTCAGATCCACCTCGTCCAGGTCTACGTCGGCGAACTGGCCGATTCGACGAGCTGTCGCCGGATCCAGGACGGCCTTCGTGCGATCCGAAGTGGACGCCACATGACGACCATCGCGGTACACGGTTCCGCTCAGTCGCGCGAGTTCGGTTTCAAAGTTCATGTCTCTACTCCGTTGAAGGTCACGTTCCAACTACCTTCGGGCCTCGGAGGATCCTAGGAAATCATCTGTCGGTATAACTCAGCGGTTTCCGTTCAGCCTTCAAAACAAATGGCGCGCATCAGGGTTGCCCCTTCCGCGGGTACCGCGCGAGTCGGGGGACGATCCGAAAGCAAGATGGCTCTTCACGAACGAGGGTGTAGTCGGTTGATCGCGTTTGCGGCCGGGTAGGGGTCGAGGTCTCCCGGATGATGGAAGTTCTTCACGCTTGCCATCCCGAAAGACCTCGACGTGCTCCACCCTACGTTCGCGACCCCTGACCTGACCACGTTCTGCCGCCTCGACGAGCTCGGGCTGGTCGCCGTGGGCCAGTTGCTCGAGCCGGATCGGGCGACGATCGAATGCCGCGTCGTCGACGATGACCCGTGGTGTCGGAAGTGTGGTGCTGAGGGCGTGCCGCGGGACACGGTGACGCGGCCGCTCGCGCATGAGCCGTTCGGGCATCGGCCGACGATGCTGCTGGTACGGGTGCGCCGGTACCGGTGTGCGCAGTGTCGGCGCACGTGGCGGCAGGACATGACGCGAGCGGCGGCGGCGAGGGCGAAGATCTCCCGTGGCGGCCTGGAATGGGCGCTGCCGGGCATCGTCGTCGACCACCTCACCGTGACCCGCGTCGCTGCAGGTCTCGGGGTGTCCTGGAGCGCCGCGAACGCCGCCGTCCTCGCCGAAGGCAAGCGACGGCTGATCGATGACCCCACGAGGTTCGACGGGGTCACCACGATCGGAGTCGACGAGCACGTCTGGCGTCACACCCGGCTCGGCGACAAGTACGTCACCGTGATCATCGACCTCACCCCCGCCCGCGAGAAGACAGGGCCCGCCAGGCTGCTGGACATGGTCGAGGGCCGTTCCAAGGCAGTATTCAAGCAGTGGCTCGCCGCTCGCTCCGCGTCGTGGTCGCAGGCGATCGAGGTGGTCGCTATGGACGGGTTCGCCGGGTTCAAGACCGCCGCCGCCGAAGAACTCCCCGATGCCGTCCCCGTCATGGACCCGTTCCATGTCGTCCGTCTCGCCGGTGACGCGCTCGATGTCTGCCGCCGCCGCGTCCAGCAGGACACCACCGGGCACCGCGGACTCAAGAACGATCCGCTCTACAAGGCGAGGCGCACCCTGCACACGGGCGCGAGTCTGCTCATCGAGAATCAGAAGCTCCGACTGGACGCGGTGTTCGCGGTCGAGGAGCATGTCGAGGTCGAAGCGACCTGGGGCATCTACCAGCGCATCGTCGCGGCATACCGTGAACCCGACAAGAAGCAGGCGAAGGTGGCCATGCAGGCCGTGATCGCCACGATCACCACCGGCGTTCCCGCCGCGCTCGTCGAGATCCGCAAGCTCGGCCGCACGATGAAGCAGCGCGCCGCCGACATCCTCGCGTTCTTCGACCGGCCCGGCACATAACGGGCCGACGGAAGCGATCAACGGCAGGCTTGAACACCTCCGCGGATCTGCGCTCGGATTCCGGAACCTGACCCACTACGTCGCGCGCAGCCTGCTCGAGGCAGGAGGGTTCAGGCCCGCACTACACCCTCGTTCGTGAAGAGCCAGTTTGGAAACACGTACTACGCCTGGGTCGCGTTCGAGGGCCACTCGGCCCGGGGCTCAAGCACCAACCGGACGGCCCGCTTTACGGACCTCGAGATCGACCAACTTCGGAATGACGCCTTCCTTTCAACTCACAAGGAAGCGACATCAAACCTGGGACGGTTCACCACCACGTCCCCGGCTACAGCCCGTACGGCGAGTTCGACCTCGCAGCGAAAAACTTCCGCGGCCGGGGACCCAGACCGCCGACAGACCCAGACTGATGGCGTGACCGGTACTACACCGCGCACTTTGTCACCTCAACACGGACACGACAGCGGCGAGCGCGCGGTGATCCCCACTCCCAAATAGCTGAGGGCGAAGGGGAATCACAAAAGCGCAGAAGAATGCAGCCTAATGCGATCCCAGCCGCGAAAGAAACGTCCGTGCGACAAAGGCAAGTAGCTCGCGAAATGCGCAACACGATTCGTTTATGCCGCGTTGAGCCACGGGGGTTTCCAGCCCGCTCGTCGCCCAGCAACCCCTGCGCTCACGTTTGAAAAAACCTATGCCGGGCAAGAATAGAACTAAAACAATTCTAGGTTTATAGCGACAATCGGAGTACAATAGAGATATCGGAAACATCATGCGGAAAGGTAGAAGATCATGGTCAAGGTTTATACGAAGCCCGGTTGCGTTCAGTGCAACGCCACCTACCGCGCAATGGACGCGAAAGGCATCGACTACGACGTGATCGATATCACTGAGGATCCCGCAGCCCTCGAACTCGTGAAGTCTCTCGGATACCTCCAGGCGCCCGTCGTTGTCACTGACGAGGACCACTGGGGCGGCTTCCGGCCGGACAAGATCTCGGAACTGGTCGCGGAGCGTGCGTGCTGGCCGTCGACATGACCGTCCGGCCCATGCCCTGGGGCGAGGCGTACCGGATCCCCCGGATGACCGCCGACGAGGCCGAAGCAACCATCGCGGCGGAGCTCCGCGAGCAGAGGCGCCAGGCGCAAGCCGAGGAAGAAGCGCGCCACGAGCACTGCGGGGCCTTCCACCACGGATCCTGTGCGGCCGACACGTTCATGCGCGCCGAGATCGCACGGCTGAAGGCCGAACTCTCCCAAGCCGAGCAGGACCGCGACCACTGGTACATGGCCGCCCACCACAACGACATCCTGCTGCAGACTTTCGCCCACCGGCGGGCCGGCCTCGCCGACGAGATCCGCCGCCAGGATGCCGAAGCGCAGCACCCCACGACCACGGTCCACGCAGCCTGACGAACACCATCGCCAGCAATAGGCCCACGACGATCCTCACCGACAATGCCCACGACGCCCCCGTCGAGGCCGTCGCGCAGCTCCTCCCCTTCCCGACATGCTCGATGCCGACATCGGCGGCATCTGGGCCAACCGGATCTACTTCAGCGGCGCGATCGACGAAGGCACCGGCTGTCCCGTCAACAGCCCGTTCAGCCTTCGCGCACCGACGGCAACAGCGCGGCCCCGTGCAGTGATGCACGGGGCCGCCGCTTTCGGCCTACCGTTGTATGACGTTGTCGAGGATGAGAGGCCCAGACGTGCCAGGTTCTGATGAAGTTGCAGATGAGCGCAGCGCACCCGAGATTCTCCTCGGCGCCTCTCCGGTCCGGATCGCGATCCTCCGTCTGGTGCTCGCGCACGGCGAGGTCACAGCCCTCGATCTCGTCCACGCCCTCAACATCACCCGCACCGGCATCGGCAAAAACCTTGAAGCGCTCACCCGCGCAGGGTTCCTCATCGAGCGGCGGGCAACCCATCCGCGCGGAACGGGCGGCGTCATCTACTGGCGCGCCGACCGTGAGCGGATCCAGACGGCCCTCTGGGAACTGCAAGCCACCCTGTTCGGCTATGGCCAATCAAACAGCCGTGGCTGACTCGGCGCATTGCCGCTGAGGACTGCGGAAATCGCATCGCGATCCCACCCGATCGTCAACACCACCTGGCGCAGCGCACGGGAACGGATCGCATGCTGCTTGCGCGACAACCCGCGACGCAGAACTCCACGCCTCCCGGCACGGCCCTTCTGCTCGCGATCACGCATGTTCATCCGGTCGTCGCCCTCGAACAGGTGCGAATCCTCCCCGATCGAGACATGCACGCAGATCGGCACGTCGCAGTCGTGCAGCAGATCGACCTTGGGCGTGAGCGTGCGCCCGGTGAGGTGCTCGTAGAGCAGCCGCTGCGGACGCACCATCCGCTCACGTCCGTCTCGGCGAATCGAGAAGCGACCGTAGCCGTCGTCACCGATGGCGCCGACCCACAGCCAGCAGTCATCCGGTCGAGGTCCCTTGCGAACCTTCTGGAAGAAGCGTTCGAGCTCGCTGGTGTCCATCAGTAGTTCCTCGTGCACCACGCCGCCGGGCACAGGTCGACGCCGAAGATCTTCATGAACTCCTCCGGGTTTACATACCCCGGGGCCTCGGGATATGTCGGCAGCTTCGCCACATCCGGGTTCTTGTTGTTGGTCGTGTCGATCCTCAGATCCAGATGGCATCCGGTCGCCGGCGCCTCGTCGCCGACCTTCGAGATCTCCTGCCCGCGCTGCACCTCATCACCCACGTTCACCGCGCGATCCGACTTGTGCGAATGCAGATACTCGACGAGGAAACCGTCCGGAGACTCGATCGAAAGGTACAGGCGATCAGAGCGGACGACCTTGCCGGGGAGGATCGAGTAGATCGGGTCGCCGCAGTGTCCGACCAGGTCGACCGCAGGATGCCAGCTCGAGGCGCCCTCCGTCGGTGCCGTGCGCGGCCCGAAGCCGTCGCTCATGATGAAAGGCTGCTTGAGCGGGTACGCCGCCGCGCCCGTCGTGCATGAGGTCGCGGCCCCGGTGTCGCCATACTTCCGGCTCAGCTCGTCCGTGAGCTTCACCGCATCGTCCCAGTACTTCGTGTAGTGGTTCGGATCGCTGTTAATCTGCACAGCGTTGGCGGCATGCGAGGGATCCATCTGCTCCCAGCCGCTCACATCGACCAACCGCTTGAAGAAAAGCGTCGCCGACTTCTCCGGATCCATCCGGTCCGCAGTGCTCCCCCACCAGTCCTGTTGCTGGAACAAGCCGATGCTCGATGTGGGAGTCCCATCAGGGTTTCGCACGCCGCCGGTCTCCCAGTCGCCGTATCCGATGTTCACCAGGGTCGACTCGCCGATCGCCGTCATCACCCCGATCTGCTCGGCGCGCATCGGCAGGTTCATCGCGGTGGCGGCGTTCATGATGTGGCCGGCGTTGATCATCTGATCGGCATCCCATGAGCCGCTCGTCGCGTCCTTCGGGATGGCCTGCACGTTCACCGCGCCACCTGAGCCGCACGCGGCGGCGCCGCCTGACCCGACAACCACCACCAGGGCGAAGAGCAGAACGAAGAACCCTGCAACTGCGCCGGCTGCCACCTTCATCGGAGTGTCCCTTCCGCTGCTCTACTGCAGCGCCGGAGCCGGCACGTCGGCTGGCTCCGAACCCTCACGGTGGGCCGCCGCATCACTCGGCGTCCCCGCGCGGCCCGGGCCGCCGGTGCCAGCGTCGATCGCACGACGCACGTCCATCAGCGTGCAGTCGAGGCGCTGCGCGATCTCCTGCCGAGAGACGTTGAGCTGCAGCAGATCACGGATCGCTGCATCTGCGTCCTCGCGCGCGCCTGATGCGGCGAGCTCGGCGCGGTCGGCTGCCGCCGCGATCGCGCGGTCACGCTGCGTGTAGATCTTGTCGACGGCATCCATGGAATCGAAGTAGCGCCCCTGAACTTCCTCGCGCTGCTTCTCCAGCTCGTAGAAGTGCGAGCTCGCCGCACGAGCTCGCGCCCTTGCGCTGATCTGCTTCGTCGTGTTCACCATCACCACTCCTCACTCCCAAACTCACGTACCACCAGTATGCACCTGGCGAGCAAAACGACTAACGGCCACCGCTAGAGCGCGAGGCGTTGACAACCCGTCGAGCGGCCCAGCGCCAGCCGCGGGTGAAGGATCCCCCGCACCCCCCTCCAACGCCCGCGAGCTAACGGCCACCGACGCTGAGCTGGCGTCTTGCCGACCACGCACCACGATGAGAGCCGGCGCATCGCGTGCCGCGGGGGAAGGATCCCCCGTACCCCCTCGATCAAGCTGCGGGCCTTTCGGTTACCGGCCCAAGCGGAGGGCTGAAGGACCCTCTTGGTGGTTCGACGTCGAACCACCAATTCGGGGTACCTCCTGAGCGATCGTGCTTCGTCGACCTGCACGCAGGTCTCCGAAACCGCTCGCTGACACAAGACTTCGTCGTGCCATGTCCGTTCTTCCATCCTTCGTCGCTTGAACAGCGACGTTTTCAAGCTCACTCCGTATCGCTCGAAAACCAGGACAGAAGAACGACGCACCTCTGGCATTTGTAATGAACGAGGTATAGTGCCGATATGAACCTGTGGAGCAAACTGCGAACGAGCCAGCCGTGCTGAGCCTGCACGCGACGCGACAGCACCAGCCCGCGATCACCTGCTCCTCACCCGAGATCGGGCGCTCGATCGGCCACTGGGTGGGCAACGGCACAGCGGATCTCGGCGTCAACGGGTTCGTCACCGACGTCGAACTCTCGGAGTACCTGCCCACCTTTCACGACGTCACGCAGTCCGCAATCGCTGCGTTCGACATGGTCTGCGCGACACCATTAAGCGTCAACGCCATCTGGACCCTCACCGATGACGGGCAGCTCGAGCAGACGCTTGAGAGCACCGGCGGAGTCGCCGCCCAGCACACCCTCGGCTACCTCCAGCAGAACGCTGCAGCAACCCTCCGCGGACCCGGCGGAGTGCGACAGATCGGGCTCCGCAACGGGCTCATCGGTGTTCGATTCCAGCACGGGCAGGCCTACAACGGGGCCCCCGATCTGCACGACCACATCGTGATCCTGAACCTCGCCCTCGGCGACGACGGCCGGTGGGGGCCGCTGGACGAGGACCTGCTAACCGGCAGCATCGAGGCCGCAAGCGAGCACCACACCAGACAGCTCATCGCGGCCATCGAGGAACGCACCGGACTGCGATTCCAGCACCGGCACGATTCACGCGACCAGGTGGCTCGCTGGGAGCTCGCCCTCGCCAGCAAGCACATCCTGGAACCCTTCCGCGGTCTACCCTCGGTCCGTGATCAGGCGGTCACAACATGATGACCACAAACGTCATGTCCGCCGGCGACGGATACCGCTACTACACAGAGTCCGTCGCCACAGCCGACGTCCAACGACGCCCGGGCACGGCGGTCACCGACTACTACACCGTCGACGGGAACCCTCCCGGGGTCTGGATGGGCCGCGGTGCCGAGCTCCTCGGCATGCGGGGAGAAGTCACCGAAGCGCAGATGCGTGCTCTCTACGGAGAAGGACTGCACCCCGACGCGGATGCCATCACTTCACAGATGGGTACCGCAGGCGCTCGCCCCGAAGACATCGAGAAGGCCATCAGGCTTGGCCGCAGCTACTACACCTACGACGTCAAAGACACCACGCTGCGGAAGGCCATCGACAAGGCCAGGACCGAGTTCGAGCGGCTCCACGGACACCGTCCCGACCGTGACGAGCACCGTCAGATCCGGATGCGCGAGGGCGCGATTGTGTTCCGTGACGTCCACGGACGCCAACCCCTGGACAACGAGGAACTGGCCAAGTACGTCACCAACGCGCTCAAGCCCGCCCAGCACGCCATGGCCGGGATCGACCACACCTTCTCCGTACCCAAGAGCGTCTCCCTCGCGTGGGCACTGGGCGACAAGAAGACCGCACGCGCCATCGAAGGAGCCCACGAGCGCGCGATCGCTCGCACCTTGCAGCGCCTGGAAGACGAGGTCCTCGCCACCCGCGCCGGCGTCAACGGCGTCCGCCAGATCGACGTCGAAGGCGGAGTCATCGCCACCCGATTCCGCCACTACGAGTCCCGCGCCGGCGACCCGCACCTGCACGACCACGTCGTCATCTCCGCCAAGGTCCAAGGCAGCGACGGCAAATGGCGATCGCTGGACTCCCGGGCGCTGCTGCGCAACACCGTGTACCTCAGCGAGAGCTACAACAAGAACCTCTTCGACGAACTCGACCAACTCGGATACCGCTCCACCCTTCGCACGGTCACCGACGGCAAACCCCCGGTCCTCGAGCTCGACACCGTCGATCCTCGCCTCGGAGAACTCTTCTCCAAGCGCAGCAAGGGCATCATCCCCGCCACCGACGAGCTCGTGAAGGAGTACATCCAAGAACACGGACGCACCCCCGACCACATCGCCCGCCGCAAGATCAGCGAACAGGCCTGGCAGCAAACCAGGCAGAAGAAAGAGACCGCTCGCACGGTCACCCAACTGCGCACCGACGTCGACCAGGAAGCCCGCTCCCGCGGACTCGGCAGCCTCGTCGACCAGCTCCGCACCCCGCGAAACACTTCCAAGCTCCGCGCCCTCATCGACCCCCTGCGCGAACCGATCGACGCGCACACCGCCGCCGCCGAGATCATGGCGAACGTCGAAAGCTCCCGCTCCACCTGGGGTGAGAACCACGTCAAAGCCGAGATCGAACGATACCTTTCGCAGCACCGGCACCGCCGATTCGCGATCACCGACGGCGACCGGAAACAGGTCGTCGAACAGCAGCAACTCGAACGATTCCTGCTGCGAACCACCCTGCAGCTCGACTCCATCCGCGTCACCCCCGAGCACATCCACGGACGCTTCCAACCCCTCACCCGAGCCAGCGACGACGAATCCGTCTACACATCCAAGGGGCGCACCCTCTACACCTCTACCCGCGTCCTCGAAGCCGAAGCCCGCCTCCTGCACGCCGCACGCACCCCCGCCGAACAGCCCGCCCCAGTCACCGCCCAGACCTTCGCCATCGCCCTCGCGGCGCAGCCGAACAAGGACACCGCCCAGGTCCGTCTCGCCCGGGAAATCGTCACCAACCGCACCCGCATCGTTGTCGGCGTCGGCCCCGCCGGCGCCGGCAAGACCAGCCGCTCTCTCCGCCTCGCCGCCCACGCCCTCCGTCTGGAAGGGCAGCGGATGGTGGGACTCGCCCCCTCCAAGCACGCCGCGAAAGTCTTCCAAGACGAAGTGCACGTGCCCGCGTTCACCATCGACGGATTCCTGCAGGCCCACCACAACGCCGCCGCCGCCAAAGGCTGCGCCGTCAGCGCCCGCTACCAGGTCAAACCCGGTGACGTCGTCGTCGTCGACGAAGCCGCAATGGCCTCCACCACTCACCTCGACCAGGTCACAACCCTCGTCATCGACGCAGGCGGGTTCGTTCGTCTCGTCGGAGACCACGCCCAGATCACCGCCGTCGGCGCCGGCGGAGCCTTCCGACTCCTTCGCCAAGAAGTCGGCGCCGTCGAACTCGAAAACGTCTACCGATTCAGTGACAAGCACGAGAGAGACGCCTCCCTCGTGCTACGCGAATCCTCCCCCAGCGTTGACCCCTTCGCCTGGTACAAGGACCACCAGCGCATCATAGCCGGCAGCAAGGAACGTATCGCCGAGATCCTCTTCAACGACTACATCGCCGACCTCACCGCCGGACGTGAGGCCATCATGGGAGCCCCCACCCGCGCCTACGTCGACGAACTCAACGGACGCGCCCAAGCCCTCGCCGTCGCCGACGGCCGAGTCCTCCCGGGCCCCGGAGCCGACCTCAACGATGGACACCAGGCGCACATCGGCGATCGCATCATGACCCGCCTCAACCGTCGCGACCTCACCATGAACCAAGGCCGCGACTCCGTCGACAACGGCGACATCTACATCGTCCACGCCGTCCACTCCGACGGCTCCCTCACCGTCGCGCACACCCGCCACGGCGGCACCATCAACCTCCCCGCCGACTACGTACGCACGCACACGCACCTCGGATACGCGTTCACCGCCCACCAAGAGCAAGGCAACACCGTCGGCGGCAACAACTCCCTTGGACAGTTCGTCGATGGCGTCTCCCGCGGCATCGTCACCGCGCAAACACCCCGGTCCAGCGCCTACGTGCTCGCCACCAGAGGCGTCACCAACAACGTCCTCTACGTCGAGACCGAACCCGGCCAGCATCCCGACGAAGTCCTCGAGCAGATCGCCCGCAACGTCGACACCAACCTCTCCGCCCACGAAGTCATCGACCTTGAGAGCACCCAGGACCTGAACCTGGCACGCCTGGTCGACGAGCACGCGGACATCGCCGGACTCGCCAACGAAGCCCGGTTCACGGCCCTCGCGTCCCGCGTCCTGCTAGACGGAGCCGAAGTCCTCACCGCCTCGGACGGATGGGGCGCCGCATCCGCAGGCCTCGCCCGGGCCGAGAAGTACGGGCTGAGACCCGCCGACCTGCTTACCCAAACTTGGACAGAACGCGACTTCGGCGACGCCGAAGACATTGGCGCCGTCATGTCGTGGCGCATCGAGAAGCGCCTCGAAAACCTCCAGGAGGAAGGCAAGCTGCCGCCCCTGCCGGAGCTCGGCGCCGACACCGGACGATACGAATGGGCTGTCGACCGCGACGCCCAGCAGCACCCGGACATCCCGGACACGTGGCGCGAGCACCTGCGCGAGCGCGCCGATTACATCGACCAGCGGATGACGCAACGCGGCATCGAGCTCACCATCGAGCTCCCCTCCTGGACGGGCCAGCTCGGCCCCATCCCCGCCACCAACAAGCACCTCAAGCGGTGGATGCGCCTCGCCGCGGAGATCGACCTGTTCCGCGCGAAGCACAAGGTCCCTGCCGACGACGCCACGGCCATCCCGGAACGTCTGCGCAACGGCGAGGTCGGCCAGACCCTAGCCGCGCGCGTCACCGCACTGCACAAGTCCACCGCGCTGCGCGCCGCCCGCGGAAACGACCGCACGGTCGACCTCACCGCACAACTGAACAAGGCCGAAGACCTCGCCCGCCTCATCGACCAGAAACGGCCACAAGCAGACGCAGAGCGCGCCGCTGCTGCCATCGATCCCTCGCCCCGGGATCAGCTCGCCAAGAAACTGGACGACCTGCGCAAGCGCACCATCGACCTCGCAGCGTCCGCCTCCGAGAGCACATCGGCCGCGACCGACCATGCCGCCGCGGCGGAAGCCGCCCGCCGCGCCTCTGAAGAGGCCGCCCGTCGCCGCGAGAAGACACCCGAGCCGGCCACGCTCCCGGACCTGCCCGCACCCGCCCGACAGAACCGCGGCCCGAGCCAATGACCGAGGCGCGGCGTACACTCACACCCAACGGAAGGAACACGCCATGACGCTCACCAGCAGCGCAACGCGCATCCCCACCGTCGTGCTCTACGACATCATGCACGAAGCCGCCACACGCGTCCGCGGCACTCTCGTCGCCCTGCAGGACCAGCACCCTGAGAATGCCGACAGCTATCGGCAGCAGCGCCTCGCGATCGCCGACCTCGTCAACGCCGTCGACGCCGACGACCGAGCCGCGATCCAGCGCACCACCGACGAGCTCCGCGCCGAATTCGACAAGCTCAACGCCGCATGACCGAGGACGCGGCGTGGATCCGCGCCCGCTTCCACGACCTGATCGCCCCTGAACTCTTCGCCCGCTCCCGCCCCGTCGACGAGCCCCTCTGGATCGGGCTCGGCGGACAACCCGGGGCCGGCAAAACCCACGGCCGGGATCGGGCCCTCAGACTCAACAACGGCACCCCGGTGACCGCAATCATCGGGGACGACCTCCGCGCCTACCACCCCGACTACAGACGACTGATCCGGGAAGACCCTCTCGCCATGCCCGCCGCCACCGCGGCCGCATCCGCACGCTGGGTGGAACTCGCCCTCGAGCACGCTCAGGAACACCACTACAACGTGCTCGTCGAAGGAACCTTCCGACGCCCCGAGGTCACCCTCAACACCGCCGCCCGCTTCCACGACGCCGGCTACCGCACGCACCTGGTCGCCATCGCCGTCCCGCCCTGGGAAAGCCAACTCTCCTCCATCGAGAGGTTTCAGCTCGACCACGAAGCTGGCCTCACCGCGCGCTGGACTGATCCCGCCGCCCATCTGGCCGGCGTCCAGGGCACCCCCGCGACGCTCGACGCTGCCGCGGACGCCTCCCAGATCGACAGGATCACCGTGGTCACCCGCGACGGCACCACGCTCTTCGACCAGACCCGGCCGGCGCCGCTCTCGGCCGCTGCCGACGTGCTCCGTGACCTACACAGCACTCCGCCATCGCACGCGGAACGCCTCGAATGGGAACTACGGCGCCGGGACGTCGTCACCTACCTTCAGCGTGAACTACCCCACGCACCCGAAACCGCATTCGCGGTGCGAGCACTCGACACCTATGCTGGCCAGCTGACCCGCTTGCACGGCCAGACCGCCCCGGCTGGACCTCACCTGCAGAACCTCGCAGACCTGAACGCCGAGATCCGCCGCACGGCCGACCGGGCAGCACGATCTGCCAGCGCCGCGTCAGGAAGCCGCCACGCAGACCCGGCCACGCCAACAGTCGATCCGCCCGCCGACGCCTCGATCCGTCGGCACGGCCCACAGCTCTGAACGCTCCCGCCCCACGGGCATCACAGCCCGTCCCGCTCAACCGTGCGGATTCTCGCCCTGGTCCCGGATGAATTCGACAAAGCCAGGGATCGGGGTGATCCGGACCCGGCCACGCCCCTCCGTCTGGATCAACCCCTTCTCCAGGAGCTGAGACCTGACAGTGGAGATCCCCGTCGTCGAAACACCCCGCGCGCCAGCAAGAGCGCTTCGCTCCACCCCGGACTCCCCCTCCTGCAGCCATGCCAACGCCCCGAGGAACGCCTTCTCGGACGGCGTGGTGCTCGACCACCGGGCGGCGAACAGAGCACCCATGTCACGGTCCACAAGACGTCGAGCCCGGTCGACATGCTCGTCCAACACGACGCCGCCCGGATCCGGTCGGCCCGCGGCCGCCCACGCGCTGTCCCCCACCAGCTGCAGCGCGTACGGGTAGCCGGCCGCGAGCTCCGCCGCCGTCGACAGCGCGCTCGGCGTCCACGACACGCCGAGCGCAAGCGCCGGTTCGGTCAGCGCGGACACCTGGGCACCCGTGCTCAGCATCTCAAGCGGCCGATACGCGAACCGCTCAGAGAACGTCACCGCCCCAGAGATGTGCTCCGGAGCGTTCGACAGACCCGCTGCGAAGACCGCCGCCGGCAGATCCGGGCCTTCGGCCTGAAGATGCTGCCAGGCGTAAGCGAGCGTGCGAATCCCATCCGCATCCGCCGTCTGGATCTCGTCGACGAACAGGATCAGAGCAGGAACCCGGTCCCGGTTCTTCAACACCGCGCGCAGCACCTCTTCCAGCTCCCGCGCCTCGAGGTCGGCACGTTCCTCGGCGGCACCGCCAGACTTCGTCACAGACGCAACACCGGGAACTCCGACCGTGACCGTGAGGGAGTCGAGCAGCTTGCCTACCGATGCTGCCGCGGAGCGCGGCCATGTCGTCGTCTCCCGGCGGATCTCCCGAAGGAGCTGAGCGATCAGACCGGTCCTCTCCCCGGCGGTCACCCAGATGCACAGAACGTCACGCCGCTCCGCGATCCGCTGGTAGGCGCGCAAGAGCGACGTCTTCCCGATCCCCCGCTCGCCATGCGCCACATGGATCCGTCCAACGAGTCGTTGCAGGTCCACGAGAAGCGACAGGCGCTCCTCGAACTCGGCTATGAGGTCCCCGCGACCAGGAACGCCGCGCGAGATCTCCCCTGGCGTGTACGGGCTCGGCTGCGCCATCAGACCTCCAGATAATCCCAGATAAACAGATCTCTATTATCTCCTTCTATCTGTAGAGAATCGAGCCCCGATGCAAGGGCTGGCCCTCACGACGAGCCGCTGACGCACTTGAACGGGTTGTCCTGCGCGACGGCGGCGGTACGTCTGTCGGAGGTGACGGTTAGGGTTGTGGCCAGCACCGATCCGGGGGGAATGGCTGATGGCTTCGACAAGTGATCTGAACAGGGCCCGCAAAGAGGGGTATGACGAGGGCTACTCGGACGCGATCGCCCGCGTCCGAGTGTTCACGGGGGTCGATCCGTTCGTGCCTGATCTGGACGAGCCTGAACACGTCGCCTACCCGAAGTATTTGGACCAGCTGTCACGGGCCCGCCAGGTCGCCTTCGAGGGCGCGGAAGACACCACTGCGGAAATTCGGCGGCTCCAGGACCAGCTCGCTCGCGCTGAGGGGGAAGAGGGCCGGGAGCTGCAGGCACGACATGACGACCGCGCCGGGCGCAACCCAATCGCGAAGCTGACTGCCGCCGTCGGCGACAAGATGTTGCCGATCACGAAAGAGATCCGCCATTTGAAGAGAAGGATCGCCGCCCAGGAGGCCTGGCGGCGCGACTGCGAGGACCGGACAGAAGCGTTCACCGCCGAGGAGGCGAAGGTCTCCCAGTGGGTGAACGACTATCTCGCCGACGCCGACCGGGCCAGGCTCAAGCTCGTCGAGCGCGCCGAGGCGGAGCGCTTCCACGAGGAATGCGCCGACCGCGACATCTCCCCCCGATGGTGCCAGGTCCTCCGTCACGAGGACTTCACAGCCGAAGGCCGCCATCGTCGCGGCGCATTCACATTCGACGACGGCCTCCGCGACGTCGGTGGCGCAGACTTCGGGTACCAGTGGCGTCGCGACGTCGACGAGCTCAACGGGCTGCGCGGACGGTGGGCGCTGCACTACATCCCGGAAAGCCACGAGACATTCCTCGAGTACGTGCCCCGGACGAAAAATTCCGCCATCTGGCTGCTCGGCAATGCGATCGATTCCTACGACGAAGCCCTCGACCTATTCGTGCCGCTGGAACAGCACCAGAGCGAACGCAACAGCATCGCCCTGGTCCTGGATGCCTATGAGAAGCACCGCGCCGCGAAGGCGAGACTCTGACAAGACGCGACCACTCGTTCAGCCGGGCGCGGGAGCCTGCGTTGCGAGCGAGGTCCAATCGCCCGCCATCGCGGTCTGCACGGCCGTGAGACTCATCGTGCCGCGGCACAGCGCGTCGTGCATTCTCGACTCCAGCTCGTCCTTGTCGTTGTGCACGTACTCGTTGCGGGTGGAGCGGTGCGCGTCGCTGTTCGGCTCCGGCCAGAGGTTTCGGACGTCACTCGAACCGCCAGCGCTGAGCTCGACCAGGTGGTCGAGCTCATAACGCGTGGCGTCCGTCGCAGGTATGCCGTAGGCGGCCATGAGTGCCCGCTTCATCGGCGCCGTGAGGCTCAGCGGAGGGCGCACGGCGGCTGTGTAGCCGCCTCGCCGGCAGACAGTGTTGCTGAGGCTGTCCTGCGTCACCGCACGATCGACGGCGCCGGACGTGCAGCGAGGATCTGGCAGCACATTGGCCGAGCCGGGCACGGTTCGGTAGTGGCAACTTCCCGGCGCAGGTACCGTCCCCTGGATGCCGCTCGCATCCCATCCGCTCCCCGTAACGACCAGGCCGGCGCTCGTCGACGTCGTCGTAGACGTGGTCGGTGTCGCCATCGCGACGTCGGCCGTGGAGAGCGGCGCGCATCCGGCGAGTACGAGCGTGACGGCGACAGCCAGCGCAGTCCCCGTGGCGATCGTCGTCACGCTACCCGCGCCTCGCAGCCACCGCATCACTCTGCCTCATCCTCATAAGCACGCCGGGTGTCGATCGCGACTGAAATCAACTACTTCTCCTCTGGATGCGCCTCGACGTCGGCGTCGAGCCACCCATAGAAGCGGCTGCTGTCGCGCCGCGTGTTGCGCACTTCGGGACCGTCCCAGTCCTTCTCCTCGTCTTCACGCTTGAAGAGGCCGAGAGCTTCCATTCGCGCGAGCGTCGGCCAGAGCGCCCGCTCATGCCAATCGACCAGGGCGAACGAGGGCGGTGCCGCTTTCTCGCGGTAGGCGGCGAAATGCGCGACCATCAGTGCCGTGAGCATCTCCACAGCGACGGGGTGCTGGTACCAGTCCGCATGGAGGGCCGGGATGCCCTGCCGGGAGACGGACAGATTCCGCAGGTACCGATCTTCCAGCCAGGTCACCCAGTCGTAAAGCCGGCGCCACAGCATCTCCCGTTCCAGGCCGCGAAGCTCCGCCCAGGCGAACGGGCCATCAGGCGCTGCAGACAGAGACGCCTGGAGATCGTCCATCTCCTTCTGCTGCGCCTCGATCGCGGACTGCTGATTCTGCACCGCCTCATTGAGCGCGCTCAAGCCTTGCTGCTGAGACTGCTGGGTAGCGGAGACCTGTGTCAGCATCTCGAGGATCTGCTCGAGGACGTCCTGATCCTCGGCCGCCGCACCAGCGGCTGGCGGCGGCGCATCCTCGACGCCGCGGGCCCAGTCGGGATACGATCCGTGATCTTCCGGTGGCGTGGTCGACCAGTACGGCTCGTCGTCTTCGTGGCTCATGCCGCCCTCTCCTCCTCGATCCGACCGGTGAACTGCTCACCGGTGATGTAGCGGTCGCGCTCGGCCTTCGCCCAGGCGAGGGATGCTTTGTACTCGCTCTTCTGCCTGCTCCGCCACCAGGGAACGAGGGTGATCACTGCCGGCGGCTGGTTCCGGTAGAAGAAGAGGGCGCGCCCGTCCCACAGTGTGCGAATTCGCTCCGGAGCAAGAACCTGCTTCGCGAACCCGCGCCCGAGGTGGTCCAGGGATCCGGCGAGGACGGCGATCTTCTGCAGGTAGTCAGCGTCCTTCAGCCCACCCATGACGAGCAGCTCCGTGGCGTTGTTCACGATCGTCGTGGCGGCTGACTCTCCGTACCGGTCCACGACTTGCTGGTAGTCCTGGGCGATGACGGTCGGAACGATCCCCTCGCCGCGCCCTGTGGACATCACTCGTGGCAGGGAAGGGATGGAGCAGACGTTCATCGCCTCGTCGAGCACCAGCTCGAGGGGCGGGACGCACAGCCCGTTGCGGGTGATGTCATCCGAGGCCATCAGGTACAAGGACTCGACCAGCGCGGTGAAGACGCTCGCCGCCGGTGAATCTTCCCCCTTGCAGATCAGGTAGAGGCTGTCGCGGGTGCGGTGATGACCGCTCGCATCGATCACTCGATCGTCGTCGACGGGGCAGACCGCCTCGAGAATCGCTTCGATCGAGAACGCGTTGAGGATGCCGCTGGCTGACATGTCCGTGCTGCTCACCGTCTCATCGGCTTTCCCCCGGCAGTACTTCGTGAGCAGCTGCTCCCAGTGGCGGATCGCCCCGGGTCGCTCCCGGAGGATGTTGTAGGGGGTGTCGTCTTCGAAGTCGCCCATCCAGCGCATGACGTCGCGCATCGTTCGGCCGTCGATCGCGGCCGCGTGCAGCATGCACTGCAGGACGATGGTGACCGCCTGAGTGAAGAATCCTGAGTTCGATGACTGTGTGCCGTCGATGGGCCGTGCGGCAACGATCGCGGCGGCGCGCTTCATCGCCATCTGCCCGTCCTGGCAGCCGGCGACGATGTTCCACTTCACGCGCCGCTCCCCCATCCACGGCACCATGCCCTCCGGGTCGAAGACCATCACCCGGGCGAAAGGATGGCGCACCATGCGAAGCCAGGCGGTCAGCTGCAGCACATCCGGTTTCGTCGACGTCGCCACGATCGCCCCGCGAGCACGGAGGATCAGCCGAACGACTAGGCGCACGGTCTTTCCGGCGCCGGACGGGGCGATCAGGACGCGAGTCTCCTCGAGCATGTCCGTGAACCAACGGATCCCGAAGAACCCGAACCAGCCGACGCGTCCGAGCGGCTCAGCAGCGCGCGCGGTCAACGGCGATCGCCGCGGCCGCGACTTCCACGCCACGATCACCTTCAACCGGAGGATCGTCGCGCGACCATTGGACTGCCAGCCCAGATTGCCCGATGTGACTCCCCAGACCAGGGCTGCCAGGATGACCAGGATCCCGACCGCGCAGAACACGGTCGAGGCGGGCATCGGGGTCCGCTGCAGCACTCTCGTGAGCAGCTCCGGCAACGTCCACGGGTAGTCCCACACCCCGGTGGGAGTGAACAGTGCGCCCACGTGGACGGCGAGTGGGATCCCGATCCACAACATGAACACGACCGCCGCGGCAGCCAACACGTACCGCATGAAGTGATGAGCCATCATCGTCCTCTCCGGCGAAGGCCCCGTCGGCCCCACCGCTCGTTAGTGTCGTGCAGGCTCATCTCCTCGTCGACGAGGACGACCTGAACCGCGATGCCCGTGGCACCCTGCACCTTGATCAGCGCCTTTCCCGCACCAGGCGGAGGCTTGGGGCGCCCGTTCGGGGCCCGACGTGCCCGGAACGACCGAGGACTCCGCCAGGACGCGACACAGCGCCGCTCTTCCGCGTTCATCGACACGGTCGTCTCATCAAGCGCGTCGACCGCATTCTTCGCCAGCCCGAACATCACGACCATGCCGGCGTTCTCCGCCAGGCCCAGGGCCGTCTCCCTGTCCTCATGCGTGGGCAACTTCTCCGCGTCCTTCGGGGAGTGTGTCACCCACACCTGGCCGATGCCCTCTGTGCGGTTCGTGCGCGACAGCTGGTCGATCAGCCCCGCCATGCCCGGTGCCAGGCTCATCGGCTTCCACAGCTCGTCGCCGACGACGAAGGGGTTCCGGAACTCGGCAAGGCCAGCCATGGCGAGCTCCCACTGCGCGTCGATTGCGGAGAAGCCATGCGCCCACGTCGCGATCATCACCGCGGCGAGCACCTTCTTGTCCGCGCGGCGCATCTTCGCCAGATCCACCGACATACCGCCAGGGTTATCGACCCGGATCTGAACAGTCGTTGGGCCGTTGAAGATCACGCCCATGGGGCCCTGCACGATCGACCGCAACGTCTGCAGCAGGCGACGCACCGCCTTGCGGTAATCGGCCCTCGTGTAGGACACCGACGCCGCCATCAGCTCCCCGATCGCGGTCCCCTCGTCCAGCGCACCTTCCTCGAGCAGGTCGATCAGATCGCTGAGGATCGGCGCGTCCGTTCGATCATGTACGAGCCGTGTGGCCACGGCGATCAGCGTCTCCTCGAAATCGGCCAGAGCCGCCCCGCGAACCAGACGCGCAAGGCCGATGATCAGCGTCGACGCCTGCTGCAGAGCAAGATCACGCAGCTCCGCAGCCACCTGTTCACCGGGCTTGCCGCCATCCGGGTGATTCGGGTCCGGGATCCAACCGACAGCAACGATCCGCTTGGCAGCGTCGAGCAGCGCCCCAAGATCGAGGGGGTTGATCGTATGGAGGCCAGGAGCGATCTCGATCACGTCGCCGCCGAGCTCACGAATCAGAGGAGAGTGCTCCCCCTTGATATCGCCGAACACGAGAGGCGGATAACCGCGATCGCAGAGCCCCGCAATCCACCTCGTCACGAGCGACGACTTCCCCATCCCCGGGATGCCGAACACCATCGCCGACGGGTTCGAGATCAAGCCGGCCAGGAACCACGTGATCGGATCGCAGTACACCAGCGACCAGTTCGTGAGATCCGGTCCCAGCGGGACACCGAGTGCCGGCCGGGCCGAGCCGATCGCGAACGGATGCAACCCGGGAACCTGCACCGACGAGGAGACCCACGTCGCCAGCTGCGGCATCAGACCCCATTTGCCGCCGTACTCCCCCAAATATCCGCGGGGCATCAACGGCTTCGGCTTCGTGAAAGCCGGACGGTTCCGGCGAGCGTAGGCCACCGCCTCCGTGGTCAGCGCACTGCGATTGCTGCGTCGATCACGCCGCTCCGCACGCTTCAACGCCTGCGCGTATGCACGGTCCTGCCGGCGACGCAGCTGCGACGTTCCCCCCATCACGGCCGCCGCCCCGCTTCTTCGATCTGCCGGACCATCGCGGCGAGCCAGGCATTTTGGCCGATCAGTTGCGCCGAGAGAGGAGCCCCGCTGAGGAGGAGCTCAGCGGGAGTCAAGAGGTCCTCCGGCTGCTGGCCAACACCGCGACGGCGCAACGTCTCGCGGCGAGAGGCGACGCGAGTTCGCCCAATAACCGGGCTTTCGAGACAGGTGGGATTTACAGGCTCGCGGAGCGACCATGTCTCTTCGATCGTCACCATTCCTCGAGCGGCGTCAGTTTCCGCCCAGGCTGCCTTCGGGTAGTACAGGACCACTGTCGTCGTGTTCTTCGTCATGGTCTGTCCTACTTCTTGAAGGGGTTGTCGGCGAACTCCCACGGGATGAGCCCGAACGGGAGAGTCATGTGGAACAGCGCGGCCTGCAGGCCCTTCGAGCGGCGCACCTTCATCCGCGAGGAGGTCATCAGTGACAGCAGGGTGTTGCGAGCACGCCGACTGGATTCCGGGTCGTCGTCGTAGGTGCCGGTCATGAGCATCGCGAATGGGATGAGCGATGCACCCTCGGCGATCTCGGCGTCCAGCTTCTCTGCGACACGGATACCGCGTCGGGTCGTCGCGGTACGGCGGCCCTTCTTCTGCCCCGCCACGAAGTCCTCGGCACGGACGGCGTTCTCGGCCTGCGTCTGTGCCTTGTCCGCCGGGACCGCCTGGTAAAAGATCGCGACCCGCTTTCGGAGGAAGGAGCCGTTGGGCTGCAACATGCGCAGGAGATGATTGTCGAAGACGACCCCTCGGGGAGGGCGACGCATCTCGACAGTCTCGGCCGCTCCACCCGGCAGCAGCAGACACCCTCGCCGCTCCGCAAGGAACGAGGGGCCTGCCGCCGCCCAGTCGAGCTCCACTGCCTGGTCCCGTGCACGCAGCAAATCGAAAGCGATCGCCGTCTCCGGGTCGTAGGCGACCTGGGCGACCTCCACCAGGTCGGGTTCGGTCATCGGCACCGGATCGCCGGCGCCGCCGGCGCTCAATGCGGCGGCATGCGAGGGGAGCCGCTTGGCGATCTCAACCACCGCGTCTGCCGCGTTGCCCGCAGAGCTTGCCATCGCAGCCTGCTTCCAGACCACCGTCACATATCCGGTGACGTCGGACGAGTGGTTCGGGAGGTCGGTGACCAGAGCATCCATGATGCGAGACGCTGCAGGCGGCGCCTCCGGGTCCCGTTCCCCGCGCACGCTCTCGCCGAGCTCAACCCCGGTGCCCGGTGCCGAGTCGATGATGACCGAGGCCCCGATGACGCCCTCTTCGACGGACAAGGTTGCGATCCACGCGCCGTACTTGGCGACCATCATGTCGATGAGGTCCTGGTCCTCCATCCCATGGCCGTCGGGCTCACACCGGAACGAGACGGCGAACAGGTTCTTGGACGGGTAGTGAATCGCGTCGAACGCGTTGCCGTAGCCGTCGACCCCGCGCAGCAGTTTCGTCTGGGCGAGGATCCCCGGCAGCGGGTGCCCGCCTTCGTTGTTCGCGAGGTTCGACATGGCGCCCGTGATGTAGTCGGACTCGCCGTTGCGGGTCCGCTTCGTGATCTCACGCTTCTCGGCGATGCGGCGAGCCATCGTCTTGCCGTCGTACTCCCAGCCGTAGAAGAACTCGGCGAACACCAGCGCCGTGACGCTCCCCGCGGTGACCCAGCCGTTGTCGACCTTGCTGACCATGAACACGATGACCGCGATGCCGGCACCCAGGATCAGCGTGCCCGGGAGCGTGAGGATCGAGATCCCAGGGCTCTTCTTCTCGAACCAATTGCCGTAGGTGATGCGCTCCTCAGTCATGCTTTCCTCCGATGGTCTCGTCGATGTCCTCAAGGGCCTGGCGGGTGGCCCGGTTCGCGCTCGAGCTCGTCACCTGAGCGGCCTGCGCGGCCGCCTGCATGCGCCGCGTCATCGCTGCGGCGTCCTGCCGATCGGAAGTTGCCCGCTGCGGCGCCGGGCGCCGGGCTGGAGCGGTGGTCGCGGGGTTCGGGGCGGGACGGTTCGGACCCGGTGCCGCCGGCGGAGTCTGAAGATCCGGAGCTGGTGCCGGTGTCGGCGGCGCTGCGGGCGCGCCATTGCCCGCGTCCACCGTCGACGCGCCGCCACCGCTTTCGGCGGGCGGTGAGCTGGGCGGACGGGTTTCGCCGCCGCTCTGAGGAGTGCCTCCCGCATCCGGTCCGGCGCCACCGCCACGGCCCACGTTCTTGGCGGCCTGCTGACCCGCCTGCTGGGCGGCCGCCTCAGTGGCCTTGGAACCGACGGTGGTGCCGAGCTTCGCCCCCAGCAGGCCGGCAGCTGCGCCCGCCGTCACCACGGCGGCGCCGACGGCGACCGCTGTCTCAGCAACCGCGGCCGCGGTCTTGAGCGCAACCTCGCCGCCGTACGCCCGACCGAGCGCCTGCACCTGCGGGGCGATGATCCGCATGACCGCGGGGAGGACGAACAGCGCCATCATCTCCAGAGCGAACCCGTACAGGATGCCGCCGAGCCCGTCGGAACCGGACTTGAGCTTGAACGCCGCAGCGTATACAACAGCCGCGGGGAACGGGTAGATGACGAACGCGAGCAGCCAGGACGTGATCTTGTCGAAGGAGTCGGTGCCCTTCTTCACTCCGAGGGTTGCGGCGGCCGCGGACAGCGGCCACAGGCCCACCAGCACCATCACGAGAGGACCGCGTCCGATCATGATCGTGTACTGGATCAGCAGCCCGAGCGTGGCGATCGCGCCGATCACCAGCGGCAGGGCGGGAGAGATCGAGAGGACCGCGTCGGTGGCCAACGTTGTTCCTGCATTGACGCCCACCATGGTCAGCAGCCCGATTGCGAGCAGATGCGCCAACTGGTCGAGGGCGGCGACGATCAACCCTCCGCTCGTGCTGATCAGCAGGAGCACCGCCATGCGCACGGTCATCTGCCGGATCTTCTCGGCGCGGAGCTTGAAGAATGTCCACCCTGCGCTGATCAGCGCGCCGAGGATGGCAAAGAACCAGGTGACCTGGGCCAGCGAGTTCTGAAGCCACCGCACCACCCCGTTCGGATCCGTGAGGCTTGCCAGCAGCGGAATCGCCACCCAAGAGGCGAAGAACATCATCTCGAGCTGCGCCCACCCGTTCATGAACACGCTCGCCCAATGTGCGGCCATCTCGTCGGCGACAGTCTTGATCGCGCCATCGATGATGGCTGTGTTGACGCAGATAGGGTCCCACCAGTTGCAACCACCGGCTGCCGCCGCTGTCGCGACGAGATCGACGATCATCCGGCCGCCTCCCAGGGGGTGAATCCGTTCGGGTCCACGGTGATGTCAGGCGTGCTGGAGAGCTGCCCAGACGGTTCGAGCAGGATCTTCCAATCCGCGTCGACCCATCGGAGCGTGACGGTGAACCCCGTGTACTGACCACGCTGCGGCCAGTTCTCCACCAGCAGGATCTGTGCCTGCACGTCGGTGTAAGACAGCACCTTGAAGCCCATCGTGCGGGCCCACTGCCGGCTCTGCGGAGGCTGTGCAGCGTAGGTCTTCGCGATGCCCGCCGAAGCCTTGACCAGGCCTTCGTTCTGCACATACCGGGATCCGAGGATCTTCTGCGCGGTCACGGTATCGGCTGCTCGGACCGCTTGCGTGGCTCCCACCGCGGCCATGGCCGCCCCGGCCGGGGAGTGCGCGAAGCACTGCGCGAGCCCGTCGACGGTCTTCAGCGGCCCCGTGGACTCGCTGGTCGGCCAGCTGTTGCCGTACGCCACGGTCCACGACAGATCCGACGGCGCGGCCAGATCGGAGGGATTCGACGGCGAGTTCGAGCAGACCGTGGTCGACGCGGGCTTGGTCGACGGCTGTGGGCTCGACTTGGACACGGGGGCCTGCCCCGGACTCATCCAGGCTTTCGGCAGGAGAATGAACGCGCTGCCGCCCAGGAGGAGGACGAGGATGATCCCGGAGGCCCACCCGGTCCATTTCTGACCGGGACCCCCCGCGAACACCGAGACATCACGCCAGGGCCGGCTCCCCGGCTCATGCTGCTTCTGCTTTGCCATCGTGAACGCTCCAGCTCAGGGGGTCGGTATCGCGGTGGGGAACATCGTGAGCACCGCGGGGAAGAACGCGCCGGCGATGTTGGTGGCCAGGGAGGTCCCCAGCGCGGCGACGATCCACCAGAAGAACTTGCTGATGAACTCCTGCACTCCGTCGTTCTTGAACGCGATGAATCCGCTGACGGCGAGGAACAGCAGGGCAATGAAGGCGATCCACTGAACCGCCCACACGATGTTGCCGATGATGTCCTTGACCGGCCCGTCCATCCCGGGAATGGCGACAGCGACGGCACTGTTCGTGAACGCCGGGAAGAAGATCTTGACGATGTCTTTCGCATAAGCGCCGACCGCCGCGGCGATAACCCACGCCTTGGCCTTCTCCATGAACGCTTCGCCCTGATTGTGCCGGTACGCCTCGAACCCGGTAGCGAACAGCACCAGCAGACCGACGAGGGAGAGGACGGAGACGCCCCAGAGCGTCCACCCGATGATCAGGTTCATCGCGGTGTCGACTCCGGGGATTCCCTTGGGCGTGATCGCCTGGAGAAACGAGAACGAGGAGTCTGCGCCCGTGGTGCGGGTGACGATGTTCATTGCGTGCCTTTCAGGAGTGTCAGGAGTGGCCGGCCGTCAGCTGAGCGGCGAGCGTCGGAAAGAACTTCGTGAAGGTCTCGGTGGCGGCACCAGGAGCCCAGCGCCACGCCTCCACCCAGGGAATCCGCGACGACGGCGTTGGCCCCGCGATAACCAGGACTTCATCGGCGAGCGGCTTGGGGAGCTTCCCGGGCGCATCCGGCACGAGCAGCAGCCGGGCGACGTGGCCGCTGGATCGCCGCCGGGCCAGCTCACGCCGGGCTGCTTCTAGCCCAGCGTGATGAGTGCGGGCCACCAGCAACCGCAACACCCGCTCATGGTCGGACGCATACGGTGACTCGTTCCCATCGCGGAAGCCAGTCGCTGCCGCAAGGGTGCTTGCTCCACAGCCCGAGTGGGCCGGGATCAGCACCGGGATCGGTGAAGCGCACTCACCGCAGAACGCCCGCTCCGCCGGGGAGAGCTTGTGCCCACACCGGTAGCAGACGAACCCTGCCTGCGGCATCACTGCGTCACGAGGAGAGAACATCACGCCACCTCCTCGAAGCACACCAGGCGAGGAACAACCTGGATCGTGGTGCCATGACGGGTGGGCCGGCCTGCGATCACGAACCGTGAGGAAAGCTCCTCCAGCTCCTCGAGCAGAGACACGACAGGAAACTGAACGGGAAGTACGCCGAACAGCCGGTGGATCCGGGCCGAGAACTTGCCTGACTCGTCCGCGGCCCACACGTACACGTCGGCATCCACCTCGGCGCCCGCCGCGGCGAGCATCTCTGCGGCGACCCGCAGCGAGAACGCCGACGTGATCCTGTGCGCACACGTCACCTCGAGCGCTTCCGGATGCTCCTCGAGCGCGCCGAACCACTCCCGTGCGAGGCTCGCCGTGCGGAACAGGACGGGATCCGGACCGACATAGCCATCCGCGTGACCGGCGCTGAGCTCCCTCAGCCATGACGGGATCGGCGCGCTCGGCGTGAACACCTGGTGCCAGGGGGATCCGGTCATCGCAGCACGCACACCCCGGACCTGGCCCCACGCTGAAGCACCTGCAGCAACCGACGTGCCGCGAAGCCTGGTGATCGAATTCATGAGGATTCCCTTCAGCTTGAGAGCGAGATAGAAACCGGGCCGACCGAAGCGGCCACCGGCACGCTCGAGAGATTCCCCGCGGCCCCGGGGTGCAAAGCATTCGTGATGCCGAGGACCATCGCCAGGACGAGGAACACGACCGCGACCGCTGCGATCGCCGTCACGACGAGATAGCTGACCGGCTTGCCTGCGAATGGCAGCCGATTCCGCAGGGACGACCACCACGGGCGGTCGACGACAACATCGGGATGCGGTTCCTCGGGCGCAGGGGCGCCCATGACATCGGCAAGAAGACGCTGGACGCCGAGAGGAGCCGACGCACGAGACGGTCGTTCGGCACGCGCCCCGGGTGCCAGAGGCAACCCGCATTCGCCGCATACGCGCAAGCCAGCCGGCATCACGGACGCGCAGTGCGGGCAAGTTGCCGTCACCGCGGCGCGACTCGTCGCCGTCCGCCCCTCCGCCACGCGTGCGCGTACCGGATCGAGCATCGACGTGAACCGGTCCGACGACAACGAGGGCGTCCGCGCTTCCACCGGTGTCATCGCACCGTGTTCGTCGACATGGAACAAACGAGGTCCGTCCTCCTTCGGGTCCGTGACCACAACCAGGATCGGAACCCCGTGCTGATCGGCCTCGGCCGCAAACCTGCGCAGGGCGGTCGCACGATCCTCGGGAGCGCCGTCGACCAGGACCACTCCCGACTCCTCCACCACGATGTCGTGGGCCATCTCACACGCTCCTTCAGCTGCCGCGACTCGACCGGCGCCTTCACCTACAAGGGGTGCTTGAAAGCCGACAGAACCGATCACTCGGCACGCCGCGGCACAATGGAGGCATGCCACGCGAGCGCAAGCCCCCCAAAGACATGCCCGACGTCGTGGCGCACGCGATCCGAGCAATCTCTCCACACGCACGCGCGGAGATCGTCAGGTTCCTACGGGCGCACCCCGACTCGACGGCCGGGGAGATCATCGACGGAACCGAGATCAACCGCGATGCACTCAAGAAGACTTTGCCGGTGCTCGAGGAGACCGGCTTCCTTCGCGTCGACATCGACGGCGATCGTGCGCGTCGTACCGTCCGATACTCGATCGATGAAGCGAGCTTCGCTCAAGCCTTTGACCTACTCGGAGGGTACCTCCGCAGCGACAGCGGGACCCTATGAGACGGCGTCGCCTCAGAGGCTCACGGCGAGCAGCAGCACGCCGGTGCCGGCGACAGCCAGCGACGATCCGTGCGGGTGCCGTGGATCCGCTCCACGAGCCTTGCGCGCGATGATCCGCACCGCGCTGACAGCAAACGCCAGTGGGACGAGATAGACGGCGAACAGCCCCGCCACGCTTCCGACCGCGAGGGTGAGCGCTGCGGCGAACTTCACATCGCCGAAGCCAACAGCCCCAGCAAACTCCAAAGTCGCGAAGATCGCCGCCGCAATCGCCGCCGCACTGATGGCGCCCGACTCTGGGCCGATGCTGGTCTGAACAAGAGCGGCGCCAAGAATCTGCACGCAAGCGAACGCTGCAAGAGCGCCAACCCACCGATTCGGCAGCGTGAACGTGCGCTCATCGACCCACGACAGCCATACGGACAGCACCGTCACCGTGGCGGCCACGGCCCACTGAAACCGGTGGGCCCCGATCGTCGGCTCGAGCACGACGAGCACGACGCCGATCGTTGTCGCCCCGATCGAAGGAATCCACGGCCGCCCCCAGGAGACCCGGGGGGAGGGTACGCTCTCAAGGACGACCGTGGGAGTGTGCATGCCGATCATCAACCAAGCAGTTTGGAACGGGCCTCATCGATGAGCCGCTGGGTCTCTTCATCGGCGTCGACGTCGACCCCGATGACCTCGAACATGGCATCGACGATCTCGTTGAATCCGTCGACGTCGCCGGCGGTCATCGCCGTCTCGATCTCCAACCGCCACCCAGCCTCGTTGAGCGGATCCGCGGACTGCGCGATGCGAGCTCCCAGGCGCGCGTTGCTAAACTTGCCAGTCTGCAGCGCGCGATGCGTGAGCTCATCGGCAGCATCGAGGATCGCGGCACGCATGGTCTCCTCATGCACGGGCCGCCATGTCCACCACCCCTTGCGGCGGGAGACACCGTCGAACGGCTGCCCGCGCACCAAGCGGATCGCGCTGATCAGATCATCGTTCGGAGTCAGGCTGAGGTCTGGGCCAATGAGCCGGCAAAAGTCCAACCAATCCATGCCGGCCTGCGGCATCGAGAATCCGCCGGAGCTGCGCCCCTCGGGAAGCAGCGGGGTCCCATCCGGGGCATTGCCTAGAGCGGCCCGAACGTGAGCGGCCAGTTGGCGGGCGTTGTTGTTGTCGGCCGAGAACGTGTCCGGCCACAGCTTCTTCTGCAGCAGAGCCCCTGACACCATTGCCGAGCCCTGCAGCAGCAGGAAGGTCAGGAACTCAACACCGCGGCCCGGAAGTTTCCCGTCGACGTTGAGGACATCGACCGGGCCGAGAACTCGCACATACGGAACCGGCCAATCGGGCACGGGGTGCGCCTTGGTCGCGCCCTCACCCGGGATGTCCTGTTCCCCAGCAGGAACAGCCACATCGCCAGAATCCACGATTTCAACCGAGACCACCGTCCGTTCCGACGGCGCCGCGGCCGTCTCGAATTCGTCCGCCAGTTCCGTGTCGAGGGCAGCATCACCGTCGTCTGCAACCTGCCCGGCTGCGATCGCGTGCTCGAGCGGGAGATCTGCGAGCTGCGCCGGCTGCTGCGTGGTGGCGAACAGCTCAAGCAGCAGCGCCAGTTCGTCGCCGGCGAGGATCTGCGGCCGGAACGGGAGCGGCGGCACAACACCTCCGGAGCGGTATTCTGCCGACCTCTCCGAAGAGACTTGAATCGTCGCCCCAGCGACAAGCTCGCCACCCTGAGCGATCGTCGCAATGCCGAGACGCGGCATCCGCGCGACCAACTCCGCAAGTTCCTCACGAATCGAACCGAGCGGCATCTCGGCCATGATGACCACATGCGGCGCCCAGCTCTCCAGCTCGGTCGCGCGCGACCGCGCTTCCAGGACGCTACCGACCCCATACGAGTCGAGAGCCTCCCGACGATCCTCAAGATCCGCTCGGAGGTTGCGAACCAGTGCCGGGACGTCCTGAACTTCACGGATCCTGTACCGGTCGAGGTCGGGGGGCAGCTGTCCCTCCATGCCGACCAGCGTGACCCGGATATTGTCGGACCAAGGGTTCCTCGCGAACTCACCAGCGAGCGCGTTGAGCATCCCTCGAGCGATCTTCTCGTCGCCCGTCACATTCAGCGACCCGATCTGCTCCAGGTCCAGCAGGAGAAGCCCGCCCTGAGCGTCTGCGCCGATCGTCGCGAGAGCAGGATACGGGGAGACAGTCGCCCGCTCCGGAGCTCGCACGGTGCCCGTACGAACCGTCCATACCGTCTCATCGTCGAACACGGACTCGAATGGTGCCGGGAGCGTCGATGGAGTCGCCAGGTAAAACGAGATCTCGTCCGTCGAGACCTGGACCGCGAGAAGCTCCGGCAAAGGGCTGCCGCTGTCCTCCGCCCACGCCTGCAGTGTGCGAAGTGCAGCATCGATTTCCTCGACGCCGATCGGGTCTTCCACCATCCGCATCGACAGCTCGAGGTTCTCCGTCTCACGCTGCGGGAGGGCAATGCGTTCGCCCTTGTGACGCCGCCGACGCTGCTGCAGCCGAAGTGCACCCAGCGCGCCGAGCAGACCCGCAGCGAGAATGCCACCGATCCCACCCGCGGTCATCAGCGGGACCTCAACGGACGATTCCGCAACGGGCACGGGGGCGAAATCCTTTGGCTCTGCCGTGGGCGTGGGAGTCTGCCGAGGTGAGCTCGTCGGCTCGGCATCGCTAGGAGCCGTTACCTTCACGGAGCCGCCGCCAGCACCATCAGGCCCCGAGTCAACTGCGCCCACATGGGGGGTGGCAGGTGCGTCGACGCCCCCGGAAGGGGTCGGGGCCTGCGGCGCGGACGGCGGAGCTGCTGTAGCCGGGGCAGGGGCGACCGGAGTTGCGGCGTCTGCTACTGGCACGTTCACCACCCAGCCAGGCTGGATCAGGTCCGGATCTGTGAGTACCTGGCCATCCGGCTGCACACCCTGTGTGGCCTCGACGATCTCCGGGTAGTTGTTGCCGTCCCCGGTGACACGCTCAGAAATCCCGAAGAGGGTGTCGCCCTCCTGCACGGAAACCTGCTCGACATGCATCGACGGAGGAGTCTGCGGCTGCGACGGCGCCTGTTGGGCCGGCGTCTGCACCACCGTCGGCGCCGCGACCGAACCCAAGGACACCGACTGCACCGTGGCCGCGTTCGCCGGCATTGCACCGCTCAGACCACTGAACCCCGCAAACGTGAGCGCGACGGCGCCGATGAGGCCCGCAGCGACCTTCTGCTGAGCGCGGAATGCCCCGACACTCTTCCGCGTCGTGGCGCCCCTGAACGACGCGAACAGCTCAACCAGGAATGGTCCGGTAAATGCGGCCCAGAGCGCCCAGACGATGAGCGGAAGCACCTTCGTGAAGAGGATCTGGTTCCCGTAGTCGGGAACGAACGTGACGATCGCGTGCCACTGATCGGCGGTGGGAAACGGGCTCCCCGCGAAGTAGATCAGCACCAGGGGCATCCCGACGACGATCGCGGCGATCGCGAGGAGTGCACCGAGCCCCTTGAACAGCTTGTTCATGAGCAGCCTCTCTTAGTGGTTGGTGTCGCCAGCAGGAGCAACGACGTTCACCGACTGAAGCTCGCCAACCCGGAGGGTTGTCGACGTCGACGTCGTGGGCATCTGGATGTTGCCGGTCTGGCCCCCGCCGCTCCACTCGACGACCCAGTTCGTGGTGGCGCTGACCGTGAACGTGCCGCCCTTCGAGGTGTGCTGGTAGCGGAGTCCGCAGGTCGGCGAATCGACGGCGGCCGTGTTGGCGTAGGCCACGGCGTTGAAGGGAGTACCCGCGCCACACGTGACGTTCTGTCCATCACCCGAGTTCCAGGTGAGCGACTGCACCTTGGCCGTCGCAGTGACAGTGACGCCTCCGAGGGTCGCCGTCCTAGACTCTGGGCCCCACGAGGTCGGCGTCGGGTTGTTGACCCACAGCCAGACGGGGATCCCTACCCACGTGCGCCGATATGCTGCAGTCCCAGCCGGATCATCGGTGTGAACCTTCTGCTCGGGCACCATGCCGATCTCAATCGCGGTCAGCACGAACGTCTTCGCGAGCTTCCCAGCGGCCTGTGCGGGCGTGTACCGCTGGATGCCCGGAGGCGGTGCGTCAAGCCACTGCGAGATCCCGAAGCAGGCGCCCACCGGCACCGAGGCGCAGAAGCTCGGCAGGGGGTCGCAGCTGTAGAACGCCCCCACCGACGCGTCGCGTCCGGGCGCAGACCGTTGCGGGTCGTCGAGCGTCCAGTAACACTGCCGGGTGTTGTCCCACCAGCCCTTCCCGTTGCTACACGGAGTCTCCGCCGGCGCCGGCTTCGCGAACTTGTCAACGCACTGGGAGGGCCCAGGAGTGAAATCGGCCGGGCCTGCTCCAGGTTCCGATGTTCCTGGCGTTCCGGGCTCCGTAACCACCACGTCACATTGTGTCGCGCCCGTTTTCGGGTCAACCCAACAGTTGTTCGCCGATGCTGGGGCAGCTGCTCCCAACACGACTGCTGCGGCAAGAAGGACCCCAACAAGTAGTGCGCTCAAGCGCTTCACGCTCAGCATTGCGGCATCGCCTCACCATCTCCTGGACGCATCGTGACATCCTCCTGGACCATCCATGAATGGGCATCCGGGACGTAGACCAGGACGACCTTGCCAGGGAACGACCCAGCCGGGATGCTCGTGTTTCGGAACTTCAGCTTGGTGTTGTCACCGCAACCAAAGAGGTGAACGGATCCGAACTCGAGCTTGGTACCGTCGGCCGCATTGGTCGTCGGAGCGGTGTACGACATCGCATCGTTCGTCGTCCAGCCGATCGGTCCGCCCGAAAGGACTGGGCTCTCCTTCTGCTGGTCGACGGTGTCATTGAGTGATTGCCAGGCCGGGCTGCCCTGGAGGACGTATCCGCTGAGGTACTGCGGACCCAGCTTCAGGTCCTTGAGGAAGTTCAGCTGCACGTCGAGATAGGCGGCGTAGCTCTTCTTGGCCGCGCTGATCGCACTCTGCTCATCCTTGGGCGCCTCTGCCTGCGGTGGCATCGGCCGATCGGTCGCGGATGCGGTCGGCGTGCTCGTGGCCGTCGGTGACGCGGAGGTGCTCCCGGTGTGCTTCGGGGTGCCCGGGTCGCACGCGGTCAGCCCGAACACCCCGACCACGGCGAACGTAGCGATGACAATGGCGGTGGCGGTACGGCGGGTCATGTCAGTTTCCGATCAGTCGGGCGGATCCGGTGGCGTGGACAGGGATGGGCGGGAGCGGGATGGGCCCGAGCATATGAGGGAGGTAGGTCATTTCGACGGTGACGGTGACGGTATCCCCTGCGACGGTGGCCGTGCCGTGGACCCCGGCGGAGGCGAGATAGTTCTGCGCCGCCGTCGCGGCCATGGGTCCGGAGATGTTGAAGGCATCACCATTCACACTGGCTCCGGTCGCCGCATTAGTTCCGGCGCGAGCAGCCGATTGCGCGGTCGTCTGTGCCTCCTGGAACATCTGGACCTTCCCGAAGGAGTCGACGACGAAGCCCATGAAGATGAAGCAGATAACGAAGAGGCCCAGGAACCACGTGAGGAACTTCATCGGTTCACCTCTGCCTGTAGGGGTCGACCGGACTGGTGGCTGTCTTCTTGACGGTGAAGAACCCGGGCAGGTTCATGCCTGGGAAGACGAGGTCGCCGTACGACACGGTGCACGTGACCTCTGCGGAGACCGTGCCTGCCTGTCCAAGCCCGGTGCTCAGGCCGTTGCCGTAGACCCGGACGTCGAGTGACGTGCAGGTCACGTTGCTACCCATGGCGATCCGCGCGGCGGAGATAGCGTGAGGGACGGCATCCCCGCCGCGGGACAGCGATGCATCGCGGGCCGCGGCGGCGGCCGCGGCTTGGACGGTCTTCTCAACGACGCCTGCTCGGCCGAACACCAGGATGGCGCTCAACAGTGCGACGCTGATGATCGTGAGGATCGTCCACGCCGGGAGGTCCTCGATATCTCCTCTTTCGTCACGGAGGAGTCGCCTGAGACGGGTGATCATTGTGCGGGCACCCACCTCTCGACCGGTCCCGTCAGCGTGGACGTGACCGGCGGCAGTTCGACGCCTGGCATGACCGTCGCGACACGGCCCGTAACCGTGACGGTGACCGTGTCCGCGGTGCGGGTGATTGTGATCTTCGCATCGCGCAGGGACCCTCGGAGCTCGTCGAGGAGCTGCTGCGCTGCTGCCACACCTGCGTCATCGTTCGACTCGTACGCGCGGGCGACCGTGTAGCCGGACTGTCTTGCGGCCTCGGCTACGTTCTTGCCGTTGAGCCACAGCGTCGCCTGAAACCCGATGAGCAGCAAGAACAGGATGCCAATGATCATGACGGGCGTACCCGCCCAACCCTGGTTGTCCAGGAGGCGCTGTAGTAGCCGCCTCTGGCGTTCCTGCTGCTGTCGGGTTCCCATGATCAACCGGGGAGGTGGCCCGAGATGAACGCCTGACCCCAAGGGCTGAGGATGGCGACGAGTCCGAGGGCGAGAACCGCTCCGCTCACGGAGAGGATTGCCTTCCAGGGGAGGTCTTCCAACATGATGTATTCCTTTCGATTGGTCTTACAGGCTGAAGAAGCTGAACACTGCGGGGAGCATCACCAGGCCGATGATCGGGATCAGCGTCATGAACACGGGTGTGTGGGTGCGACGGGTCGCCTTGGCAGCGGCCGCCTTGTCAGCGGCGTCGACGAGCTTCCGTAGCTTCTCGTCAGCGGCGATCAGTTGGTCACGGAGGCCGACGCGTGCTTCGGAGAGTCGCATCATGCGACCGAGCTCGCTGAGAGATTCGATCTGCACCTGCTCGCCGAGTCTTTCGATGGCATCCCACTTGCTCGTGCGAGTGATTTCGGCCTGAGCGTATTCGCGGCGGATCCGCTGGAAAACCCAGGTGTCCGACACGGTCGCGGCGTTGCTCAGGGCGCTGTCGGCCGTGGAGTTGCTGAGTAGGGCAACGGCGACCAGCTTGAGGTACACGCTCACGAATCGGGTGAACTCGCGGCGGGCGTCGGTCGCTTTCGCTCGAACCTGGCTGTCGGTGGCCATCCACATGATGAAGCCGGCGAACGGGCTGGCGAGCAGCGGAAGAGTGACGGGCTGGCGTACGAGCAGCTGCAGGAACAGGGAGAGGACGACCGGCACGAAGAGACCGAACAGGGCGAGCTGGATCTTGCGTGCGTAGAAGCGCGACACGGGGATCTCGAGCAGCTCGAGGTCGCGGGCGGGCGGGCCGAGGAACTTCACCTGTGGGATGTGCTGGGCGAGCCAGCTGCCCGCACGGTCCCACCGGGACAGTGGCGCCGTCTTCGTGGGCGCGATGACAGCGGCCTGTCCCAGACGTGCGAGCGCGTCGCCGGCGCGCACGGTACGTGGCGCGTACATCAAGACCAGCAGCGCGAGTCCGATACCGACAAGAAGGCCAGGAAGAGCCAGCAGGAACGGGTTCACGAGAGCTCCCCATGCTGCAGGATGCGAGGAAGGACGACGGGGCGCGCCAGGACTTTCGCCCAGATCATCAGCAACAAGAACACCCCGAGAACGACCATGAGCGCGACGGCGCCCACCGGAGTACGGAAGAACTGCATCTGCGGGCTCGAGGCGGACAAGAGGATCCAGGCGAGAGCCAGCCCCATGATGGCGGTCATGGTAATCATGGTCTGCCGGGGCTTGGCGAGCTCCGCCTCAGTTTCGAGCTTCTGCTTTGCCTGCGAGCTGAGGTTGTCCGCCACGCTCGTGAGCGCGACAGAGAGTCCGCCAGCATTGAACTCTGCCGCCTGGATCAGGTAGATCACGACCTCATCGGAGTAGATGCTGTCCAGATCATCCGCGAAGGCGTGGAGCGCGTCGGCGGTTGACCAGGTTGTGCTCAGTCGCGCGACGAGCCGGTTCACGGGCTTCTGCAACATCGGCGGGGCGCTGCCCTGGGTGATCGTGATGACCTCACGAAGGGTGAACACCCCGGTCTCCGCGGTGCTCGAGAGTGATCGCGCCCATGTCTCGAGGGCGAGCACCAGGTCCCGCTCATGCGTGGATGGCTTCCCGAGCAGCGCGGGGAGACCGACCATCGCAGCAGGCCCGAGAAGAACCATCACCGGGAAGCCGGTGATCGCGGTCGCCAGAGTGCCGAGGACAAGCCCGATCACGAAGTTGGTGCGGGTCGTCTTGCTCAACCGTTTCCAGCGTGTCGTGAGGCTGGGCCTCCTCGGCTTTGGGGGCTTTAGCTGTTCTTCCCACTGACGTTGTGGACGCGGTCGATGGGAGTGAGGCCTCCGAGAGCGGTATGGG
>NZ_BAABGP010000013.1:0-214203 GCF_039541635.1 Microbacterium panaciterrae
GGAGAAGTCGACACCTCCCCAGTTTCGCCACTCAATCACCAGGCATATAGGAGACACGCCCTAGCGAGCCGCGCCCTCACAGATGCTGGTCGGAGCGCAGCGCGAGCACGGTCAGCTCGTGGCGGGTGCGGACGTCGAGCTTCGCGAAGATCCGCCCGCCGTGCACCTCGACCGTGCGCACCGACACGTGCAGGGCGAGCGCGATCTCACGATTCGTACGCCCCTCCGCCATCCGCAGTGCGACGTCGAGCTCCCGCGGGGTCAGGATCGGCTCCCACGCCGCGCGACAGACCTCGAGCGGGGCGCTCGCGTGCGAGGGCGACTCGAACACCGCCGTGGTCCTGGTCGGACGCCGCAGCTCCCCGAGCCGGCGCAGCCGCTCCTCCACCATGCCGCGCCACGCCCGCGCGCCGGATTCGTCGAACAGGCTCCGCGCCGCGCGGAGATGGCGCACCCCGCCTGCGTGGTCCCCGCGGACCACGCAGGACGATCCCAGCAGCGCCTCGACCCTGGCCCGGTCGAACGGCGAGCGGATCGTGCGGCTCTGCTCGGCGACAGAGTCCAGATCGGTGCTCCAGGAGGCGTCACGGGCGGAGCGGATCCGCTCCCGCAGCGACCGCGCCGCGGTGGCGTCCGGTGGCTCCAGTGGCGCGCGAGCGCCCAGCGGCCCGATCTCGTCCAGTCCCGGCACGCCGAGCGACTCGGACGGCCGACCGCGGTCGGTCCAGATCCGCATGTGCACGGCGGCCTCGTCGCTGCGGCCCTGGAGGTAGGCGTCGATGGCGCGATCCACGAAGCCGTCCGGTTCCACCGCCCAGGGCACGGCGGCCGCGAGATCCCGGGAGAGGGGGCCGAGGCACCCGTCCACGGCCAGCTCGAGCCGCCGCGCGAGAGCGACGGCGAGACCGGCGAACGGCAGCGCGACCGGCAGTTCCGCCGCGGCGGCGGCAAGCAGATCGCGGGCGACGCCGATCCGTCCGCTCCACACGTGCAGCAGCGTCTCGGCGACCGCGCGGCGCGCCCGGAGCAGCGGGCTGCGATCGTGCAGCCCCGCGGACCCGTCCTCCGCTGCGGCAGCACCGGGTTCGGCGAGTGTGCGTACTCCGGCGTCCGGATCGCCGTCCAGACCTGCGCTGAGCGCGTGCACGACGCGCTGGACCCCCTCGCCGGCGTCGATGGAGCCGGGATCTGCGACGCCCGCGAGCGCGTCGCACCACGCCAGCAGCGGCGCCCGCGCGCCCGCTTCTCTGACCATGCGCCCGCCGACGGCCAGCCAGGCGGCGCTGCGCTCGTGGTCGCCGCGTTCCGCTGCGAGCAGGGCGCCCAGCGCCGCGGCATGCCGATACCCGTCGTCGCACGCCTCTGCGGGGATCAGCGATTCCGGCGCCGGCACCGAACCGTGTCGCAGCGCGAACGCCAGCACGAATCCGGCCACCGCGTCGGCGCGACGATCATCGTCCGCACCGAGGACGTGCTCGAGGCACGCCAGCGCGTCGGCGACCCATCCTCCGGCCAGCGCCGCTCGTCCGGCGCAGAGCAGCGCGCACGAGTGCGAGAGCGTGCCCGCCTCCGCATGATCCACCGCCTCGGCGGCCAGCGACCAGGCGGCCTGGGCGTCGCCCGTCTGCAGGGCCGCGGCCGCGCGATCGAGCAGGGGCGCGACCAGGTCGGGGTCGCTCAGCACGGCGCTGCGCGCGCGATGGTGCAGCGCGGCGTGCTGGTCCGTCGTCGCGGCGAGGATCGCCGCCAGTCGCTGATGCGCGGCCAGGCGCGCGGGCTCCGCCGCCGTGCCGATCAGGTGGATCCGCAGAGCCGGATCCGCGAATCGGAACGTGCCGGCGGTGAACTCCACAACCTGCGCCAGCGGAGAGAGCGCCACGTCGTCCGTCCCGCATCCGGCGATCGCGCAGAAGGTCTCGGCGCGACCCCGCTCGCACAGGGCGATCATCAGCAGCGCTGCGGGATCCGCTCCCAGGGGCACATGCGACGCCGCAGCCCGGGAGATCGCCGGAACGAGTGGCAGCGGGTCCGGTAGGACTCTGCTGCCGCCGCGCTGCTCGGCCGTCAGCGCGAACAGCATCTCGTCGACCGCGCTCGGGTCTGCGCCACAGGCGGCGACGACTGCCGCGCGCACGTGCGGTGCGGCGGGCGCCCCTTCGGAGGCGTCATCCTGCCGCGCACGGAAGACCGCACCATTCATCGCCACGCAGCCCCCCGCCGTCGTCGTCCTGTGCGCGTCCTCGTGCACATTCCGAGAATGCTATCAAACAGCTGGGAGCGTTTCTGTGCTCAGTCCTCTTGTGCGTCGTCCTCGACCCGGTACGGATCCGCCTCGCCGGCGTAGCTTCCGGTGGCCGCGAGCTTCGCGACCTCCTCGTCGCGCTCCCGCGCCTGACGCAGCAGCTCGCTGAGGTGATCCGCGTTCTCCGGCAGCGCGTCCGGGATGAACTCGAGCGTCGGCACCAGGCGCACGCTGAGCTGGCGCCCGACCTCCTTGCGCAGCAGCCCGGTGGCGGCAGTGAGCGCGGCGCCCGACGCCACGCGCTCCTCCTCGGTGCCGAGCACCGTGTAGAACGCGCTGGCGTGCTGAAGGTCCCCCGTGACGCGCACGTCCGTGATCGTCACGAATCCGAGGCGCGGGTCGCGCAGCCCCTTCTCCAGCCGCTCGGCGAGGATGACGCGGATCCGATCCGCGAGTCGTGCCTGTCGTTCTCCGGCCATGACCAAAACCTATCTCTTCTTCTCAGCGCCCCGAGGAGGGGCGAAGCCGGATGGCGTTCCGGACCGAGTATTGGGGAAGGGGCCCCACTGACTCGGTACGGAACGCCATCCGGCGTAGCCGGGTCCCACTCAGGAACGCGGCTTCTCCACCATCTCGGTGGTCTCGATCTCGTCGCCGATCTGGATGTCGTTGTACTTGCCCAGTCCGATACCGGCCTCGAAGTCCGTGCGGACCTCGGTGACGTCATCCTTGAACCGACGCAGCGACTCGATGGCCAGGCCATCGGCGATGACGATGCCGTCGCGGATGACGCGCGCCTTGGCGTTGCGCGTGATCGTTCCCGACCGCACGATGACACCGGCGATGTTGCCGAACTTGGAGGAGCGGAACACCTCGCGGATCTCGGCGACACCCGACTGGATCTCTTCGAACTCCGGCTTGAGCATGCCCTTGAGCGAGTTCTCGATCTCGTCGATCGCGTTGTAGATGACCGAGTAGAACCGGACATCCACGCCCTCGCGCGCCGCAGCCTCACGGGCCTTCGGGTCGGGGCGGACGTTGAAGCCCACGATGATCGCGTTGTCGATCGTCGCCAGGTTCACATCCGACTCGGTGACGGCGCCGACACCGCGGTGGATGATGCGCAGCTGCACCGAACCGTCGACCTCGATCTTGAGCAGCGACTCCTCCAGCGCCTCGACGGCACCGGACACGTCGCCCTTGATGATGAGGTTGAGCGTCTCGACCTTGCCCTCTTCCAGAGCACGGGTGAAGTCCTCGAGCGAGATGCGCTTGCGGGCCTTGGCCAGCAGGGCGTTGCGCTCGACGGCCTCGCGCTTCTCCGCGATCTGACGCGCCATGCGGTCTTCGTCGGTCACGATGAAGACATCGCCGGCGCGCGGGACGGAGTTCAGACCCTGCACCTGGACCGGGCGCGAGGGGTAGGCCTCGGCGACCGCGTCACCGTTCTCGTCCACCATGGCGCGGACGCGGCCGTAGGCGGTGCCCGCCACGATCGCGTCGCCGACCCGGAGCGTTCCGGACTGGATCAGCACCGTCGCGACCGAACCGCGGCCCTTGTCGAGCTTCGCCTCGATGGCGATGCCTCGCGCGGCCTTGTTCGGGTTCGCCGTGAGGTCCAGGCCCGCGTCTGCGGTGAGCAGCACGGCGTCCAGGAGGTCCTGGATACCGGTGTTCGCCCGTGCCGACACGTCGACGAAGATGACGTCGCCGCCGTACTCCTCAGCGACCAGACCGTACTCGGTGAGCTGCTGACGGACCTTGGCCGGGTTGGCCTCGGGCTTGTCGACCTTGTTCACCGCGACCACGATCGGCACACCGGCCGCCTGGGCGTGGTTCAGCGCCTCCACCGTCTGGGGCATGATGCCGTCGTCGGCGGCGACCACGAGGATCGCGATGTCGGTCACCTGCGCACCACGGGCACGCATAGCGGTGAACGCCTCGTGACCCGGGGTGTCGATGAAGGTGATCGCCCGCTCGATGCCGTCGTGCTCGGTCCACACCTGGTAGGCGCCGATGTGCTGGGTGATGCCACCGGCCTCGCCCTCGATCACGTTGGTCTGACGGATCGCATCGAGCAGTCGCGTCTTACCGTGGTCGACGTGACCCATGACGGTCACCACCGGAGGACGGATCTCGAGGTCATCCTCGCTCTCCGCCTCCAACTCGGCCTCGAGGTCGAGACCGAAGCCCTCGAGGAGCTCCTTGTCCTCGTCCTCGGGCGAGACCATCTGGATCTTGTAGCCCAGCTCGGCGCCGAGCACCTCGAAGGTGGCCTCGTCCAGCGACTCGGTCGCCGTGGCCATCTCGCCGAGGTTGAACAGGATCGTGACGAGCGTGCCGGGCTGCACGGTGTAGCCGCGCAGCGCCTCGAGCTTGTCCGCGAAGTCGGCGATCGACGCGCCACGGCGCAGGCGGATGATCTCGCCGTTGCCCTTGGAGACGTTGACGCCGCCGACGATCGGCGCCGACCGCATCTCGAATTCCTGGCGCTTCGCCCGCCGCGACTTGCGCTGCTTGCTCTTGCCCGCGCCCTTGCCGAAGGCGCCGGCAGTGCCGCCGCCGGGGCCGCGGCCACGACCGCCGCCCCCACCGGGACGACCGGCGAAACCGCCGGCCGGAGCGCCACCGGGACGCTGGAAGCCGCCACCGGCACCGGCACCGGCACCGCCGGGACGACCGGGACCGCCGGGACGCTGCTGGAACGGAGCACCGGGACGACCGCCACCGGCACCGGGACGACCCGGACGGGCGCCGCCCTGACCGGGACGAGGAGCACCGATGCGCGGCGAGTCAGCGCGCGGAGCCTGCGGACGCGGGATGTTTCCCGGCGTCGGCCGCGAGCCCATGCCCTGCGCCGAAGCGAACGGGTTGTTGCCCGGACGCGGTCCGGCAGGACGCGAGCCCATGCCCTGCGCCGAGGCGAACGGGTTGTTGCCCGGACGCGGGGCGCCGGGGCGAGGAGCCGCGGATCCACCCGGCTGGGGCGGAGACGACTTCTCGGCGGCCGGGGCCGTCGGCGCGGCCGGAGCGGACGCGGCCGGAGCGGCGGCCTTCTCCTCGACCGGAGCCGGAGCCTCGGCGGGCTTCGCCGGCCCGGGCTTGGGCCCAGGGGTCGGCGCCTTGGGACCGGGCTTGGGCGCACCGGAGGACGCCGACGCGGGCTTCGCCGCGGCGGTGGCCGTCTTGACGGGTGCGGCCGTGGCCGGCTTTTCGGCCTCGATGGCAGCACGCAGCTTGCGCGCGACCGGGGGCTCGATCGTCGATGAGGGGGACTTCACGAACTCGCCGAGCTCTTTGAGCTTCGCGAGTGCGAACTTGCTGTCGACGCCGAGTTCGGCGGCGATCTCGTGCACGCGTGGTTTACCAGCCACAATTCTCCTGTCAGGGTCGGTCCGCCCTGACAGGGCAGACCACTAGTCGCGGACGGGTCTCATTTCGAGCCGTTCACTTTGTTTCCATAGCCGTTCAGCCGTTTCTCGAGGGTCTGCATGTTCTCTGCTTCCGGGAACTCCAGGGCAGTGGACACACGGAGCGCACGGGCGAAGGCGCGGCGCCGCAGAGCGGTATCCACGCACTCCGGAGCCGGATGGACCCACGCACCCCGCCCCGGCAGCACGGCGGCCTCGTCGAAGACGAGTTCACCATTCCGGATCACCACCCTGAGCAGGGAGGCACGAGATGCACGAGCGCGGCATCCGACACACGTTCGTACTGCATCCATCTTACACCTCGGAACGACAGCGGAATTCCTGCGGCTCCGTCACGCGTCCAGGATCGAGTCCGGCTGGATGTCGATCTTGGCGCCCGTGAGCTTGGCGGCGAGGCGGGCGTTCTGGCCCTCCTTGCCGATCGCGAGCGACAGCTGGTAGTCCGGGACCAGCGCGCGCACGGCCTTGGTGTTCGCGTCCAGGACGAAGGCACTGGTGACCTTGGCCGGCGACAGCGCATGAGCGACGAACGTCGCCAGATCCGCGTGGTAGTCGACGATGTCGATCTTCTCCCCCGCGAGCTCCTCGGTGACGGCGCGGACGCGCCGTCCCATCTCGCCGATGCAGGCGCCCTTGGCGTTGATCGACGAGTCGTTCGCCCTCACCGCGATCTTGGTGCGGTGCCCCGCCTCCCGGGCGAGCGCCACGATCTCGACGAGGCCCGCCGCGATCTCCGGCACCTCGAGCGCGAACAGCTTGCGCACGAGTCCGGGGTGCGTGCGCGAGACGGTGATCTGGGGCCCCTTGAGCCCCTTCGCGACCGACGTCACGTAGACACGCAGCCGGGATCCGTGCGTGTACTCCTCGCCGGGGACCTGCTCCTCAGGCGGGAGGATCGCCTCGACGGAGCCGAGGTCGACGTGGATCATGCGCGGGTTGGGCCCCTGCTGGATGACGCCGGCGACGATGTCGCCCTCCTTGCCGCGGAACTCGCCGAGCACGGCTTCGTCGGCGATGTCGCGCAGCCGCTGGCTGATGACCTGCTTGGCCGCGAAGGCGGCGATGCGGCCGAAGTCGTCCGGAGTGGAGTCCTCCTCGCCGATCACTGCGCCCTCTTCGTCGCGGACGGGGACGAGCACGGCGACGTGGCCCGTCTTGCGGTCGAGTTCGACGCGGGCGCCGTCGGTGAGCTCGCCGTCGGCGGAGTCGTGCTTCGCGTAGGCGGTCAGGACGGCCTGCTCGATGATCCCGATGAGTTCGTCGAAGGGGATCTCCTTCTCGCGCTCGATCGTTCGCAGCAATCCGAGATCGATATCCATGACGGCCTCCCTGTTCAGCTCTCGTCGGCGCCCGAGTGCACGCACGACATCCGTACAACGATACCCTGGTCCGGCTCCCCCGCGCGATCGAAGGCCCCCGCCGCGGGGCTCGAGGAGGACCGAGTTGACCACGTACGAAACGATCGTGATCGGCGCGGGCATGTCCGGCGTCACGGCGGCCCGGCTGCTGGCCGATGCCGGACGCCGCGTCCTCGTCCTGGAGGCACGGGACAGGATCGGCGGGCGGATGCACACGGATCGCGCGGCCGGGTTCAGCGTCGACCTCGGCGCGTCCTGGATCCACGGCATCGACGGCTCCGAGCTGTGGAAGCTCGTGCAGGCGCTGGACATCCCGACGCGGGAGTTCACGGTCGGCAGCTTCCAGGCGGGCGGCCGAGCCATGTCGCACTTCGACGGGGACGGCGCTCCGATGGCCCCTGCCGCCTCCGCGCACTGGGTGGCCGATGTCGCGACGGCCGAAGCCGCGCTGCAGCGGGCGATCGCGGATTCCGCCCCGGGCGAGTCCTATCTCGACGTCACCGAGCGCGCGCTGGACGCTCTCGAGCGCGAGCAGGACGCGCTCGATCCCGAGCGCATCGACGAGATCCGGGAGTTCTTCCGGCACCGGGTCGAGGAGCAGTGCGGGGCGTGGATCGGCGACCTGGACGCGCACGGGCTGGACGAGGACGCGATCGACGGGGACGAGGTGGTGTTCCCCCGGGGCTACGACGAGATCCCGCACCGGATCGCGGACGGTCTCGACGTGCGTCTCGGGCAGGTCGTGCGGCGCGTGATCCGCTCGGCCGACGGCGTGCGCGTCGAGACCGGCGCCGACGTCTTCGAGGCCGCATCCGCGGTGGTCACGGTGCCGCTCGGCGTGCTGAAGTCCGACGCGATCCGGTTCGAGCCGGCCCTGCCCGAGAGCGCGGCCGGCCCCATCGCACGCCTCGGCATGGGGGTCTTCAACAAGATCTTCCTGCAGTTCCCCGCGCGGTTCTGGGACGAGAGCAGCTACGTGCTGCGCGCGCTCGGCGAGGCCGGGGAGCACTGGCATTCGTGGTACGACGTGTCGATGATCAGCGGTCTGCCGACCCTGCTCACCTTCGCTGCCGGCCCCTTCGGCAGGCACGTGCAGGAGCTCGACGACGCGGCCGTGGTGGCCGATGTCGTCCATGCCCTGCGCCGCATGTACGGCGCCGCCGTGCCGGATCCGTCCGCGCACTGGATCACGCGCTGGGGTCAGGATCCGTTCTCGGTCGGCTCGTACTCGCACATCGCGACCGGATCCTCGCACCACGACCACGATGCGCTCGCGGATCCGATCGACGGCGTGCTGCATTTCGCCGGCGAGGCGACCTGGGGATCCGAGCCCGCGACCGTCGGCGGCGCCTACGCCTCCGGCGTCCGCGCGGCGGAGCGGATCCTGGGTCGCGAGGTCGACCTCGCCGCCTTCGCGGACAGTGTCCGCGCCTCTTCCACACCGGTGTGAACCGCGGGCGGCGGATCGGTCAGGTCAGCCCCGGGGAGCGGATCCGAGCTTGTTGATCGCGCCGATCAGACGGAACAGCCCGCCGACGGTGCGCTGGTCCAGATGCAGCGCGAGCCGCGGCAGGTCCAGCGCGTCCTTGTCCGCGAGTTCGGCCGGAAGCGGCGCGGAGCGCTCGATCCGCCCTGACGCGAGCAGAGCACCGAACTCGTTGTTGAGCTCGTTGATCTCCGCATGCGTGGGTTCCGCGCGCAAGCGGAGCACGAGCACGTCGCCCACCCAGCGCAGCGAATCGTAGTTGCGCCAGAATCCGGTGATCTCGGCCGTCGCGTCGGCGACCGAATCCGTGATGACCACCCGATCGAAGTCGCCCGGCGAGATGACCCCCGTGGGCGCGAGATCCTCTTGCACGAAGCGCTCGAGCCCCCGCCAGAACGTGCCACCGGGCTCGTCCAGCAGCACGATCGGCATCGGCTCGGCCTTGCCGGTCTGCTGCAGCGTGAGCAGCTCGAACATCTCATCCAGCGTGCCGAATCCCCCGGGCAGGCAGATGAATCCGCGGGACTCCTTCATCAGCATGAGCTTGCGGGTGAAGAAGTACTTCATCGCGACGACGTGGTCCTGCTCGTTCACGACCTCGTTCGCCTGCTCCTCGAACGGCAGCCGGATCGAGACGCCGAGCGACCGCTCAGGACCCGCGCCCTCCGCGGCGGCCTGCATGATCCCCGGACCTGCGCCGGTGACCACCATCCAGCCGTCCGCGGCGAGGGCGGCCGCGACATCGCGCGCCTGCCGGTACAGCGGATCGTTCTGCGCGGTCCGGGCGGATCCGAACACCGTCACCTTGGGCACCCCGTGGAACGGTGCGAACAGGCGGAACGCGTCGCGCATCTCGCTCAGCGCCGCCGAGGCGATCTTCAGATCGAGCCGGCTGGTGTGATCCTCGCCGAGCAGCACCGCCGTCTGCAGCATCCTCATGATCAGGCGGCGGTCCGTGTGCACACCGGCATCGTCGAGCACGGCGTTGATCTCGGTACGCAGGGCTGGGGGCAGCAGTTCGTCGATCATGTCTCCAGCGTGTCACGCGCCCGTGAACGACGGGTGCCGCCACACGGATCGCCGACCCAGGCGGTCGCCTCAGTCCCAGGGCATCGGTCGCCCCGGCACGCGGGCGCTGTCGTCGGGCAGGTGCGGCAGCTCCTCTCCGCCGGCACGGATGCACAGCCAGCGCAGCTGTCCCGGGCTGTCGGGCCGCGCCCGCCAGGTGCGCACCATGTCCTGCCCGACCCGCACCACGGTGCCGGGCCCGACCTCGACCAGGTCGTCGCCGACGCCCATCTGTCCGCGTCCGCCGAGGAACACGTAGAGCTCCTCGATCCGGGAGTGCGTGTGCCAGTAGCCGGCCTCCTCCCCCGGTTCGAGCGCATTCGCCGTCATGCCGATGTACTGCATCGTCAGCTCGTGATCGACCACGCGGCGACCGTCGCGCGAGCGCGCCTCGTCGAATCCGCCATGATGCCCACGCCATTCGTCCGGCCCGCCGATCTCGGTGACCTCGTAGTCGCTCATGCGTGATGCTCCTCTCCGGCTTCGCGCCGATGTCGGATCACGATCGCACATGTCCGGGAGCGGCGACCAGTGCCTGCAGCGCGTCCGCGGCGGCGCCGGCCCCGTCGATCCCGCGCAACCGCAGGCCGATGCGCTGGGCCGCGGTCGTGAAGCCGGGCTCGCCCAGCAGACGCAGGACCGCCCGGCGGATCGACTCCGGCGACGCCGTGTGCTTCATCGAGAGGCCCGCCCCGGCGTCGACGACGGCCTTGCCGACCATGGGCTGGTCGAGCATCGGGTGCCCCGGCAGTATCAGCAGCGGGACCCCGTGAACGAGCGCGCGCAGGGTCGTGCTGTACCCGCCGTGTCCGATGACGAGAGACAGGTGAGGGAGCAGCTGCTCATGCGGAAGCCGTTGGTGCACCTGGACGTTGGGCGGCACGATCAGGTCGCCCGGGAGCGCCTGACCACCCGTGGTCACGACCGCTTCGACGGGCAGGGTGCCGAGCGCGTCGATCACGCGCCGATACACCTCGGGCTGGCCGGGCAGCGAGGTCGTGGACAGGCTGACCAGAACGCGCGGCGGATCCTGCCTCTGCGCGGGCACACCCGTCTCGCAGCTGCCGGTCCAGATCCAGTCCGACGTGGCGGGCGCCGGATCCAGTGCGCGATCTCCCGTCACGATCCGCAGATCGGCCGCGCCGTAGACCCGACCCAGCCGTGTGCCGCGCAGCGCCGCGAGAATGCCGACGGGCCCGTGTGCGAGCACGCCCGTCCAGTAGGTCGGGAAGGTGTGCGAGAGCACGGCGGTGGGCACGCCGGCCGCGAGCGCCGCGGTGGTGCCGACCGCGACGAGCGGGTCTGTGATCGCGACGTCGGGTCGGAGCCGGATCAGCTCCGTGCGGATCCGCTCCCGCGCGGCGTCGTCGGTCGCCAGGCGCACCGCCTCGCCGATCGCCGCGGCCACGGAGCGGGGCCGGGTCGGATCCCAGAACGAGAGCTCGTCGATCGCGGTGAACGAGGCCCCCATCTCCGCCGCGGCGGCCGCGGTGCGCGGATCTCCGAGGAGATGGAGCTCGTGGCCCCGTGCGGCGAGAGCCCGTCCCACTGCTATCTGGGGCGGAAGGTTGCCCCCGCCCTGGACCGTGATGAATGCGAACCGAGCCATGGCATCCTCCTCACAGAACTTTCCTGACAGCGCCGATCAGGCGCTGCATCCGCTCCCGTGTCTCGTCGAGGCTGAGCCCGCGGTCGATGCGCAGCAGCTTGTAGGTGTACAGATCGGTGGCGACGACCAGCAGGTCGACCGCCTCGGCGCGCGCCGATGACGGCAGCGCGGCCAGCGCCTGAGCGAACACCTCCTCGACCCAGGTGCGATGCAGAGCCTTCCCTGCGTCCACGATCTCGGCGATCAGCGGTTCCCACGTCTCCTGCCCGAGCAGGACCAGCGTGCTCGCGCTCGTGCGCTCGTAGTGCGCGAGGAGGGCGTCCACCGAGGCGTCCACATCCTCCGGGTGGATCGCCCGCTCGGCCAGCACGACAGTGCGGCCGTGTACGGCAGCCGCCTCGAACAGTCCTTCCCGACTGCCGAACTTGCGCAGCACGGTCTGCACGGTCACGCCCGCCCGCTCCGCGACGATCGGAAGCGTGACGGCGCTCAGCGGACGCTCACCGGTCAGCTCGATGGTGGCATCGAGGATCCGCAGCCGGCTCGACGCCGCCTGCGCCGCCCGGGTCGTCATGTCGTATTCGCGCGGCATTTTCATGTTGATTACGGTTTACATCAATTGCCGAACCATGTCAATGACAACAGACATGAATGTTGTCCGCGGCACGACGCGAGAAGGCCCCGAACCGATCCTTCCGGGATCCGCTCGGGGCCTTCTCGGCAGCGATCAGCGCCTCGTCAGGGCGTGCAGCGCGTCCGCGATCGAGACCGTGTCGCGCTCGCCGGTGCGGCGGTCCCACAGCTCGACCTGCCCCTCGGCAGCGCCACGGCCGACGACGAGGACACGCGGCACGCCGACCAGCTCTGCATCACCGAACTTCACGCCGGGCGAGACCTTCGGGCGGTCGTCATAGAGCACATCCAGACCGCCCGCCTCAAGCTGGGCTGAGACGTCGGCGGCGACGTCGAACACGACCTGGTCGCGGCCTGCGGCCACCACGTGCACGTCGAACGGCGCGACGGAGGCCGGCCAGATGAGACCCTTCTCGTCGTTGTTGAGCTCGGCGATGATCGCGAGGATGCGGGTCACGCCGATCCCGTAGGAGCCCATCGTGACGGTGACCAGCTTCCCGTTCTCGTTGAGCACCTTGAGGCCGAGGGTCTCGGCGAAGAACCGGCCGAGCTGGAACACGTGGCCGATCTCCATGCCGCGGGCGAGGTGCACCGGGCCGGAGCCGTCCGGCGCGGGATCGCCCTCGCGGACGTTCGCGATCTCGACGACGCCGTCGGCCGAGAAGTCGCGGCCGGCGACGACCGAGTGCGCGTGCTTCTGGTCGAGGTTCGCGCCGGTGATCCAGCTCGTTCCCTCGACGACGCGCGGGTCGAGGAGATAGCGGATCCCAGTGGCCGATTCCTCGCCGAGGACGGCTCCGGTCGGGGACCACGGGCCGATGTAGCCCTTGACGAGCAGCGGATTGTTCTCGAAGTCGTCGGCCGTCGCCGGCTCGACCTCGGCCGGAGCGAAGGCCACCTCGGCGCGCTTCTCGTCGACCTCGCGGTCGCCGGGAAGGCCGACGACGACGAGCTCGCGGGTCCCGTCGAGGTGGGTCAGCGCGAGCACCACGTTCTTCAGGGTGTCGGCGGCCGTGAATTCGCCGTCGAGATGCGCGTTCGCGTGCGCGACGAGCGTCTCGATCGTGGGCGTGTTCGGGGAGTCGAAGATGACAGGGGACCCGGCTGCGTCATAGGCGACGGGCTCGGGTGCGGCCGTGGAGAACGCCTCCACGTTGGCGGCATATCCGCCGGCGGAACGGACGAAGGTGTCCTCGCCGACGGGGGTCGGGTGCAGGAACTCCTCGCTGCGCGCACCGCCCATGAGGCCGTTGTCCGCGTTCACGATGACGTACTCGAGGCCGAGGTGCTGGAAGATGCGCTCGTAGGCGTCCCGCTGCGCCTGGTAGCTGACCTCGAGGCCGGCGTCGGAGGCGTCGAAGGAGTACGCGTCCTTCATCGTGAACTCGCGGCCGCGCAGGAGACCGGCGCGGGGGCGTGCCTCGTCGCGGTACTTGTCCTGGATCTGATAGATCGTGAGCGGGAGGTCCTTGTACGAGGAGTACAGGTCCTTCACGAGGAGGGTGAACATCTCCTCGTGCGTGGGCGCGAGGAGGTAGTCGGCGCCCTTGCGGTCCTGCAGGCGGAAGATCCCGTCGCCGTAGGACTCCCAGCGCCCGGACTGCTCGTAGGGGTCGCGCGGCAGCAGCGCGGGGAAATGGACCTCTTGCGCTCCGGCGTTCGCCATCTCGTCGCGGATGATCTTCTCGATGCGCGCCTTGACCTTCAGGCCCAGCGGCAGCCAGGTGAAGATTCCTGGGGCGGCGCGCCGGATGTAGCCGGCGCGGACCAGCAGCCGGTGGCTGGTGACCTCTGCATCGGCAGGGTCTTCGCGAAGCGTGCGGAGGAAGAAGTTCGAGAGACGAGTCACCACGTCTCAAGTCTAGTGACGCGAAAAGCCCGGCCCCGTGCGGGTGACACGCGGCCGGGCTCTTTGGGCAGGGATCAGTTCAGGGCGCGGGTGCCGGCCGGGATGATGCCGCCGGCGTAGATCTCGGCCGCGTTGTCCTGCAGCGCGGTGAGCGCGACGCGCTGGGGCAACGGCCCGTACGAGATGCGCGCGATGCCGAGCGCCTCATACTCGGTCGAGGTGAGTGCGCCGGGCAGGCCGATCACGCTCACCTTGCCATGGCCGATCCCGTCGACGAGCGCGCGGGTGGTGTCGGCGTCGAGGATCCCCGGTACGAACACGCAGGTCGCTCCGGCGTCGAGGAACGCGGTGCCCCGGGCGATCGCATCCGCGAGCGATTCGGCGGCCGGACGGCCGCCGCCGCGGACGAAGGCGTCGGTGCGGGCGTTCAGCACGAACGGCACGCCCTCCGCCTCGCCCGCGCGGATCATCGCCTCGACGTTCGCGGCGGCCTCGGCGAGCGGGCGCAGCCGGTCTTCGACATTCGCGCCGACCACGCCGGCGCCGATCGCGAGGCGCACGGTCTCCCCCGGGTCGCCGTAGCCGTCGTCGAGGTCGGCGGTGACGGGAAGCTCGACGGCCGCCGCGATCCGGCCCACCATGTCGAGCATGAGCTCACGCGGGATCGCGCCGTCGGCATAGCCGAAGGATGCGGCGATGGGGTGCCCGGCCGTGGCGATGGCCGTGGTCTCGGGGAGAGCGGCGATCGCCTGCGCGGAGACGACGTCCCACACGTTGACGACGCGGAGGATCTCTGAGGCCGCGTACAGCGCGGCGAGGGAACGGGCCTTGTCTGCGGAGCTGGTCATGACACCACGCTAATGCCCGGCCGGCAAGACGAGGGCGGCTTAGGCTGACCCCATGCCTCAACGTCGATCGCACGTCGCCCCATCCGCCGCGCAGAGCGACCTCGCCACCGCGCTCGCCGCGCTGCGCACCGAACTCGACGCGCCCACGGAGTTCTCCGCCGAAGTGCTCGCGGAAGCGGCTTCCGCGGCGCCCCCGGCACCGGATCTCGACCTCCGCGACGTGGCGTTCGCGACGCTGGATCCTGCCGGGTCCATGGATCTGGATCAGGCGTTCCAGCTGGAGCGGAGCGGATCCGGATACACCGTGCGCTACGCGATCGCGGACGTCCCCTCGTTCGTCGCGGCGGGTGGCGCCCTCGACGCTGCCGCGCGCGCCCGCGGGGAGACGCTGTATGCGGCGGACGGCACGATCCCGCTGCACCCGCGGATCCTGAGCGAGGATCACGCCTCCCTGCTCCCGGATCAGGATCGCCCCGCGCTGGTGTGGACGTTCGCGCTCGACGCGGCCGGATCCGTCACCGGCACCCGTCTGGAGCGCGCGCTGATCCGGTCCCGCGCGAAGCTCGACTACGTCACCACGCAGGCGGATCTCGACGCGGGTCGCGACTCCCCCGCCACGCTGCTCCCGGAGTTCGGACGACTCCGCGTGGAGCAGGAGGCCCAGCGCGGAGGCGCCAGCCTGAACCTGCCGGACGAGGAGGTCGTGCGGCACGACGACGGCACGTACGCGATCGAGCGCCGCAGCCCCCTGCCCGTCGAGGACTGGAACGCGCAGCTCTCGCTCATGACCGGCATGGCCGCCGCGCAGCTGATGCTGCAGGCGAAGGTCGGGATCCTGCGGATCATGCCGCAGCCCGACGAGGCGACGTTCGACACGTTCCGGCGGCAGACCGAGGCGCTCGGCGTACCCTGGACGACCGGCCGCTACGGCGAGTACCTGCGCGCGCTGGATCGCACGGATCCGCGCACGCTGCCGATCCTGGAGGCCGCCTCCGCACTGTTCCGCGGCGCGGGCTACGTCGCGTTCGACGGCCAGCTGCCCGCCGAGACCACGCAGGCCGCGATCGCCGCACCCTATGCGCATGCCACCGCTCCACTGCGACGACTCGTGGATCGCTGGTCCCTCGCCATCTCGCTCGCCGTGAGCCAGGGTGACGACATCCCGGCCTGGGTGCGCGAGAGCCTGTCGCAGGTGCCGGATCTCATGCGCGCATCCGCGCAGCGTTCCTCCACGCTGAACTCGAGGACCGTGAATCTCGTCGAGGCCGCGCTGCTCGCTCCGCGCGTGGGCGAGACGTTCGACGCCGTCGTCATCCGACGCAACGGCGGGCACGGATCCGTGCAGATCGCCGATCCCCCGGTGACAGCCCCGATGACCCTGCCGGATTCCGCAGCGGCAGGATCCACGATCCGGGTCACCCTGACCGGTGTGGATGTCGCGAAGGGCGAGGTGGTCTTCGCCGTCGCGTGACGCAGAGAGGACCCCGTGACAGGCGACCCGACGCCCTCCTATTCGGAGAGTTCTCCACACATCTCGACTTTCTCTGCGAATGTCGGAGGTGCCTGAGAGAATGAAGCATGGAACTTTTCACCGAGATCGACGCGCAGGTGCAGAACCTGCGTGCGATGGTTGGTGACGCGCTCGATCCCGCCGAACTGCGCGCGACCGTCGGCGCGCTGACGGACGACGAGGTCGTCAGCGCCCTGCGCGCGTGCTCCGCAGTGGTGCGCAGCATGGAGCGGATCCGCGTCGTCGCGTCCGGGGTCGCCGCGACCCGCTCCACGCGCAGCGCCGGTCAGAGCGGCCTGGCACAGTCTCGGGGTCATCGCAACGCGGCGGCGCTGCTTCAGGAGATCACCGGATGCACGAAAGCCGAGGCTGCTCGGCAGGTGCGCGTCGGAGAGTCCCTGTTCGCCGACGCGCCCCGCGACGAACAGAACGGCGAACCGTCGGGTCCGGACGACGGCCCGACGGGCACGGACGACGCACGCCCGGACCACGACGACGCAAGTGACGACGACGCCCTCCCGCCCTTCGAGCCGTGGCACGCCGCGCTCGATCGCGCATTGCTCGGCGGCGCGCTCACCCCGGCGCAGCACGACGCGATCCGACAGGGGCTCTCGGATCCACCCGCATCAGACGCGGCGGCCGGCGAGCGGGAGCGCGCGGAACACGAAGCCCTCCTGCGCGAGTTCTGGGCGCTCGCCGCCGACCAGCTCGTCGCTGCGGCGGCGCACGACACCCCTGAGATGCTCGGCGCCGCCGCCCGGGCGATCCGCGATCGGCTCGACCCCGACGGTGCCACCAGACGCTTCCAGGAGCGGTACGCGCGACGCTCCTTCCGGATCTGGACCACGGCAGACGGGCACCGGCGGGGCGCGATCGACTTCGACGATGAGGGCTATGCGTGGGCCGCCACGATCATCGCGAACGCCCTCCGGCCCCGCACAGGAGGCCCTCGCTTCGTGGATGCCGAGGAGAAGGCGCGCGCGAAGGAGTTGACGGAGGACACGCGCACGAACGACCAGCTCGGCTACGACCTCATCATGGATCTGCTCCGCGCCGGCGCTCTCGCCGACGCGGCCACCGTGTTCGGCACGCGCCAGGCCGGCGTCCGCCTGGTCCAGGTGGTCGACGCCCACGGCACCTCGTCGGCGGTCGCGCACTCCGAAGACGGCCTCGTCACCTTCCCGTCATCCGTCGCCGATCAGCACCGCTGCGACAGCGGCGCGGTCGCCGTCACCGTCGATGCCCGAGGAAACCCGCTGGATGTCGGGCGGGAGCACCGCCTCTTCACGCCCAAGCAGCGTCTCGCGCTCGCGATCCGTGACGGCGGGTGCCGGTGGCGCGGATGTGACCGACCCGCCTCCTACGGCGAGGCGCATCACATCGACGAGTGGCACAGGGACCGAGGTGGCACCGACATCGATCGCGGCATCCTGCTGTGCAGATTTCATCACATGCAGCTCCACCACGGGGGCTGGCGCATCACGCGGCACAATAAGGACGACTTCGTCTTGCATCACCGGAGTGGAGAGTCTTGGGTCCTCACGACGAAGCTCGCCCTGGCATACGCCTGGGCCGGGGTCGACCCGCCGCCGAAGAGATTCCGGCGAGCGGCGTGAGCCCGCTTCGCCCCAGACTCGCCGCGACGGACATGGCTTCGCCATCGCGCCGATCCGGCCTTCGCTCAGGCCGAGACTGCGACCGCTCAGGCGGGAACGGCTCCCGTCCGCATCACGAGCAGCTGCGGATCCGAAAGATCCAGCGAGACGCGGATCGATGTGAACTCCGCAAGCGATGACACATGCGTGCCGCCGCACAGGATGGACGCGGTGCCCTCGGGCAGCGCGCACACCCACCGTCGGCGGTCCACGATGGTGTCGCCGTCGACATCGATCCGGCTCGGCGCGGCCGATGCCACCCACGCGGCGAGTTGCGCGTTGATGTGCGCCTCCCGTTCGGCCAGAGTCGCGGCGAAGCCCTCGGTGTCGAAGCCGGCCTTGCGCAGGCTCTTGCCGAGCCGATACTCGTCGACCGCACCGTCGGAGTGGATGAAGCTGGTCTGGTTCGCCCGGCTCTCGAAGTCCGGGGATCCCAGCGCGTCGGATCCGGGATCCTTGCGCCACAGGTCGGCGATCGCGAGATCCAGCGCGAGCGAGGCGAGATGGCAGGCCGTGTGACCGCGGCTGAGCCCAGCCCGGCGCTCGGCGTCGACGACGGCCTCGACGCGGGTGCCAACGGGCAGCACGACCGGCGCATCCTCGACCCGGTGACCGACGAGCCAGGTCCAGCCCTCGGCCCCGCGCTTGACCGGGATCTCCGCCCCGGCCGCGATCTCACCCTCGTCGCTCGCCGCCGCCATCACGGCCTCGGTCACGACGAACTCGACATCCCCGGCCCGCAGCACGCCGCTGTCGCCCGGCTGATCCGGCCAGGTGTGGTCGACCGGGTGGAACGGGGTCCGGTCGAGGACGACGACAGCACCCTCACCCGCCGGCTGCACGCCGACGACGAGCGCGTGCTCACTGAGGGATCCCGAGGGGAAGGTGACGACGGTGCTGTTCTGCACGGCCGCTCAGCTCGTGACGACCTGCGCGGTGCCGAGCGGGGCCTCCGGGCCCATCTCGGCGGCGAGCCGGTTCGCCTCCTCGATGAGGGTGGCGACGATGTCCTCCTCGGGCACGGTCTTGATGACCTCGCCCTTGACGAAGATCTGCCCCTTGCCGTTGCCACTGGCCACTCCCAGGTCGGCTTCGCGCGCCTCACCAGGACCGTTCACGACGCAGCCCATGACGGCCACCCGCAGCGGCACGGTCATGTCCTTGAGACCCTCGGTGACGTTCTCCGCGAGAGTGTAGACGTCGACCTGGGCACGCCCGCACGACGGGCACGACACGATTTCGAGCTTGCGCTCGCGCAGGTTCAGCGACTGCAGGATCTGGTGGCCGACCTTGACCTCCTCAGCGGGAGGCGCCGAGAGCGAGACGCGAATCGTGTCGCCGATCCCCTCGCCGAGCAGGATCCCGAACGCGGTCGCCGACTTGATCGTGCCCTGGAACGCCGGGCCCGCCTCGGTCACGCCGAGATGCAACGGCCAATCGCCCATCTGCGCGAGCAGCCGATAGGCCTTCACCATCACGACCGGGTCGTTGTGCTTGACCGAGATCTTGAAGTCGTGGAAGTCGTGCTCCTCGAACAGCGACGCCTCCCAGCGCGCGCTCTCCGCGAGGGCTTCAGGGGTGGCCTTGCCGTACTTCTCGAGCAGGCGAGGATCCAGCGATCCGGCATTCACGCCGATCCGCAGGGACACCCCTGCGGCCGTCGCCGCCGCGGCGATCGCGCCGACCTGGTCGTCGAACTTGCGGATGTTGCCGGGGTTCACGCGCACGGCGGCGCAGCCCGCGTCGATCGCCTGGAAGACGTACTTGGGCTGGAAGTGGATGTCGGCGATGACCGGGATCTGGCTCTTCTTCGCGATGATGTGCAGCACGTCGGCGTCATCCTGCGACGGCACGGCGACGCGCACGATCTCGCAGCCGGAGGCCGTGAGCTCGGCGATCTGCTGCAGCGTCCCGTTGATGTCGGTGGTCTTCGTGGTCGTCATGGACTGCACGCTGACGGGCGCGTTGCCGCCGACGAGCACCTTGCCGACCTTGATCTGGCGGCTCTTGCGACGCGGGGCGAGGACATCGGGAATCCGGGGCATCCCCAGGTTGACAGCTGGCACGTCATACAGGTTACCCGCGCGCGGCTGGACGGGATCCGTGTGATAGTTTCGGCGCATGTCCGTGAACACCACCTGGTGGCCCGCCTCCTAGGCGGTGAGTTCGCGTTCCACGATCCAGACCGCCCCCTCCGGGGCGGTCTTGTCGTTTCTGCCGCGCCGGATCCCCCTTCAGGAGACCGAGATGACTGTTGCCGACCGGATCCGCGCGCTCGCGGCCGAGACCTCCTTCGTGCTGCTCGCCCGGGAGGGATCCGAGAGCGTGGAGCTGCTCACCGGTGAGCTGGTCGACGTCGAGAACCTCGCCGACATCCCGCTCGGATCCGCGTCCGATCGCCGCGAGGTCTTCGCGATGGTCCCCTACCGCCAGGTGCGCGAGCGCGGGTTCGAGGCGCAGGACGACGGCGCCCCGCTGCGCTGCCTGCTGGTCGCCGAGCACCTGCACCTTCCCGCGGACGAGGTGCGCGCGGCGCTCCCCTCCGACACTGTCGCCCTGCACGACGGCGGATTCGACCTCAGCGATGACGAGTACGCCGGCATCGTCGAGCGGGTGATCGCCGACGAGATCGGTCGCGGCGAGGGCGCGAATTTCGTGATCCGCCGCGACTACACCGCCACGATCGACACGACGGGCGAGAACGCCGAGCGGATCGCGGCGCTGACCTGGTTCCGCGCCCTGCTCGAGCACGAGCGCGGCGCGTACTGGACCTTCGCCGTGGTCACTCCCGGCGTCATCGCGGTGGGGGCGAGCCCGGAGGCGCACGTCGTCGCGCAGGGCGGCGTGGTCACCATGAACCCGATCTCGGGCACGTTCCGTCACCCGTCCGGCGGCTCGACCGCCGCAGCCCTCAGTGAGTTCCTCTCCTCGACGAAGGAGACCGAGGAGCTGTTCATGGTCGTCGACGAGGAGCTCAAGATGATGAGCGCCGTCTGCTCGGACGGCGGACGGATCACCGGCCCGCACCTCAAGCAGATGTCACGCCTGACGCACACCGAGTACATGCTGCGCGGCAAGAGCCGGCTGGATCCGCGCGAGATCCTGCGCGAGACGATGTTCGCCCCGACCGTGACCGGATCCCCGATGCAGAACGCCTGCACCGTCATCCGCCGGCACGAGCGCAAGCCCCGCGGGTACTACTCCGGAGTGGCGGCGCTGTTCACCCCGAACGAGGACGGCGGTCATGATCTGGACGCGCCGATCCTCATCCGCACGGTCTATCTGAAGGACGGCGAACTCAGCGTGCCGGTCGGGGCGACGCTGGTGCGTCACTCGGATCCGGCCGGCGAGGTCGGCGAGACTCACGGCAAGGCCGCGGGCGTACTGGGCGCGATCGGCGCCGTCGCGCGCGACGCGGTCGCCGAGGCCCGGGAGGATCCGGATGCGCCGGGTGCGGGAACGACCCCGGCCGACGATCCGCAGATCCAGGAGCTGCTCGCCTCGCGTAATGCGCGCCTGGCCGAGTTCTGGATCAACCCGCAGGACGGCGGATCCGAGTCCGCGGTCGTCGCGCCGTTCGCCGGGCGCACCGCGATCGTCGTCGATGCGGAGGATCGCTTCACCACGATGCTCGCCCACCAGCTGCGGCACCTCGGACTCGAGGTCCGGATCGTGCCCTGGGCCGCGGCGTCCGACGCCGACGTCGACGCGGCCGATCTGCTCGTCGCGGGCCCCGGCCCCGGAGACCCGCGCGACAGATCCTCGGCACGGATCGCCCGGATGCGCGAGCTCGTGACCCGCCGCCGCGACGCGGCGCGACCGCTGCTCGCGGTGTGCCTGAGCCACCAGATCCTCGCGGACAGTCTTGGCATCGAGCTCGCTCCCCTGGCCAGTCCCCACCAGGGGCTGCAGAAGTCGGTGCCGGTGTTCGGCGAGGTCGCGTCGATCGGCTTCTACAACACCTTCACCGCACGGGTCAGCCCCGGCACGACGACGGCAGGGCCGGCCGAGGTGTCCGCGGATCGTGTGACCGGCGACGTGTACGCGCTGCGCGGCCCCTCCTTCGCCTCGGTGCAGGGCCACCTGGAGTCGATCCTGTCGCGCGACGGCATGACGACGCTCGAGCGTCTGGTCACTCACGCGCTGAGCTGAGCAGAAAGCGCAACGAGAGCGCAGGGGTCGGGATCTCGGGCGCGCAGGCATCGGGACTGGCGGGGCGCGCGAAGCGCGCCGGGACCGCGCGCCCGAGATCCCGACCCCGGAGCGGGCCCGATCTACGTCGGCAGCTTCACCGATCTACGTCGGCAGCTTCACCGGGTTGAACAGGTCGGCGACGAGCAGCAGCGCCCCCATGGCGATCAGGATCCCGGCCACGACGATCGTGAGCGGGACGAGCCTCGTGGCGTCGACCGGCTTCGGCGGCGGGCGCCGGAACAGCTTCGCCCAGGCCCGTTTCAGGCCCTCCCAGAGCGCGACCACGATGTGGCCGCCGTCCAGCGGCAGCAGCGGGATCAGGTTGAACACGAACAGTGCGATGTTCAGCGATCCCAGCAGGCTCAGCAGCACGGCGACGCGGTTCAGCAGCGGAGCATCCGCCGCTGCCACCTCACCGGCGATCCGACCCACGCCCACGACGCTGAGCGGACCGTTCGGATCGCGCGGGGTGCCCGTGACGAGCGAGACCCCGACGTCCCACAGGCGCACCGGCAGGTTCGCGATCAGGGAGACCACCGCGCCCGAGTTGGTGACGGCCTGTTCGACACCGGCGCCGATCGGCTGCTGCACGTAGGCGACTTGCGCGCCGACGCCGGCATAACCGACCGTGTGCATCACGGCGTGACCCTTGTCATCCACGACGGCCCTGCCGTTGCCGTCCACCGCCTGCCGCTGCGCGGCCACCGGCGTCAGCTGCAGCGTCACCCGCGCGCCGCTCCGTTCCACGACGAGCGGGATGGTCCTGCCCGGGGAGGCCTGGATGATCGCGCTCGCCGCGGCGAACGTCGACACGGCCGTCCCGTCGACGGACACGATCCGGTCTCCCGGCTTCACTCCCGCCTGGGCGGCCGGGGCGATCGGGTCGGACGCGGCACAGGCGGTCTGGGTGGACCCCGCCGGCAGCACGCACTGCGACACCGAGGCGATCGTCGTCGTGCCCTGCTGGACCCCGATCCCGCTGAGCAGAACCGTGAAGATCACCACGGCGAGCACCAGGTTCATGAACGGGCCGCCGAACATGACGATGATCCGCTTCCATACCGGGAGCAGGTAGAACACCCGGCTCGCACGGCCGGGATCGATGGTCTCGTCGTTCGCGGCGCGGGCATCCTGGATCAGCGTCCGGAACGCGCCGCGAGACGCGGTGTGCTCGCCATCGGCGCCCTCGGGCGACGGCGGGTACATGCCCGACATCGAGATGAAACCGCCGATCGGCAGCGCCTTCACACCGTACTCGGTCTCGCCGAACTTCCTGGAGAACAGCCGCGGCCCGAAGCCGATCATGTACTGACCGACATGCACGCCGAACAGCTTGGCGGGCACCAGATGGCCGAGCTCATGCAGGGCGATCGATACGCCGAGCCCGACCAGCACGAACAGCAGGCCGCCGACGTATAACAGGATCTCCACCCCGCCACGCTACCGGTGCCGGGCTAGGAAAGCGCCGTGCCCTTCGACAGGCTCAGGGACCGAAAAGCTCAGGAGAGCTTCGCGATCGCCTTGTCGGCGGTCGCCCTCGCCCACGCCTCGGCCGCGGCCAGCGTCTCGACCGTGAGCGACTCCGGCGGATCGTGCGCGTCGACCACGCGCTCGATCGTGTCGACGATGCTGAGGAACGGGATCCGCCCCTCGTGGAACGCGTCGACGGCCTGCTCGTTCGCCGCGTTGTAGACGGCGGGGTACGTCCGGCCCGCCCTGCCGACCTTCTTCGCCAGCGCGACCGAAGGGAACGCGGCATTGTCCAGCGGCTCGAACGTCCAGCTCGCGGCCTTCGTCCAGTCCAGCGGGCGCCCGACGCCGCCGACCCGGTTCGGCCAGTCCAGCCCCAGCGAGATCGGCAGCCGCATGTCCGGCGGAGAGGCCTGCGCGATCGTGGAGCCGTCGATGAACTCGACCATCGAGTGCACGATCGACTGCGGGTGCACGACGACGTCGATCCGCTCGTAGTCCACGCCGAAGAGCAGGTGCGCCTCGATCACCTCGAGGCCCTTGTTCACCAGCGTCGCCGAGTTCGTCGTGACCATCCGCCCCATGTCCCAGGTCGGGTGAGCGAGCGCCTCGGCCGGCGTGACCGCGTTCATCTGCTCGCGCGTGCGCCCGCGGAACGGTCCGCCCGACGCTGTCACGACGAGTCGGCGCACCTCCTGCTTCGTGCCGGCGCGCAGCGCCTGCGCGAGGGCCGAGTGCTCCGAATCGACGGGGACGATCTGACCCGGCTCGGCGAGAGCGGTGACCAGCGCCCCGCCGACGATCAGAGACTCCTTGTTCGCCAGTGCCAGCGATCGGCCGGCCTTCAGCGCGGCGAGCGTGCTGCCGAGCCCGATGGATCCGGTGATCGCGTTCAGCACGACATCGGCCTCGACGTCACGGACCAGCTGCTCGGCCTCGGCCGCACCGAGCGCGGTGTCGTCGACACCGAACTCCTCGGCCTGCGACGCGAGAGCGTCCGTCTGCGAGCCTGCGGCGAGCCCGACCAGCTCGAAGCGATCCGGATGGGACCGGATCACGTCCAGAGCCTGAGTGCCGATGGAGCCGGTGGATCCGAGGACGATGACGCGACGCATGGGTTCAGCCTATGCGGACCGGGCCCGCCGCGAATCGATCACGACGGGCCCGGTACCAGGGAGGCGGCGTCCCGCTACTGCGCGGCGGCGGCCGCCGGGACCGTGCCGAGGATGTCGACGACGAACACGAGCGTCGAGTTCGCGGGAATGGATCCCTGCGCCGTCGCCCCGTAGCCGTCGGCCGGCGGGATCACCGCGAGCACCTGCGATCCGACCTTCTGCCCCTCGAGCGCCTTCCGGAATCCGGGCACGACGCCCGTGGTCTGGAACTGCGTCGGGGCGCCCCGGGTCCAGCTCGAGTCGAACACCTTGCCGTCGGCCCAGGTCACGCCCGTGTACTGCACGACGACGAAGTCGCCGCTGCCGACGGTCGCGCCGTCGCCCTGCTTCAGCACGGCGACCTGTGTGGCGGTCGGCGCATCGGCCTTCGGCACGGTGATCGTGGGCTCGCCGTTCTTCGCGAGCTTCACGGTCGGCAGGCCCGCCTCCGGGGCGACGGCCTTGCCGGTCGCGACGGTCGGGAGCTTCTTGGTGGACTGCGCGTACACGACGAGCGGCTTGGCGCCTTCGCCGAGCAGCTTGCTGGGCAGGGCGAGCACGACGGCGGATCCGAGGGGCTGGCACTCCAGCGCGGCGACGAACAGCGACTGCTGCTGCGGGTCGAGCAGGATCGGGAGCTGGTCGTCGACGCCGCGCGTGCTCGAGTCGAGCACGCTGTTGTCGGTGGCGTTCACGATCCGGTACTGCACGGAGACGAGGTCGCCGGCGACGACATCCTTGCCGTCCCCCTTCTTCACGACTGACCGCTGCGCGGCCGTGGCGGCGTCGATGTTGGTTCCGGAGGGCACGGTGACGGTCAGGTCCTTGCCGGACCCGGAGACCTTCACCGCGTCGGACGCCGTGCCCGGCTTCGCGTTGAGCAGGCACTTGGAGGAGGCGGACGGGGAGGGCGTCGCCGAGGGATTCCCGGCGCCGGCACAGCCGGACAACAGCAGGGCTGTCGCGGCGACAGCGGAAAGAGCGGCGGCAAGACGGATGCGCACGAAAGACCTCGAGACGTTGAGACGAACCCGCCTATCCTGCCTCATTCCGCTTTGTCGCCGCTGAGTGGTCGAGCGATTTCGACATTCCACCCTGGGAATAGACCCTGATCTAGCCTTGACGAGTGACTGAGGACCCCGAACCCGACGCGCCCGCCGACGAAGACGTCGCCGAAGAGCTGCACCGCGCCGGCGCCACCTACCTGCTCGGACGGATGATCCTGGTCCCGCTCACGCGACTCGTCTACCGTCCGCGTGTCGAGGGCCGCACGAACGTGCCGAAGACCGGGCCGATCATCGTCGCCTCGAACCATCTGTCGTTCATCGACTCGATCGCCATTCCGGTCGCCGCCCCTCGTCGCGTGCACTTCCTGGCGAAGTCGAGCTACTTCGAGGGCACGGACTTCAAGGGACGCCTGGTCGCGAACTTCATGCGCGCGGTCGGCGCGATCCCGGTCCGCCGCGGGGCGGGCCAGGCCGCACTCGACGCCCTCGACGAGCAGCGCCGACTGCTGGATGCCGGGCTCGCCGTCGCGCTCTACCCGGAGGGGACCCGCTCCACCGACGGGCGGCTGTACAAGGGGCGCACCGGCGTCGCGTTCCTCGCGCTGCAGACCGGCGCGCGCGTGGTCCCGGTCGGCGTGATCGGCACCGACAAGGCCATGCCCGTCGGCGCGAAGATGCCCAAGATCGGCTCGAAGGTCACAATCCGGTTCGGCGAACCGCTGGATCTCTCGCACCACGGTGCCGCGAACTCGGGGCGCGCGCGCCGGGGCGCGACCGACGAGATCATGGCGGCGATCCACGCGCTCAGCGAGCAGGAGCTCGCCGGCGTCTACAACGAGGTGCCCGCTCAGGGCGCCATCGAGAAGATCAGGCAGGCGCTGCCGCACGAGCGGCGCTGACCTCCTCGGCTCAGGGCGGCTCAGGCGACGAGGATCGTGGCTTCGTGGCGCACCGGGAACGACACCGAGTTCGCGATGAAACACCACGCGTTCGCCTGCGCGTGCGCCGCCTCCGCCGCCGCACGCATCGACTCGTCCGCGATCGTCACGACCGGATGCAGCACGACCTCGGTGAACGCGCCGCCACCACGGCCGTCCTCCTGCATGGTCCCGCTCGCGTCGTCGCGGTAGTCGAGGACGACGACGCTCGCGGTCACGCACGCGTGCAGGTAGGACAGCAGGTGGCACTCGGAGAGGGCGGCGAGCAGCAGATCCTCAGGGTTCCAGCGGCTCGGATCCCCGCGGAACGGCTTGTCGGAGGACGCCAGCAGCTCGGGCTTGCCGGCGACCCCGATCGTGCTGGCACGGTCGTAGTCGCGGTAGCCGGAGGTACCGGTCCCGCGGTTCCCGGTCCAGGTCGTCGTCAGCGCGTAATGGTGCGTTCCGAGGCTCATGGACCCATCGTGGCATTCCACGAGGTCGCACCGGGCCCGTAAGCTGGCTCCGTGGTGCAGACTCTGACCGTCCAGGATGCCGTGGAACTCGCCGTCGTCGAACGCAACGGCTTCATCGAGTCCCGTCACATCGGAGCGGCGGTCGTGCTCTCCTCGGAGGGCGAGGTGATCGTCCGACACGGCAACATCGACGCGCTGGTGCTGCCTCGCTCGAGCATGAAGCCGCTGCAGGCCGTGGCCTGCCTCACCGCGGGTGCGCCTCTGGAGGGCGAGCAGCTGGGCATGTCGACCGCGAGCCACAACGGCACCGATCGGCACGTCGCCGTCGTGCGGGAGATGCTCGCCGGCGGCGGCCTCACCGAGGACGACCTCGGCTGTCCTCCGGATTGGCCCGGTGACTCCGAGACCCGTGACGAACTGGTCCGGGATCACGCGGGCACGGCGCGGATCCGGATGAACTGCTCCGGCAAGCACGCGGCGATGCTGCGCGCCTGCGTGGCCGCCGGCTGGCCCACCGAGGGGTACCTCTCCCCCGACCACCCGCTGCAGCAGCACATCAAGGAGGTCGTGGAGCGGCTCAGCGGCGAGCGCGTCGCGGCGACCGCCATCGACGGCTGCGGCGCGCCCGTGCACGTCATCACGCTGCTCGGCCTCGCGCGGGCGCTGCACCGGATCGGCACCGCCTCGGAGCGTTCGCCGTTCGCGATGCACCGGTTCGCCGGCGCCCTGGTGCGCATCGTGCGGGAGAACCCGTGGACGATCGAGGGCCCGGGGCGCCCCGACACCATCGCGATCGAGAAGCTCGGCGTGTTCGCCAAACACGGCGCCGAGGGCGTGATGGTGATGGTCGCCCCCAACGGCGCCACCGTGGCGCTGAAGACGCTCGACGGCTCCGGCCGTGCGGCGACGATCGTCGCCGCCACCCTGCTCGCCCGCGCGGGCGCGCTGACCGATGCGCAGGTCGACGACCTCGCCTCGGGCCTTCCTCTTGCCGTCCTCGGAGGCGGCAGCGACGTGGGGGCCATACGCCCCGGCGCCGGAATCTGAGCGCCCTCACAAGGGGCCGTACCCGCTTGGGAAGAAAGGAGCCACGATGAGGATTTCGGTCCCCACCGAGGTCAAGAACAACGAGTTCCGCGTCGCCCTCACGCCCGCCGGAGTGCACGATCTCGTGCTCGCGGGCCATGAGGTCTTCGTGCAGTCCGGCGCCGGTGCCGGATCCTCCATGTCCGATGCCGACTACCTCGAGGCCGGAGCGACGCTGCTCGATGATGCCGACGAGGTCTGGGCGCGCGCCGAGCTGGTGCTGAAGGTGAAGGAGCCGATCGCCAGCGAGTACCACCGCTTCCGCAGCGACCTGGTCCTGTTCACCTACCTGCATCTCGCCGCCGACCGCCCGCTCACGGATCGCCTCGCCGAATCCGGGATGACCGCGATCGCGTACGAGACGGTGCAGCTGGCGTCGGGCGGGCTCCCGCTGCTCGCTCCGATGAGCGAGGTCGCGGGGCGTCTCGCCCCGATCGTGGGCGCGAACACGCTGATGCGGTCGAACGGGGGCCTGGGCCTGCTGATGTCGGGCGTTCCCGGCACCCGCCCGGCCACCGTCACGGTGATCGGCGGCGGCGTCGCCGGCGCGAACGCCGCGGTGATCGCGGCCGGCATGGGCGCCGACGTGACCATCTTCGACACCAACATCGCCCGGCTGCGCTATCTGGACGACTTCTTCGGCGGTCGTGTGAAGACGGCCGCGTCGAACCCGCTCGATCTGCGCCGCGCGGTGATCGCCTCCGACCTCGTCATCGGATCGGTGCTGATCCCCGGGGCGAAGGCGCCGAAGCTGGTGACGAACGACATGGTCGCGCAGATGCGTCCGGGCAGCGTGCTCGTGGACATCGCGGTCGACCAGGGCGGCTGCTTCGAGGACACGCACCCGACCACGCATGACGACCCGACGTTCCGCGTGCACGACACCGTGTTCTACTGCGTCGCGAACATGCCGGGCGCCGTGCCGAACACGTCCACCTCCGCGCTGACGAATGCGACCCTGCCCTACGTGCGCGCGATCGCGTCGCGCGGCTGGCAGGCCGCTCTCCGTGCGGATGCGGCTCTCGCCGGGGGCCTGAACGTGACGGGCGGCCGGATCGCGAACGCCGGCGTCGCCACAGCGCACGGACTGCCGCTCGCGTCGCTGGACACGGTGCTCGGCTAGATCCACCCGTACGGCCCGCCCGCTTCAGTCGCGGGGCGGGCCGTGCAGGATCACCCGCGACGGCCGTCCGTCGGCATCGATCGTCCAGGCACGCCCCGCGAACGGCGTCGCATATGGTGCGATCTCGCGCACCCCGACGAGCGTGCGCAACTCGCGTGCCGCCTCGGCGAGCACGAGCACCTCGCCGGTGCGCGCGATGCGCTGCCACAGCGCGTACTGCCGCTGCCACGAATCCGCGTCGCCGACGATCATCCGCAGCTCGTCGGTCGCCCGCGGGCCCTCTGCCAGCATCACCGGCGCGCCGTCCGCCAGAACCTGTACGGCACCGGCCCCGAATCGACCGGCGAGCGTCTCGGCGGTCCGCGCCGGGGAGGCGCTGACCACCCCCACCAGCGGTTCACGGGGCTCCCAGAGCACCGGAAGCACCGCCGTCCCTCCCCTCGCGTCGTCCGGTACGGCTGCGGCGTCCTCCGCCGTGGGCAGCACGAACTGCACCTCCACGGCCCCTATGCTCGCTCTGCCCGGCGGACGCTCCGGGTCGAACCCACTCGGCTCCCCGCCCGCGGCCAGGTGCTCGGTCCGGCTCGAGGTCCGCAGGATCGCCCGGGCCGGCAGCAGCTCGGCGAGCCCGGAGATCTGCCCGCTGCACCGCGCGGCACTGAGCAGGACGGTGCAGCCGTGCTCCCCCGCCGTGCGGATCACCCGCTGCAGGCGCTCCAGCCAGGCTCCGGAATATTCGATGGGGAAGGCCGCAAGGTGACGGTCCACATCGTCGACGGCGAGCAGCGGCGGCATGGGGCGCCGCCCGTCCGCGATCTCATCGACGATGCTCCAGGCCTGTTCCGGGTCCTGCGGAAGCCGGACGGCCGCGGGAACCTGCGCGCTGAGCGCCCGCAGCATGCTGCTCTTGCCGGAACCCGGCCCGCCGAAGACGATCAGCCCGCGGTCGCGGCCCGGCCGCAGCGTGCGCAACGTCTGCTGTTGCCGTTCCGGCTCATCCGCGATGCCGACCACGATCGCGTCGTCCTCGGGCACGGCGAGCTGGGAGAGTTCCAGCCGGCGCGGCAGCGGCGGCTGCCAGGGGCTGCGCGCACGATCCTGCCCGCGCGATCGCTCGATCACCGTCCGGAGCTCGTCGGATGCCGTCCTGGCCACGCGGAACATCGCGGGGACATCGTCCTTCGGACGCCGCACGAGCGCGAGACCCCGGCCGGCCGCGTCGCCGGGCAGCATCGCAGCCGCCTCCGTGCCGATCATCGCCCGACTGTCGGCCGGGTCGGTGACCCGCAGGGCGATCCGCAGCGGACAGTTGGTCGCGAGCGCGTCCCTGACCACCCCGGTCGCGCGCTGGGTGCCCAGGATCAGGTGCATGCCCAGCGCTCGCCCGCGGGCCGCGATGTCTGTGAACACGGCCGCGAGATCGGGATGCTCCTGCAGCAGCGCGGCGAACTCGTCGACGACGATGACCAGCCGGCCCAGCACGCCTCCGGCCTCGGCGATGCTGCGCAGGCCATGCTCGGCGAGGATCTGCTCCCGGCGTCGCAGCTCGGCACGCAGGCTCCGCACGCCGCGCTCCGCACCGCCCGCGTCCAGATCCGTGATCACGGCTGCCACGTGCGGCAGGGCGCGCAGCGGTTCGAACGCGGTGCCGCCCTTGAAATCCGCGAGCACGAAGCTCACCTCGGATGCTGGGTGAATGGCCGCGAGCCCCGTCACCCAGCTGACGAGGAGCTCGCTCTTGCCCGCCCCGGTCACCCCGGTGACCAGGGCGTGCGGGCCGTCGGCGACGAGATCCACCGCGACCGGACCGTGCGCGTCACGGCCCAGCGCGATGCTCAGCCCGTCCGTACCGCCCCCGCTGCCCGGCGCGGACACGATGTCGGCGCCCAGCGCGTCCTGCAGTGACACGGCGGCCGGGATCTGCGCGTCGCCCTCCGCAGCTCCGATGAGCGCCGCGACGAGCGCGTCGGCCTGATCCTGCGAGATCCCCTCCACCGCGCAGGTCCGCACGCCCAGCGGCGAGCGGACCTCCGCCGCACCCGGCTCCACGATGTCGATCACCGCCTCATAGCCGGCGGGCGGGGCCGCCCCCGGCGCTGCCAGGGCCAGGCGCGCACCCGTGGACGCCGTGCGCCGATCCCCGACGTGCACGACGAGCGCTTCGGGACCGCGCCGCTGCGCCTGCGGCAGACCGGCGATCCCCAGCCGCGCGATGCCGTCCCCTTCGAGCCGGATCGCACCCGGCGCGTGCCGCAGGCAGAGCTGCAGCACCATCGCACGCGCCACGGCGAGAGCGAGCGGCGCGGGCCCCCGCACGCAGACACCCGCGGTCACGGCCACCGTGAGCGGCACACCGGCCAGGGTGCCGTGCTGGGCGCGGAAGACGTCCGCCCGATCTCCTGTGCCGCTGAACCGCAGCGGCGAGGGGCCGTGCCCCCGCCCGACGGTCAACTCCGCCTCGCCGGACAGCGCCCCCCGCCGCAGCGGCGGGTCGGACAGACACCCCCTCAGGTCGGGCGCCGCACGGAGCTGTCGGGCGCGTTCCGCCTCGGTCCGCGCCGCGACGATCTCCTCGACGCGCTCCCACGCCGCCGCCTCGTCCACCGCGGCGAGCCTGGTCGCGCGCCGACGCTGCCTCATCCCGTCCAGGAACGAGGCGAGGATCATCACCGGCCCGAGCGCCGCGAAGCACAGCGACAGCGGTGAGCGCGTGACGGCGAAGAGCACCACCCCGGACGCGACCGGCACGATCGCCGCGAGCAGCGGCAGCGGGGCGCGCGGTGGTGCCGACGCGGGATTCGGAAGGACGATCGTCTCAGCGGGATCCATGCTGATATCTCAGCCGGATCCTCTCGGTCGCGGAGCGGTCCTTGCGGAACCGGTGGACTACTCGGCCGCGAGCGCTTCGGTGGAGGACGTCGTGGGGTGGCGCTGCGCGTCCACCACGACGATGGTGACGTTGTCGCGGCCGCCGTTCTCCAATGCCGCCGCGAGCATGGCGTCGACGGCGGCGTCCGGGGCCGGGTTGAGGCCGAGGAAGTGCTGGATCCCGTAGTCCGTGAGCTCCTTGGTGAGCCCGTCCGAGCAGATCACGAACCGGTCGCCGTCCTGGACGCTCAGCTCGCGGTAGTCCGGCGGCAGCGCTTCACTGACCCCGACCGCGCGGGTGATGACGTTGCTGTAGGGGTGCCCCTCGGCCTCTTCCGGGCTGAGGCGCCCCGCGGTGATGAGCTCCTGCACGACGGAGTGGTCGGTGGTGATCTGGGTGAGCGCGCCATCGCGGAGCAGGTAGACCCGGGAGTCGCCGATGTTCAGCGACACCCAGCGGGCGTCATCGTCGACCAGCGCGAAGAGCACGCCGGTCAGGGTCGTGCCGGTGCCCTCGTCCGTGGTGTCGGGGTGCGCGAGGATGTCTTTCACGGCGGCGCCCAGTGCCGTCTCGATCGCCGCTGTGGTCACCTCTCCGGACGCCACGACCTCTTCGAGTCGCGCGATCGTGCGCTGACTGGCGATCTCTCCGCCGGCGTGCCCGCCCATGCCGTCCGCGACCACGAACAGCGGGAACTCGGCGAGATACGAGTCCTGATTGTTCTCTCGTCGCCGCCCGGTGTCTGTCGCGCCCGCCCACTGCAGGACGATCGTGTCGCCAGACGCCAGCACCACCTCACGCGTGTGCGCCGTCGAACTCTGACTCACTGCGGTTCTCCCCATCCTCGGGCGATCGGTGCGACCGTTGAAGTCTCACACATCGTAGTGGAATATCGTCGTCGCCGTGCGGCTCAGACCGCGGGGTCCGCGGGCAGCGGGAACAGCGCATCGATCGCGGCGAGCTCCTCTGCCGTGGGCGACCAGGCGGCCCCGGCTCGGGCGTTCGCCTCGATCTGGGCGGGGCTGGTGGCGCCCGCGATCACGGACGCGACCCCGGGCTGTGCGAGCAGCCACCCGAACGTCGCGTCCAGCATCGAGATGCCGCGCTCTTCGCAGAACGCGCGGTACGCGTCCAGGGCGTCCCAGGGGGCGTCCTGCCACAGGTGCGCGCGGGTGCGCATGATGCGGCTCTGGGCCGGACCTCCATCCCGCGTGAACTTCCCCGTGAGCAGCCCGTTGTGCAGCGGGAAGAACGGGAAGAAGCCCAGGCCGAAGTGATTCGCGGCCGGGAGCACCTCGCGCTCCGCCGCGCGGGACAGCAACGAGTACTGATTCTGCGACGAGATGAACCGGGCGCTGCCGGTGGCGCTCAGCTCCGCCTCCGCGATCTGCCAGCCCGCGAAGTTGGAATGTCCGAAGTAGCGGATCTTCCCCTCGCTCACCAGGTCGTCCAGGGCGTCGAGCGTCTCCGCGACGGGCGTCAGCGGATCGGGCGTGTGCAGCTGGTAGAGATCGATCCATTCCGTGCGCAACCGGCGCAGCGACTCCTCGACGGCCTTGCGCACGTAACGGCGCGAGCCGAGGCCGGCCGGGAAGTCGTACCCCATGTCATAGGACGCATGACCGAACTTGGTCGCCAGCACCACGCGTTCGCGGCGGCCCTCCAGCGCCTCCCCCATCAGCGTCTCGCTGAGACCCGGATCCTTGCCGTACATGTCGGCCGTGTCCAGGAAGGTGACGCCGTGCTCGATCGCGGCGTCGAGGACGGCTCTGGTGCCCTGGATCGTCTCGGTCACGGTGCCGGCGCGACCGAAGTTGTTGCAGCCCAGTCCCACTGCGGAGACCAGGAGTCCGGACGACCCGACCCGACGTTCAGCGCTCATCCCTCCACGCTACCCGAGCGGGAGAGCCGGAACGCGCTGGCGCTCTCAGGCCGGCATGACAGAAGCCCCCGGTCCGAGGACCGAGGGCTTCCGGCAAGGATCACTCCGAAGGCTGCTCACCGTTCGCCGGAGCGTCAGGCGCGGCGGCCGGAGGTGCGGGCGGAGCCGGCGGGGCGGGGGGCGTGACCGGCGGGGCCGGGGGCGTGACCGGCGCGGCGGGAGCAGCGGCGGGCGGGGTCACCGGCGGCGCCTGCGGGGCGGCTGGCGGCTGGAAGCCCTGCTGCGGCGCCTGCGGGGCGGCCGGCGGCTGGAAGCCCTGCGGCGGCTGCGGGTACGTCGGCTGCTGCGGCGCGGCCGGTGCGGCGTAGCCCTGTGCGGCCGGCGGCTGGTAGCCCTGCGGTGCGCCGTAACCACCAGCCGGAGCGGCGGACGGCTGAACCGGAACACCCTGCCACACGGTGCGGTCGCCGAAGAAACCGTTGCCCGCCCAGGACGCCGGCGCGATGTTCGGGTTCCAGCGGGACTTGTCGAACGCGTTGATGCCGAGCCAGACGATGCTCAGGAAGAAGTACAGGACGACCCAGCCGGCGCCCTTCTGCAGCTTGAGGCCGATCCGCCACGCGGCGATGCACAGCAGCACGGCGGACGCGATCCCCGTGAAGAAGTTGAGGATCGGGATCACCGACGCCACGATCGTGATCAGGATCAGCCACGGCGACAGGTCGCCCAGCTTCAGGAACACCATCTGGTTGTAGATCGGAACCCACGCACGCCAGCGTCCCTGCACGCCGGCCTTGTCGAAGATCTTCATCATGAAGATCGAGCCGACCACGTACACGGCGATCAGGAAGATGAAGAAGGTGAGATAGAACCCGGCAAGGGCTGCGTACACCGCTGTCGGATCGGAATAGCTGTCCATGATTTCCTCCGGAGAGTTTGTGATGCGTGCGCATCGAGGAACGCTCACTGTGAATCAGCTGAGCACTTCGACGCGATCACCCTACCGTGTCTGGGCGTCGCACTCACGAACTATCTGCGGGCCGTCGGCTGATCCGTCACCAGTTCCCACACATCGCGCTCCTGTGTCTCGCGCAGCGGTACGCCGGATCGCCGCGCCCAGCCGAGCAGTGTGCGCCTCGACCCGGCCCGTGGGCGCTCCTCCGCGAGCCGGCGCACGAGCTCGCCCTTCGCATGCTTGTTGAAGTGGTTCAGCGCCTTGCCCTGTGCCGTGACCACGCGCACGTATGCCGATGCCACGCCGTGGGGCACCGGCCCGAGGTCCGCATACGCCTCGGAGCGCAGGTCCAGCACGAAGTCCGGCGCGGCCGCGGCGATGTGGGCGGACACCGCATCGGCCCAGAGCCGGCGCAGCGCCGGCAGCCCCGGGACGGACGCGGCAGCGCCCAGCCGGTAGGACGGGATCGGATCCAGGCCGCCCACCGGACCGAACGGCGCACTGTGGATCCGCACGTGCGCGCCGAGCCAGCGTCGGGCGTAGCCGTCCAGCGAGGCCGCGTCGAGTGCGTCGTAGAGCACGCCGGTGTAACGGTCCACGGCCGGCATCACCGGTCCTTCGCGCAGCGCGGCGTTGTCCCGCACCGCCTCGGCGAGCTGCTTGTCGCTGAGCTTCAGCACGCGGCGGGTGTTCTCCGCATCGCCTGCGAGCGCCACGAGGGCGCTGAGCACCTGCTCACGCTGCGGCAGCAGGCCGGGCAGAGCCCAGGACGACGGATCCGCCGGTCCTCTCGTTCCGCCGGGACGCTTCGTCTCCGATGGCGGCAGCAGGATCATCATGCGGCGAACTCTCCTCGAAGGTCCGTGGACGGCGAATGCACGAAAGCGCCGGACCCCCGCAGGGATCCGACGCTTCCGCGACGTGTGGGCGTGATCAGGCGACGAGCGCCGCGTTGCCCGCGACGATCGTCAGCGAGTCGCCCTCCATCGAGACGAACCCGTCTCGCGCGGTGGCGAGGACCTTGGTGCCGTCCAGCTGGGTGATGCGCACCTGGCCCGCAGCGAGGATGGCCAGCACGGGTTCGTGCCCGGCCATGAAGCCCAGTTCGCCTTCGACGGTCTTCGCGACGACGAGGCTGGCCTCTCCGGTCCAGAGCTCCGCATCGGCGGAGACGAGGCTGACGTGCAGAGCCATGCTCAGGCGTTCTCCTTCTGGATGCGCGCCCAGTTCTCCTCGACGTCCGAGATCGGGCCGACGTTGAAGAAGGCCTGCTCGGAGATGTGGTCGAAGTCGCCCTTGCAGATCGCGTCGAACGACTCGATCGTGTCCTTCAGCGGCACCGTGGAGCCCTCGACACCGGTGAACTTCTTCGCCATGTAGGTGTTCTGGGACAGGAACTGCTGGATGCGGCGGGCGCGGGCGACGACGATCTTGTCCTCTTCGGAGAGCTCGTCGACACCGAGGATCGCGATGATCTCCTGCAGTTCCTTGTTCTTCTGCAGGATCTGCTTGACCGTGGTGGCCACGCGGTAGTGGTCCTCGCCCAGGTACCGGGGGTCCATGATCCGCGAGGTCGAGGTGAGCGGGTCGATCGCCGGGTACAGACCCTTCGAGGCGATCTCACGGCTCAGCTCGGTGGTCGCGTCGAGGTGCGCGAACGTTGTGGCGGGGGCCGGGTCGGTGTAGTCGTCGGCGGGCACGTAGATCGCCTGCAGCGAGGTGATCGAGTGGCCGCGCGTCGAGGTGATGCGCTCCTGGAGCACACCCATCTCGTCGGCGAGGTTCGGCTGGTATCCCACCGCGGACGGCATACGGCCGAGCAGCGTGGAGACCTCGGAACCGGCCTGCGTGAAGCGGAAGATGTTGTCGATGAACAGCAGCACGTCCTGCTTCTGCACATCGCGGAAGTACTCCGCCATGGTCAGCGCGGACAGCGCCACGCGAAGACGCGTCCCCGGCGGCTCGTCCATCTGGCCGAACACGAGGGCGGTCTTGTCGAAGACACCCGCCTCTTCCATCTCGGCGATGAGGTCGTTGCCCTCACGGGTGCGCTCGCCGACACCGGCGAACACCGACACACCGCCGTGGTCCTGCGCGACGCGCTGGATCATCTCCTGGATGAGGACGGTCTTGCCGACACCGGCGCCGCCGAACAGGCCGATCTTTCCACCCAGCACGTACGGGGTGAGCAGGTCGATCGACTTGATGCCGGTCTCGAACATCGTGGTCTTCGACTCGAGCTGGTCGAAGTTCGGCGCCTTGCGGTGGATCGGCCAGCGCTCGGTGACCTCGATGGTCTCGCCGGGCTCGAGGTTCAGCACCTCGCCGATGACGTTGAAGACCTTGCCCTTGGTGACGTCGCCGACGGGGACGGAGATCGCCTCGCCGGTGTCGCGCACCTCCTGGCCGCGGACCATGCCGTCGGTCGGCTTCAGCGAAATGGCGCGGACCAGATCGTCACCGAGGTGCTGAGCGACCTCGAGCGTGATCTCGGTCGACTCCTCGCCGATGGTGATGGTGGTCTTCAGCGCGTTGTAGATGTCGGGGATCGAGTCGTGCGGGAACTCGATGTCGACGACCGGTCCGGTGACGCGAGCAACGCGCCCGACGACCGTCGTGGCGTTTGCCGTGGCGGTGGCAGTCATATCTTCGTCTCTCTCCTGAGGGTCTTACTTCTTCGACGACAGTGCGTCGGCGCCGCCGACGATCTCGGCGATCTGCTGCGTGATCTCGGCCTGACGCGCGTTGTTGCGCAGCCGGGTGTAGTCGGTGATGAGCTTGTCGGCATTGTCGCTGGCCGACTTCATCGCCTTCTGCGTCGCGGCCTGCTTGGCGGCGGACGACTGCAGGAGAGCGTTGAAGACGCGGCTCTGGATGTACACCGGCAGGATCGCGTCGAGCACCGTCGCGGCGTCCGGCTCGAACTCGTACAGCGGGTAGACCGCAGTGCCGGCCTCGGACTCGTCGGCCTCCGCGATCTCCAGCGGAAGCAGGCGGACCGTCTCCGGCGACTGCGTCATCATGCTGACGAACCGGTTGTAGACGAGGTGGATCTCATCCACGCCGCCCTGTTCGCCACCGCGCTCGAACGCCTCCAGCAGCGAGGCCGCGATGGCCTCCGCCGTGTGGAAGGACGGGGTGTCCGTGTCGCCCGTCCACTCGGCCGCGGCCTGAATGCCGCGGAACTGGAAGTAGCCCACCGCGCGGCGGCCGATGAGGTAGAACACCGGCTCGCGACCCTCCGAGCGCAGCAGCTCTGCGAGCTCCATGCCCTCGCGGAGGATCTGCGAGTTGAAGGCGCCCGCGAGTCCGCGATCCGAGGCGAAGATCACGACCGCGGAACGGCGGATCCTCTCGGGCTCGCGAGTGAGCGGGTGGTCGACGTTCGAATGCGTCGCGACGGCGGAGACGGCCCTCGTCACAGCCCGCGCGAAGGGCGAGGACGCGTTGACGCGCGCCATCGCCTTCTGAATGCGCGAAGCCGCGATGAGCTCCATCGCCTTCGTGATCTTCTTGGTCGTCTGAGCAGAAGAGATCTTCTGCTTGTAGACCCGGAGTTGTGCGCCCATAGCTCTGAATCCCCGCGACTACGCGCGGCGGCCCTTGACGATCTTCTCCTGGTTCACGTCTTCGACGTCCGCGGCGCTGTGCTCCTCGTGGCCCGGGGCGCCGATGGCGTGGCCCTTGCCGCTCTGGAACTCGAGGACGAAGGCGTCGGTGGCCTTCTCCAGCTCCGCGACGGTGGCGTCGTCGAGGACGTTCGTCTCACGCAGGGTGTCCAGCACCTTGGTGTGACGACGCAGGTGATCCAGCAGTTCGCGCTCGAAGCGCAGCACGTCGGAGACCTCGATCGAGTCGAGCTTGCCGTTGGTGCCGGCCCAGATCGACACGACCTGGTCCTCGACCGGGTACGGCGAGTACTGCGGCTGCTTGAGCAGCTCGGTCAGACGCGCACCGCGGGACAGCTGACGGCGCGAGGCCTGGTCGAGGTCGGATGCGAACATCGCGAAGGCCTCGAGCGAGCGGTACTGCGCGAGCTCGAGCTTCAGCGTTCCGGAGACCTTCTTGATCGACTTCACCTGGGCGTCGCCACCGACACGGGACACCGAGATGCCCACGTCGACCGCCGGACGCTGGTTCGCGTTGAACAGGTCGGACTGCAGGAAGATCTGGCCGTCGGTGATCGAGATCACGTTGGTCGGAATGTACGCCGAGACGTCGTTCGCCTTGGTCTCGATGATCGGCAGACCGGTCATCGATCCCGCGCCGAGCTCGTCGGACAGCTTCGCGCAGCGCTCCAGCAGACGGGAGTGCAGGTAGAAGACGTCACCCGGGTAGGCCTCGCGGCCCGGCGGGCGGCGCAGCAGCAGGGACACGGCACGGTAAGCCTCGGCCTGCTTCGACAGGTCGTCGAAGATGATCAGGACGTGCTTGCCGGCGTACATCCAGTGCTGGCCGATGGCCGAGCCGGTGTAGGGGGCGAGGTACTTGAAACCGGCCGGGTCGGACGCGGGAGCAGCGACGATGGTCGTGTACTCCAGGGCGCCGGCCTCTTCCAGCGCGCCCTTGACGGAGGCGATGGTCGAGCCCTTCTGGCCGATGGCGACGTAGATGCAGCGCACCTGCTTGTTGACGTCGCCGGACTCCCAGTTGGCCTTCTGGTTGATGATCGTGTCGATCGCGATCGCCGTCTTGCCGGTCTGGCGGTCGCCGATGATGAGCTGGCGCTGGCCGCGGCCGACCGGGATCATCGCGTCGATGGCCTTGATGCCGGTCTGCATCGGCTCGTGCACGCTCTTGCGCTGCATGACGCCGGGCGCCTGCAGCTCGAGAGCACGCTGGCCCTCGGAGGCGATCGCGCCGAGCCCGTCGATCGGGTTGCCGAGCGGGTCGACCACGCGGCCGAGGTAGCCGTCGCCCACCGGGACCGAGAGCACCTCTCCGGTCCGGGTGACCTCCTGGCCGGCCTCGACACCGGAGAACTCGCCCAGGACGACCACACCGATCTCGTGCTCGTCCAGGTTCAGTGCGAGGCCCTTGGTGCCGTCGGCGAAGGTCACGAGCTCGTTCGCCATGACGCCGGGCAGGCCCTCGACGTGCGCGATGCCGTCCGCCGCGTCGATGACCGTGCCGACCTCGGTCGCCACGCCGCCCGTGGGCTCGTACGCGGCGACGAAGTCCTTCAGCGCGTCACGGATGACGTCGGGGCTGATCGAAAGTTCTGCCATTGTCTTCCCTTTGTGTTCGGGGTGCGCGGCTTCCCGCGCGAAAGTCGTGTTTCAGCCCGCGAGCTTCTGCCGGAGATCGGCGAGGCGGGCGGAGATGCTGCCGTCGATGACGTCGTCCGCGACCTGCACGCGCAGGCCCCCGACGACCGAGGAGTCGATGACCTCGTTCAGCGCGACCTGCCGGCCGTAGCGGCCGGTGAGGACCGCCCCGAGCCTGGCGCGCTGCGGCGCGCTCAGCGGTGCAGTCGTGCGCACGGTCGCGACGATCCGATCGCGCTGCGCGGAGACGATCCGCATCGCGCGGCTCAGCAGCCGGCGCACGCGGCGCCCGCGCGGCTGGCGCACGAGCGAGGTGACGATGAGGGTCGTCGCGGGATCCAGCCGGGCGCCCACGAGCTTCCGCACGAGCGCGGCCTTGCCCTCCCCCTCGCCCAGGCGGCTGCCCAGCGCGAGCTCGAGCTCGGCGTTGTCCGCGACCAGGCGCGAGACCGAGAAGAGCTCGCCCTCGAGGTCGACGTCCGGTGCGGCGATCGCCGTGGCCCGCACCGCGAGCTCCTCCACACCGTCGACCAGGTCGGCGGCGGAGGACCAGCGCTGCGCGACGACCGTCTTCAGCAGATCCTGGACAGGCGCGGACGCGCCCGAGAACACTCGCGACACGAGTGCCGCGCGGGCCTCGGCCGGCGCCGCCGAATCGGCGAGCGCGCCGCTCAGCGCGGTGGATTCACCGATCAGCCGCGTGGCGGAGAACAGCTCGCCTGCCGCGTCGAGGGTGATCCCCTGCGCGGCGGTCAGAGCGCTGCTCGACGCCACCAGGGCCTGAACGGTCGCGCTGCCCATTACTTGGCCGCCTCTGAGGCTTCGAGGTCCGCCAGGAAGCGGTCCACGACAGCGGTCGCACGGGCGTCATCGGAGAGCGTCTCGCCGACCACGCCGCCGGCGAGGTCGAGGGCCAGGCCGCCGACCTCGGAGCGCAGCGAGACGAACGCCGACTGACGCTCCGCCTCGATCTGCGAGTGCGCAGCGGAGGTCAGGCGCGCGGCCTCTGTGGCCGCCGCGTCCTTGGCCTCGGCGATGATCTTCTTGCCGTCCTCACGGGCGGTCTCGCGGATCTCGCCGGCCTCGGTGCGGGCCTCGGCGAGCTGGCGGGTGTACTCCTCCAGCGCGGCCTCGGCCTGCTTCTGGGCCTCGTCCGCCTTCGCGATGTTGCCCTCGATGGCTGCGGAGCGCTCGTCGAGCATCTTCGTGAACCGGGGAAGGGCGACCTTCCATACCACGATGAGGATCACGATGAACCACAGCGCCGACCAGACCAGGTCGTACCACGCGGGCAGCAGCGGGTTGTTCACCGGCGCCGCCTCGGCCGCGAGATGCGTGACAAGAGCGTTCAGCATCCTGTCTCCTTCGGGATTCGGGTGCGGATTACGGGAACGGGATGAAGCCGACGGCGATGCCGACGAACGCGAGCGCCTCGGTGAAGGCGATGCCGATCCACATCAGAACCTGCAGGCGACCGGCCAGCTCGGGCTGGCGGGCGACACCCTCGATCGTCTTGCCGACGACGATGCCCACGCCGATGGCCGGGCCGATGGCGGCGAGGCCGTAGCCGATCGTCGCGAGGTTGCCGTTGACTGCTGCGAGAACCGTAGTAGCGTCCACGGATTTTTCCTTTCGTTGTGGGCGGCTCTTCGCCGCCCGCAGGGGGTTGTCAGTGCTCTTCTGCGACCGCGAGCTGGATGTAGACCGCGGTGAGGACGGTGAAGACGTAGGCCTGGAGGACGGCGACCAGGATCTCGAAGACCGAGAAGGCGCCGCCGAAGGCGAGGGTTCCGACGCCGAGCGCGGCCCAGCCGCCGCCCGCCGTGAAGAAGAAGAACGCGGTGGCCGAGTAGCACAGCACCAGCAGCATGTGGCCGACGACCATGTTCATCAGCAGACGCAGGGTGAGTGTCACCGGCCGCACGATGAAGGTCGAGATGAACTCGATCGGCGTCACGATGATGTACACCGGCCACGGCACGCCGGACGGGAACAGGGCGTTGCGGATGAAGTTCTTCGGGCTCTTCCTGATGCCGGCGTAGATGAACGTCACGTAGCTGATCACCGCGAGCAGCAGCGGCACGCCGATGATGCTCGTTCCGGCGATGTTCAGGAACGGGATGATGCCGGTGATGTTCATGAACAGGGTCATGAAGAAGATCGTGGTGAGCAGCGGCAGGAACCGGTCGCCGTCCTTGCGGCCGAGCAGGTCGTGCGCGATGCCGCCGCGGACGAAGTCGAGGCCCATCTCGACGACGCTCTGGAAGCGTCCGGGGACGATCCTCATGCGCCGGGTGCCGAGCACCAGGATCACCACGATCGCGATGACGGAGACGAGCTGGACGAGGTGGATCCGGTGCACGGGAACGCCGAAGACGTTGAACAGGATCTCCGGGAAGAACTCGTCGATGGACGGACCGTGGAAACCGCTGTCGGAGGCCAGTCGTGGGATCAAGGTCGCAGCAAGATTAAACAGCGCGGGCTCCAGCTTCGGGGCACCGGGGGCTACCGGGGCGGCGGTCGATGTGGCTTCACGGCGCAGCGCTCACAGCACGGCGAGCGGGCACTTGCCCAGCCTATCAGACGTGTGAGTTTCCTGAATCCGCGTCCGGCTCGGACGAGGCGTCGTATACGCTCTCCGCCGCGCTCCCGCGCGTGGGTGCGACGTCCTCCGGCGCGACCGTCGGCAGAGTGGCGTCGCTGACGTGCGGCAGGCGCATCCGCAGGAAGATCACGCCGTCGATCGCGAGCGAGACGAGCACCCCTGCCAGCAGCGCCCAGAAGAACACCACGGGCTCCAGCCACGGCTGTCCGCGCAGCACCAGGATCAGCACCACGAACAGGCCCAGCTTGAGGAACCAGCCGCCCATCACGATCGCGAAGAACAGCTGCACGTACAGCTCCTGGCCGAACCAGCGATTCGCGATGAGGATGCTGGCGGCCGTGATCGCTCCGAACACCACCGCGATGAGGGCGCCGATCAGGCCGCTCCACACCCCCGGGGCGCCCTTGAGCACTCCCCCGATGATCGCGGCGACGATCGCGAGCACGACGGCGGCGATCCCGGACGCGATGAGCGCGGTGCGCAGGATCGGCGTGCTGGTGACGGGGCTGGGGCTCATGAGGGCTCTTTCGGAGGTGCGCCGGCGGCGGACGGGGACGGGGGCGATACGGGGACCGTGCGCCGGCGCGACGGGATGAGGGTGACCACCAGGCACGCCGCGGCGCCGACGACGCCGAACAGCACACCGGCGGCGTACTCGCCGTACCAGCCCTCCCTGGATCCGATGTACATCAGCAGCACCGCGATCGAGATGATCGCGGTCCAGGCGTAGAAGATGAGCACGGCGTCGCGCCCGCGATGCCCGAGATCGAGCATGCGGTGGTGCAGGTGCTTGCGGTCCGGCGAGAACGGCGACTTGCCGGCGCGCATCCGGCGCAGCACCGCGAGCCCGAAGTCCAGCAGCGGCAGCAGCACGACGACGACGGGCAGCAGGATCGGGATGAACGCGCCGAGCAGCTGCGAACGGCCGATCTGCGCCTGGGTGAGCACGGCCGGATTCAGCTGACCGGTGATCGCGACGGCGGACGTCGCCATGAGCAGGCCGAGCACGAGAGCGCCGGAGTCGCCCATGAACAGCTTCGCGGGGCTCCAGTTCATCGGCAGGAAGCCGAGGCAGGCGCCGATCAGGACGGCCGCGATGAACGGGGCGAGGCTGAAGTAGCTGGACTGCCCGATGTCACGCGCGATGATGTACGAATAGGCGAAGAACACCCCGTTCGCGATCAGGCAGACCCCGGCTACGAGGCCGTCCAGGCCGTCGATGAAGTTGACCGCGTTCATCACGATGACGATCGCGAACATCGTGATCGCGATGCTCAGCCAGCTGGATCCGATGATCGGCTCGGCGAGCGGGAGCGACACGATCTGCAGTCCGCCCACGATCGTGATCAGGCCCGCCGCGATGAACTGTGCGCCCAGCTTGATCATCCAGTCCAGGTCCCACAGGTCGTCGATGACGCCCACGATCGCGATCAGCAGCACGGCGCCGAGCACGGACCACATGGTCTGCGGCTGCGCCCAGATGATCCCGAAGAACGGACTCGCGGCGCTCGCGGCGAACGCGGCGAGGATGCCGATCAGGATCGCCACTCCCCCGAGCCGCGGCGTGGGCGTGGTGTGCACGTCGCGCTCGCGGATGCCGGGGTAGAGCTTGAACCGCAGGCTCAGCTGCCACACGCCCCACGAGCACGCCAGCGTCACCGCGGCGGTGAGGATGACGGTGAACAGGTACTGCTTCATGCCGGCTCTTCGAGCAGGTCCCCGAGCACCCGGGCGAGCTCCTCGCGGCTGATCGCGCCGTCTCGGAGCACACGCACCTTCGCGTCCTCGCCGCCCGGACGCACCAGGGAGGTCGCGTCGACGATCGTGGACGGTACGCCCGCCGCCTGCTCGTCCGGGGTCAGCCGGCCGTGGTCGAGGTACACCGTGACGCTGTCGCCGAGCATGCGCTCGGCGTCGTCGATCTCGACGGCGGCCTCCTGGCCGGTCAGGTTCGCGCTGGACACCGCCAGCGGGCCGGTCTCCTCCAGCAGCGCGAGGGCGATCTTGTGATCGGGCATGCGCACCGCGACCGTGCCGTGCGTCTCGCCCAGGTCCCAGACCAGCGAGGGCTGGGCGGGCAGCACGATGGTGAGACCGCCGGGCCAGAACTCGTCGACGAGCAGCCGCACTGGCTCCGGCACGGACTCGACCAGGGCGGTGAGGGTGGCGACGCTGCCCACGAGGACGGGCGGCGGCTGCTGACGGCCACGCCCCTTCGCGTCGAGCAGTCGCTGCACGGCGGCGGGGCTGAAGGCGTCGGCGCCGACGCCGTAGACGGTGTCGGTGGGGAGCACGACCAGTTCACCGCGGCTGATGGCCTGGCGCGCCTGGCGCATTCCGGTGAGGATCTGATCCGCGTCGCGGCTATCGAAGACTGGGGACATGACCGTCTCAGTCTACGCGGCACCACCGTCCAGCCTCGTGTCGGGGTGGCGCTCGGATGGGGGCTACGGCCGGATCGCGGTGGTCGCCCTGTCGCGCTGCGTGAGGTCGCGGTGCGTCGCGGTCGCGCGCCAGCCGTCTGCGGCGAGCAGCGCCCGGATCGCGGCGCCCTGCACCTCGGCGTGCTCCAGCACCAACGTGCCGCCGGAGTGCAGCAGCGCCCACGCGCGCCGACTGATGGCGCGCACCACGTCGAGACCGTCCGGCCCGCCGTACAGGGCGAGCGCGGGATCGAACAGCCGCACCTCCGGATCGCGCGGGATCGCGTCGTCCGGCACGTAGGGCGGGTTTGAGATGACGACGTCGACGGTGCCGTCCAGTTCGGCGAGCGCGTGGGAGAGGTCACCCCGCACCAGGGTCAGATTCTCCTGGCCCGCGGTGTTGCGCACCGCCCAGGCGTGCGCCTCGGCGGAGAGCTCGACGGCATGCACCCGTGCATGCGGCACCTCGGTGGCCAGCGCGAGCGCGATGGCGCCGGATCCGGTGCACAGGTCGACGCCGATCGGCTCCGGCGAGGCGGCGGCCAGCAGCGCGTCGATCGCGAACTGCGCGACGATCTCGGTCTCCGGCCGTGGCACGAACACGCCGGGCCCGACGGCGAGCTCGAGGTGGCGGAACGGGGCCGTTCCGGTGAGGTGCTGCAGCGGTTCCCGGCCTGCCCGGCGGGCGATCAGCGCGTCCAGGGCGGCCCGATCCTCGTCGGACAGCGCATCGCCGCGGATCGTCGCTGCCTGGACGGCGCCGCGGCCGAGACCCAGCACGTGCCCCGCGAGCAGTTCCGCGTCCACGACAGGATCCGCCACACCGGCCTCGGCGAGGGTCGCGGCGGCACGGCGGAGGACATCGGCGAGAGGGGCGGGCACAGTCGTCCAGCGTAATCGCCGCGCGGCGTAATCCCCGTGTCACATTCACCCCGTGCACACGAGGGCACCCTAGGCTGTGCTGGCACTGCAATCTGCGTCATCGACGCGTCGCCCATCGAAAGGTCAGTCATGGCAGGCATCCACTCCGACATCACCTCCACGTTCGGCAACACGCCGCTGGTCAAGCTGAACCATCTCACCGAGGGCCTCGGCGCCACGGTGCTGGTCAAGCTGGAGTCGTTCAACCCTGCCTCGAGCGTCAAGGACCGCATCGGCATCGCGATCGTCAACGCCGCGGAGGCGTCGGGTGAGCTGAAGCCGGGCGGCACGATCGTCGAGGCCACCAGCGGCAACACCGGCATCGCCCTCGCGATGGTGGGCGCCGCGCGCGGCTACCGGGTCATCCTGACGATGCCGGCATCCATGTCGAAGGAGCGTCGTGTGCTGCTGAAGGCGTTCGGCGCCGAGCTCGTGCTGACCGACCCGACCAAGGGCATGAGCGGCGCGATCGAGGCGCTGCAGGAGATCATCCAGAGCACCCCGGGCGCCGTGTGGGCGCGTCAGTTCGACAACGAGGCGAACCCGCAGGTGCACCGTGAGACGACCGCGCAGGAGATCCTCCGCGACACCGACGGCAACGTCGACGTGTTCATCGCCGGCGTCGGCACCGGCGGCACCGTGACCGGCACCGGCCAGGCGCTCAAGGCCGCCAAGCCCGACGTGACCGTGATCGCCGTCGAGCCCAAGGACTCCCCGCTGCTCAGCGAGGGCCGTGTCGGTCCCGCCAAGATCCAGGGCATCGGCCCGAACTTCGTCCCCGCCGTGCTCGACCGCGACGTGATCGACGAGATCATCACCGCCGAGTTCGACGAGTCGCTCGCCACCGCGCGCGCGCTCGCGGCGAAGGAGGGCCTGCTCGTCGGCATCTCCAGCGGCGCCGCCGTCGCCCAGGCGCTGAAGGTCGCCGCCCGCCCGGAGAACGCCGGCAAGACGATCGTCGTCGTCGCCCCGGACACCGGTGAGCGGTACCTGTCCACCGCTCTCTTCGAGGACCTGCGCGAAGACTGATGCCGGTCCCTGAGTCGCTCGAAGGCTCCGGCGCGCGCTGGGCCGGGCGGATCCGCGAAGACATCGCGTCCGCCCGGCTCCGCGACCCCGCAGCGCGCGGAGGGCTCGAGATCGCCCTGCTCTATCCCGGCCTGCACGCGATCTGGGCGCACCGGGTCAACCATGCGCTCTGGACGCGCGGACTGCGCTTTCCGGCCCGGATGGGCTCGCAGATCGCCCGGTGGATCACCGGCATCGAGATCCATCCCGGAGCGACGATCGGCCGGCGCTTCTTCATCGATCACGGCATGGGCGTCGTGATCGGCGAGACCGCCGAGATCGGCGACGACGTGATGCTCTATCACGGGGTCACCCTCGGCGGGCGCACCCGCGATTCCGGCAAGCGCCACCCCACTCTCGAGGACGGCGTCGTCGTCGGCGCGGGGGCGAAGATCCTGGGTCCGATCGTGATCGGCGCCCGCTCCGCGATCGGGGCGAACGCCGTGGTCACGAAGGACGCCCCGGCCGACTCGGTGCTCACCGGCGTCCCCGCACGGGCGCGTCCCCGCGTCCCGGGCGAGAACACGGCACGGATCCTGTCCGTGCCGGACTACTCCATCTGAGCGCGGCGCCTCTCCGGCCCGCGCTCGCGCCAATGGCTCAGCGCTTCTTGGCGGCGGCCTTCAGCGCGGCCGCCTCGCGCACCTCGCGCTTGATCAGCAGCAGCGGCAGCACGACCGTGCACAGCGCCGTGATGATCCACACCACGACGGGTCCGAGGATCCAGCCGAGCGCATCGGTGATCCGCAGGCCCCCGATCGGCAGCAGCACGACGATCAGCAGCGCGACGAACGTGGAGATGATCCCGATCCCGCCCAGCAGCGCGGGCGCGTAGCGGGTGGCCATCGAGGTGATCCATGGGGCGAGCAGGCTCTGCAGCACGGTGAAGATGAGCACGCAGAGCACGAAGCCCCACCACTTGCCCCACTCGATCGTGAAGCCCTTCAGCAGCAGGTCGGCCACGATGAGGCCGACCGCGGAGGAGGCGAGGAAGATCAGGGTGCGCGTGAAGAAGAGGCCCATGGCCGGAGCCTAGCGTCAGGCGGGTGACGGACCGCGCCGCCCCGCGTACTGTCGAGGACATGCACTGGGTGCTCCATGTGGACCTCGACCAGTTCATCGCGGCCGTCGAGGTGCTGCGCCGTCCGGAGCTCGCCGGACTCCCCGTCATCGTGGGCGGCCGCGGGGACCCGACCGAGCGCGCGGTGGTGTCGACCGCCTCCTACGAAGCCCGGGCGTTCGGCGTGGGATCCGGGATGCCGTTGCGCATCGCCGCCCGCAAGGTGCCGGATGCCGTGATCCTGCCGGTCGACGCGCCCGCGTATCTCGCCGCCTCGTCGGAGGTCATGTCGGAACTGCGCGCCCAGCCCGGCGCCGTGGTGCAGGTGCTGGGCTGGGACGAGGCGTTCGTGGGCGTCGACACGGACGACCCGGAGGCGTACGCGCGACGGATCCAGCAGGCGATCCTCGCCCGCACCCGGCTGCACTGCAGCGTCGGGATCGGCGACACCCTCGTGCGAGCGAAGATCGCGACCGGGTTCGGCAAGCCGCAGGGCGTGTTCCGGCTCACCGCGCACAACTGGGAGGAGGTCATGGGCGAGCGCGGGGTGATCGAGCTGTGGGGAGTCGGCTCGAAGGTGACCAAGCGCCTGCTCGGACTCGGCGTGCGCACGGTCGCGGAGCTCGCGGCGGCTCCCGACGCCGCGCTCACGGCGGAGTTCGGCCCGCGGATGGGGCTCTGGTACCGCGAGCTGGGCCGCGGCGGCGGATCGGCCGTCGTCGACGACACGCCGTGGGTGCCGCGCGGGCACAGCCGCGAGACGACGTATCAGACCGACCTCGCCGATCGCGCCGAGATCGAGCAGGCCGCACTGGCGCTGCTGGAGCAGGTGCTCGACGACGTGACCCAGGACGGACGCCCCGTCGTCGGTCTCGGCCTCAAGGTGCGCTACGCGCCGTTCACGACGAAGACCTTCACGAAGCGGATCCCGGAGACCACCGACCGGGAGGCCGTCCGGGAGCGAGCACGCGAGCTCATCGGCCGGATCGCCCCGGACCGTGCCGTGCGGCTGCTGGGCATGCGCGTGGAGATGGCGTTGCCGGACGATGCGCGGGAAGGACGCACTCCGACACGCGGAGCCTGGTGACGGATCCGGATGTTCGAGAGCGGATCCGGCCGCGCTCAGGCCTGGGTGCCGAGGGCGGCGAGCTGCGCTTCCTCGTCCGCCTGGATCGCGGATTCGATGATCGGCTCGAGGGCCCCGTCCATGACCTGATCGAGGTTGTACGCCTTGAACCCTGTGCGGTGATCCGCGATCCGGTTCTCCGGGAAGTTGTAGGTGCGGATCCGCTCCGAGCGGTCCATGCCGCGGATCTGCGAGCGGCGGGCGTCGCTGGCCACGGCGGCGAGCTCCTCCTGCTGCTTCGCGAGCAGCCGCGCGCGCAGCACGCGCATGCCGGCCTCGCGGTTCTGCAGCTGCGACTTCTCGTTCTGCATCGACACGACGATGCCCGTCGGAAGGTGCGTGATGCGCACCGCGGAGTCGGTGGTGTTCACGGACTGCCCGCCTGGGCCCGAGGAGCGGAACACGTCGATCTTGAGGTCGTTCTGATTGATCGCGATCTCGTCGGGCTCGTCGACCTCGGGGAACACCAGCACGCCCGTCGTGGAGGTGTGGATGCGCCCCTGCGACTCGGTGGCCGGCACCCGCTGCACGCGGTGCACGCCGCCCTCGTACTTCAGGTGCGCCCAGACGCCCTGGGCGGGATCCGTCGACGATCCCTTGATCGCGACCTGCACGTCCTTGTAGCCGCCGAGGTCGGACTCGGTGCGCTCCAGGAGCTCGGTCTTCCAGCCCTTCGACGCGGCGTACTGCACGTACATGCGCAGCAGGTCGGCGGCGAAGAGGGCGGATTCGGCTCCGCCCTCCCCCGCCTTGATCTCCATGATCACGTCGCGCGCGTCGTCGGGGTCGCGCGGGATGAGCAGACGCCGGAGCCGCTCCTGCGCGTGCTGCAGCTGATCCTCCATGCCGGGGATCTCCGCGGCGATCGACTCGTCCTCGCGGGCGAACTCACGGGCGGTGTCGAGATCTTCGCCCGCGGCGATCCAGTCGTCATGCGCCTTCACGATGCGGTTGAGCTCGGCGTAGCGACGATTGACGCGCTTCGCCCGCGCGGCGTCGGCGTGCACCTCGGGGTCGGAGAGCTCCCTCTCCACCCTGCGGTGCTCGTCGCGCAGCGACTCGACCTGTTCGAACATGACGACCGGATCCCGGAACCGTGGCTGATCCGCGTGCGCGGCTCAGCGGATGCTGTTCTCGGACGCGTGGCTGTGGCCGGTGCCGTTCTGCGGCTTGCCCAGCTGCGCGTTCTGCATCTGCAGCAGGAACTCGACGTTGGAGTCGGTCTCCTTGAGCTTGCCCAGCACGACCTCGAGGGCCTGCTGCGGGTCGAGCCCGGCCAGCGCGCGGCGCAGCTTCCAGGTGATCTTGACCTCGTCGGGGCTCAGCAGCATCTCCTCGCGACGCGTGGAGGATGCGTTCACGTCGACGGCAGGGAAGATGCGCTTGTCGGCGAGCGCGCGCGACAGGCGCAGTTCGCTGTTGCCGGTGCCCTTGAACTCCTCGAAGATGACCTCGTCCATCTTGGATCCGGTCTCCACCAGCGCGGTGGCGAGGATCGTGAGCGATCCGCCGTTCTCGATGTTGCGCGCGGCGCCGAAGAAGCGCTTCGGCGGGTACAGCGCGGACGCGTCCACGCCGCCGGTCAGCACGCGGCCGGAGGCGGGCGCCGCGATGTTGTAGGCACGGCCGAGACGGGTGATCGAGTCGAGCAGCACGACCACGTCGCGGCCCAGCTCCACCAGGCGCTTGGCGCGCTCGATCGCGAGCTCGGCGACCGTGGTGTGGTCTTCCGCGGGGCGGTCGAAGGTCGAGGCGATGACCTCGCCCTTCACCGTGCGCTGCATGTCGGTGACCTCTTCGGGCCGCTCGTCCACCAGCACCACCATGAGGTGCACCTCGGGGTTGTTCTGCGCGATCGCGTTGGCGATCTGCTGCAGCACGATCGTCTTGCCCGCCTTCGGGGGCGCGACGATCAGGCCGCGCTGGCCCTTGCCGATCGGGGCGACGAGGTCGATGATGCGCTGGGTGAGCTTCTCCGGCGCGGTCTCCAGGCGCAGGCGCTCCTGCGGGTAGAGCGGGGTGAGCGCGGAGAACTCGACGCGGTTCGCGGCGTCCTCGGTGCTCAGCCCGTTGATCGAGTCGACCTTCACCAAGGCGTTGTACTTCTGGCGGCCCTGCTGCTCGCCCTCGCGGGGCTGCTTGATGGCGCCGACAACGGCGTCGCCCTTGCGCAGGTTGTACTTCTTCACCTGGCCGAGCGAGACGTACACGTCGCTCGGACCGGACAGGTAGCCCGCCGTGCGCACGAACGCGTAATTGTCGAGCACGTCGAGGATGCCGGCGATCGGGATCAGGACGTCGTCCTCGCCGATCTCGGTCTCGAACTCGTCGACGTTCGCGTTCACCGCAGGGCCACGACGCTTGTTGCGCTGGCGACCGCGACCGGCGCCGGCGCCGTCCTCGTCGTTGTCGACGGATCCGCCGCGCTGGTTCTGGTTGCCGCCGCCCTGGTTGCCGCTGTTCTGGTTCTGGTTGCCGTTGTTCTGGCGCGGGTTGTTCTGGCCGGGGGCGGCGTTGTTCTCGCCGTCCTGGGCGCTCTGCCCGTTGCGGCTGCGGCTGCGCGAACGCGAGCGGCTGCGCGAGCGGGATCCCTGCTCCTCGCCGGTCTCGGCGGGGGTGTCGGCGCCTTGCTCGGCCGGGGCGTCGGAGGCGGCGGCGGGAGCCTCCGCCGCCGGCGCGTCGGCGACGGGAGCGGAGGCGGAGGCCGGTGCCTCGTCGGCCTTCTTCGCACGGCTGCGGCGCGGGGCCTTCGCCTTCGGGGCGTCCTCGGCCGGGGCGTCGGATGCCGCGGCGGGAGCCTCAGCCGCCGGAGCCTCTGCGGTCGGCGCGTCAGCGGCGGGTGCCTCATCGGCCTTCTTCGCACGGCTGCGGCGCGGGGCCTTCGCCTTCGGGGCGTCCTCCGCCGGTGCGTCGGTGGCTGCGGCCGGTGCGGCAGCGACGGCCGGCGCGTCGGCGGCGGGTGCCGCGGCGGTCTCCGCCGCCTTGGCGGCAGCGGTCGCGGTGGTGGCGCGACGCGGGGCGCGCTTGCGGGGCGGCGCCTTCGGTGCGTCCTCGGCGGACGCGGATCCGGCCTGCGCCGCCGAAGCGGACGGGGCCGAGGTGTCGTTCTGGGTCTCGGAGATGGTCTCCACGAGTACTCCTCTGTAAGTCGTCGGAAAGGGAGCGGCGCTCGGCAAAGGCCGGGCGCGACCGCACGATCATGCGGAGAACAGGCTGTCCCCTGCATCCCACCCGATGGACACGCCCACGACGAGCACGTAGGACGGCTCGCGGTGCGGTTTCGGGTGGTGTGCGGTTGACGCAGAGATTGCGTCGCGGGCCGGGATCACGATTGTGACGAAGAACCCTCCGCTCGTTCCCTCACTGTACCACCTCGCACATCGACGGCGACCATGCGCGCATCCCACGGAGTGTCCGTGATGCCGTCCGCGATCCGGGCCGCTTCGAGGCGGCTTCCCGGCCCGTCGCAGAGCACCAGGACGCTGGGGCCCGCCCCCGAGACGACCGCGGCGAAGCCTTCCGCCCGCAGCGCCCGCACCAGCCGATGGGTCTCCGGCATCGCAGGCGCCCGGTAGTCCTGGTGCAGCCGGTCATCGGTCGCGTCCAGCAGCACGTCCGGGCTCTGCGTGAGGGCGGCGATGAGCAGGGCCGAGCGGGACACGTTGAACACGGCGTCCTCGCTGGGCACGTGCTCGGGCTGCAGGCTGCGCGCGGCCTTGGTCGACATCGTGTAGCCGGGCACCAGCACGAGAGGCGAGACGCCGCGGTGCACGAGCAGCTTCTTGTGCTGCGGGCCGCGTTCGGCCGTCCACGCGATCGTGAGGCCGCCGAAGAGCGCCGGCGCGACGTTGTCGGGGTGCCCCTCGAGTTCGGTGGCCAGACGCAGCAGCGCGGCGTCGTCGAGCTCCGCCGCACCGGCCAGCAGTCCCTTCGCGGCCAGGACGCCCGCGGCGACGGCGGCGCCCGAGGATCCCAGGCCCCGCCCATGCGGCACGCCGTTGCACGCGACGAGCCGGATGCCGGGCATCGGAACGCCGACGTCGGCGAAGACGTGCGCGATAGAGCGGATGACGAGGTTCGTCGCGTCCCGCGGGATCTCCTCGGCGCCGGATCCGGACACCTCGACCTCGATCCGTCCCGGTTCCAGGGCTGTGACCGCGAGCTCGTCGTACATGCTCAGCGCGAGGCCGAGGGTGTCGAAGCCGGGGCCGAGGTTGGCGCTGGTGGCCGGCACGCGCACCTCGACGGTGCGTTGCTGCGTGCTCACGTCACTCCCCTTCGACGCGCAGCACGGAGACCACGCGGGTGACGGCGTCGTTCTCGGCCAGGCGCGCCACGGTGTCGCTGAGCGCCTGCTCCGTCGCGCGGTGAGTGCCGATCACGATCCGGGCGATGCTGCTCTGCTCCCCGCGCTCGACGGTCTGCAGCGCGGTCGCGACGGACACGCCCCCGTCGCTGAGGATGCCGGCGACCCTCGCCAGCACTCCGGCGACATCGGCGACCTCGATCGTGATCTGGTAGCGCGTGGTGATGTGCCCGAACGGGGCGATCGGCAGGCTCTGCCGGGCCGACTCGCCGATGCCGACGCCGCCCGCGATGTGCCGGCGCGCGGCCGAGACGACGTCGCCGAGCACGGCGGACGCGGTCTGCACGCCTCCGGCGCCCGCGCCGTAGAACATCAGGGGCCCCGCGGCCTCCGCCTCGACGAAGACGGCGTTGTTGCCGCCGTGCACGCTGGCCAGCGGGTGCTCGCGGTCGATGAGCGCGGGGTAGACCCGCACCGAGACGGCGTCGCCGGATTCCTCCGTCAGGCGCTCGCACACGGCGAGCAGCTTGACGACGTATCCGGCACGGCGGGCGTCGGAGATCATGTCGGCGGTCACCGACTCGATGCCCTCACGGTGCACGTCGTCGATCGAGACCTGGGTGTGGAACGCGAGGCTGGCGAGGATCGCCGCCTTCTGCGCGGCGTCGTAGCCCTCCAGGTCCAGAGTCGGGTCGGCCTCGAGGAAGCCGAGCTCGGTCGCGATCCGCTGCGCCTCCTCGGCGCTCAGACCCTGGCGGTCCATCGCGTCCAGGATGAAGTTGGTGCTGCCGTTCACGATGCCGAAGATCCGCGCGATCCGGTCCCCGGCGAGCGAATCGCGCAGCGGGCGGATGATCGGGATCGCCGCGGCGACCGCGGCCTCGTAGGAGACGGACGCCCCGACCTGGTCTGCGGCCTCGAAGATCTCCGCGCCGTGCGTGGCGAGCAGCGCCTTGTTGCCGGTGACCACATCGGCGCCGGAACGGAGCGCCTGCAGCACGTAGCTGCGGGCGGGCTCGATACCGCCCATCAGCTCGATCACGATGTCGGCGCCGAGGATCAGCGCCTCCGCATCGGTCGTGAGCAGCTCCCTCGGCAGCGGGCTGTCCCTGGGCGCCTCCGGGTCCCGCACCAGGATCCCGGCGAGCTCGAGGCGTGCGCCGCTGCGCTCGGCGAGGTCGTCGCCATGCTCGATCATCAGGCGCGCGACCTGCGATCCGACGGATCCGGCCCCGAGCAGGGCGACGCGGAGGGTGCGGGTGGTACCGGGAAGATCCGTCATGCTTCTCCTTCTCCGGCGCGGGCGCCGGCGCTGCGTTCCGTCTTCCGGGGCGCGGCGATGCCCGCGTCCCGGGAGAGCAGGTCGTCGAGGGTCTCCCCCCGCACGATCACCCGCGCGACGCCGTCGCGCACGGCGACGACCGGGTGGCGCGGGGTGTGGTTGTAGTTGCTGGACAGCGTGTGGCAGTACGCCCCGGTCGCCGGCACCGCGAGCAGATCTCCCGGGGTGACGTCGGAGGGGAGGTACTCGTGATCCACGACGATGTCCCCCGATTCGCAGTGCGAGCCCACGACGCGCACGAGCGCGGGCTCGCCGGTGCCCTCGCGGGACGCGATCCGCGCCGAGTACTGCGATCCGTACAGGGCCGGGCGGGCGTTGTCGCTCATGCCGCCGTCGACGCTCACGTACAGGCGCTCACCGCGCTCGCCCAGCGACACCGGTTTGGTCGTGCCGACCTCGTAGAGGGTCACGCCGGCCTGGCCGATCACGGCGCGGCCCGGCTCGAACGCGAGGGTCGGGATCGGGATGCCGCGCACCTCGCACTCCCGTGCGACCGCGTCGACGATCGAGCTCGCGAGCTCCTCGATCGGCGTCGGGTCATCGGCGGACGTGTACGCGATCCCGAATCCGCCGCCCAGGTTCAGCATCGGCAGCTCACCGCCCTCGCGGAGCTCCGCATGCAGCTCGACGAGACGCGAGGCCGATTCGGCGAAGCCCGCGGATCCGAAGATCTGCGAGCCGATGTGGCAGTGCAGGCCGCGCAGCTGCAGGCTGGGGATCTCGCGGATCCGCTCCACGAGCGCCGGCGCCGCCTCGAGCGAGGTGCCGAACTTCTGGTCCTCATGCGCGGTGGCGAGGAAGTCGTGGGTCTCCGCGTGCACCCCGCTGTTCACCCGCAGCAGCACGCGCTGCACGTAGCCGTGCGAGCCCGTGCCGTTGCGCTCGGTGCCGCGGCGTTCCGCGATCGCCCCGAGGCGCTCGATCTCGATGGCCGAGTCCAGGATGATCGAGCCGACCCCGACCTGGACAGCGCGCTCCAGCTCGGACACGCTCTTGTTGTTGCCGTGGAATCCGATCCGCGACGGCTTCACGCCGGCGGCCAGAGCGACCTCGAGCTCACCCCGGCTGCACACGTCGACGCGCAGCCCCTCCTCGGTCACCCAGCGCGCGACCTCGGTGCTGAGGAACGCCTTTCCGGCGTAGTACACGCGCGCCTTGGTTCCGTGCGCGGCCGCAGCCTGAGCGAAGGCCGCCTTGATGCGGGACGCGTGCGCCCGCACCTCCGCCTCGTCGAGCACGTACAGCGGGGTGCCGAACCGCGCGCGCAGCGCGGCGACCCCGACGCCGCCGATCTCCAGCTCTCCGTCACGGTCGCGCCGGGCCGACGCGGGCCACACCCCCGTCGCGAGATCGTTCGGATCGGCCGGGATCTCCAGCCAGTCCGGGGCGAGCGCATCGTCGGGCGAAGCGGGAAGCACGGAGCACCAATCGTCGGGGTTCGTCACGGGGTGATCCCGGCCCAGAACGGTGCCGAGTTCTGAGAATTCTAGGGCACGACGCCTCCCCGTCCCGACGGGTGTGACGCCGCTCGCTACGCTCGGGGCATGGGCACTCGCACCGCATCCGAGCGCACACCGGCGCAGAAGCCGTGGCTCGCACGCACGATCGACGCCGTCGTCGCGCGGGTGCTGCGGCTGCGGATCGCGCGCGCCTGGCTGCTCTACTCCGAGGTGCACGGCCCCGCCCTCGCCGACGGCGTCACCTACCGCGCGCTGTTCAGCGTGTTCGCGGCCGTGCTGCTGGGCTTCTCCCTCGCCGGACTGTGGCTGGCCGGCAATCCGGCGGCCCTCGCCGCGCTGGTCTCCGCCGTGGACGCCGTGATCCCCGGGCTCGTCGGATCCGGCGGACTCGTGGATCCTCGGAGCATCACGGCGCCGACAGGGCTCTCGATCGCGGGGATCCTCTCCTTCGCGGGCCTGATCGGCGCCGCCCTCGGCGCGATCGGGTCCCTGCGCATCGCCCTGCGCGCGCTCGCCAGCCGTCGCGCCGACGACGTGCAGTGGTACTGGGTGACCCTGCGCAATCTCGGCCTCGCCGTCGGGATCGGCGTGGGCTTCGCGCTGTCTGCGGCGGCCACCGTCATCGGCTCGGTGGGCCTGGACCGGATCGCGGCGCTCCTGGGCGCGGAGCACTCCCCCGCCGCCGCATGGACCGAGCGCATCCTCTCGCTCGTCATCGTCTTCGTCCTCGACACCGCGCTCATCGCGGGGCTCTTCGCCGTCCTGTCCGGAGTGCGCGCCGACGCCGGCACGCTCTGGTCCGGGGCGGCGCTGGGCGGGGCGGGACTGCTCGTGCTGCAGCAGCTGTCGGCCCTGGTGGTCGGCGGCGCCGCGGCGAATCCGCTGCTCGCCTCCTTCGCCGCGCTCGTGGCGCTGCTGCTGTGGCTGAACCTCTCCGCCCAGGTCGTCCTGCTCGCGAGCGCCTGGATCATCACAGGTATCGATGACGGCGAGGATCGGGCCGCGGCTCTGCCCTGAGTCAGGACGCCGGACAGGTCCCGTTCTCGAGCAGCGCGGGATCCGTCGTGATGGCGCTGTCTGCGGCGAAGGACGCCACCAGCCGGTCGCCGTCCACGCGCAGTCCGCTCAGATGAACGCCCGCGGGCAGCCGATCCGCGATGCACACCTTCTGGGTCGCGAACAGCGGCTTCAGCAGCGCGCTGAGCGGGGATGTCTCGACCGAGGAAGGATCGAGCGTCATCGCGCCGATCGACGCCGACGTCGGCGTGAAGGTCAGCTCGCCGCCCGCAGCCCCCGGGGTGAGCGCGAGGGCGAGCGGGACCTCAGCCCCGAACAGCGCGATCGATCCCGTGGCCTTCACGTCCTTGCCCTCGAGCGTCACCGAATCGATCGGGGCGCTGCCCGCTGCGGTCGCGATGGCCTTCTCGAGCTGGTCCCCCGTGATCCGGAACGTGCCCTTCGCGCTGCCCAGCTCGCCGCCGCGGATCGGCACCCCTGTCGCCTCGACGTCGACCGCGCTCGTGATCGGTCCGATCGCGACGCTCTTCGTCGAGACGCGGATCTCGTCCAGACGCCCGGCGATCAGCTGCGGGAGCACGATCCCGCCGACGTTCACGTCCAGCTGTTGATCGGCGGGGAGCTTCAGCGCCGAGATGGCCTGTGAGCGGATCTGCTGGGCGACCACGGCGCGCGCCACGAACTCGGCACCGATCACGATCCCGGCGAGCACGATCACGACGATGCCGAGCACCCACGGCCAGCGCACGGACCGGCGCGGCGGGGCGACGGCGGCAGCAGCGCGCGGCAGCGGTGGCCGCGGCGGCACGCCCACGCCGCCGCTCATGTCACATCCGCTCCGGCGCCGACACTCCGAGCAGGCCGAGGCCGTTGCGCAGCACCTGGCCGGTCGCGTCGTTCAGCCAGAGGCGGGTGCGGTGCACGTCCTCGATCGGATCGTCGCCCTGCGGGATCACGCGGCAATTGTCGTACCAGCGGTGATAGAGCCCGGCGAGCTCCTCCAGGTAGCGTGCGATCCGGTGCGGTTCGCGCACTTCGGCCGCGAAGGCCACGATCCGGGGGAACTCCTGCAGCGCGCCGAGCAGCGCCGATTCGGTCTCGTGGGTGAGCAGCTCCGGGGCGAACACCGAGCGGTCCACGCCCGAGTCCGCCGCATTGCGCGCCACGTTGTGCGTGCGCGCATGCGCGTACTGCACGTAGAAGACCGGGTTGTCGTTCGTGCGCTTCTGCAGCAGCTCGGGATCGAGCGAGAGCGGGGAGTCGGCCGGGAAGCGCTCGAGCGAGTAGCGCAACGCATCGGTGCCGAGCCATTCGCGCAGGTCGTCCATCTCGATGATGTTGCCGGCGCGCTTGCTGAGCCGGGCGCCGCCGACCGAAACGAGCTGCCCGATGAGCACCTCGACGTCCTTGTCCGGATCGTCGCCTGCCGCGCCCGCGAGCGCCTTCAGGCGGTGCACGTAGCCGTGGTGGTCGGCGCCGAGCAGGTAGATCTTGTGCCCGAAGCCGCGGTCGCCCTTGTTCAGGTAGTAGGCGGCGTCGGCGGCGAAGTAGGTGTACTCGCCGTTGGAGCGGCGGATCACACGATCCTTGTCGTCGCCGAAGTCGGTGGTGCGCACCCAGACGGCGCCCTCCTGGTCGAAGACGTGCCCCTGCGCGCGCAGGCGGTCCACGGCCCCGTCGACCAGGCTCTGGCCGCCGTCCTCCTTGGCGTGCAGGATCCGCTCGGAGAACCACACGTCGAAGACGACGTTGAACTTCGCCAGCGACTCCTTCTGCTCGGCCAGCTGGTACCGGTAGCCGAGCTCGCGGGCGACGAGCTGCTGCTCTGCGTCGTCCAGCGTCAGGAAGTCGGGGCGGTCGGCCAGCACGCGCGCGGCGATGTCGCCGATGTAGCTGCCCGCGTAGCCGCCCTCGGGCGTCGGCGCGCCGTTCGCCGCCGCGACGATCGATGCGGCGAACCGCTCCATCTGCGCGCCGGCGTCGTTGATGTAGAACTCGCGGGCCACGGTCGCGCCGCTCGCGTCGAGCAGCCGCGCGATGGCGTCGCCGAGTGCGGCCCAGCGGGTGTGCCCGATGTGCAGCGGGCCGGTGGGGTTCGCCGACACGAACTCGACGTTGATCGAACGGCCGGCCTGCGAGTCGTTGCGCCCGTACGCCTCGCCCGCGTCGACGATGACCTTGGCGAGGGCGCCCGCGGCTCCCGCCTCCAGGCGCACGTTGAGGAAGCCGGGGCCGGCCACCGAGGCCTCGGCGATGCCGTCGACCGCGCCGAGTCCGTCGGCGATCTGCTGCGCGAGCTCGCGCGGGTTCGCACCGAGCTGCTTGGCGAGGCGCATCGCGATGTTCGTCGCCCAGTCGCCGTGCTCCCGGTTGCGCGGGCGCTCGAGCACGATGTCGCCGGCGGCGAGCGCGAACGGCTCCCCTTCTCGTCGCTCATCCGCGATCGGGATGAGGACGGACAGGATCGCGGCGGCGAGGGCTTCGGGATTCATAGGCTTCCGATTGTAGGCGGTGCCGGGGCGTCACCCGGCCGGGATCCCCGCCCGCAGGCGCGCCAGCACCCGCTCGTCGACCGGCGCTCCGGCGTTGCGGAGCGCGAGGACGGCGGCGCCCGCCGCGCCGCTGTCGACCAGCACCACCGGATACTCGCCCTCCGCGGCGGCGAAGTGCTCCCGCAGCAGCCGCCGCGGAGCCCCGTCGCGGGCGAGGATGCTGCCTCCCGCGACGACCGGACCCGATCCCTGCTGCACGAGCTCGATCGTCTGCACGAGCAGTTCGCCGGCGCGCTCGAGGATCCCGCACGCGACCGGATCCGCCGCCTCGGCCGCATCGAACACGAGCGGCGCGAGGGTCGCGAGCCGCACCGGCCGCTGCGCGTACAGGGCGCGGATGAGCCGCTCCAGCCCGATCGGCCGGCCGTCGCGGCCGGGTTCGGCGGCACCGTCGACTGCCACTCCTGCCGCGTGCAGCACCAGCGGGGTGAGCGCGGTCTCCGCACCGACGCCTTCAAGCTGATCCACCACGGCGTGCGCGGCTCTGCGCCCGATCCAGAATCCGCTGCCGCGATCGCCCAGCAGCCACCCCAGCCCGTCGGCCGCGGCGGCGACCCGACCGCCCTGGACGCGGACGGCGCTCGCACCCGTTCCGCACACGACGCCGTAGCCGACCGGGGCCACCGCACCACTGGAGTACATCGCGAGCAGATCCGACTCGAAGTGCAGCGCGCCGCGGAATCCGCGCTCCCGCAGCGGATCCAGGATCCACGAGTTCTCGCCGCCGCCGGAGTCGTGACCGGCGATCGCCATCGCCAGCCCCGTCACATCCCCGAGATCGGCGCCCGCGACGCGCAGCGCCTGACCCACCGCATCGAACACACCGTCACGAGCGAGGGAAACTCCTGATGAGGTGGGATTGCCACTGCCCCCGCGGCCGTACCCCACACACTGACCGTCCGCGGTCGCGAGCACCGCTCGAGTGGACGTCCCACCCGCATCAACGCCGAGCACGAGCATGATGCACCCCAATTTGTTATCAGTCCTACTTGATTTTTCGTCTGGGATCTGGTGAGAATGTTTTTCACCCGAACCCCCCAGGTTCCCTATCCGTTTTCACCGGAGGCAATGGTGCCACTCTTGCAGGACGTCGGCAACGAGTTGTCGATCGCGCAGCGCATCTCGCTGCGCCGTCCCGCGATGCCCCAGGCCATCGCCAAGATCGCTGACGTGATCTCCGCACACCCGACCGCCCCGGTCGAACTGACCATCACCGAGCTGGCGGACCGCGCAGGAACCTCGGCCGCCACGGTCACCCGGTTCTGCCGCGCCGTCGGGTTCGACGGGTACACCCAGTTCCGGGTCGGGGTCGCGGCGGAGTCAGGGCGCGGAGACACCCGCACCACCTGGCGCACCGACATCGCCGACGACATCAGCCAGGACGATCCCGCCGACCGGGTGCTGCTGACGCTGCTCGGCCTGCACACCCGCAGCATGGAGACCACGACCAGCCTGCTCGACCTCGACGACGTGCAGCTCGTCGCCCGCGCGATCGCGGAGAGCCGCCATGTCGACATCTACGGGGTGGGCGGCAGCGGGGTCATCGCGGACGAGTTCCGCGGGCGCCTGTACCGGATCGGCGTGAACGCGCACTCCTGGTCCGATGTGCATGAGGGCCTCACCAGCGCCGTCCTGCAGGACAGCTCGTCCGTGGCGGTCGCGGTGTCCAACACCGGGCGCACCGAGGAGACCATCGAGATGCTCTCGCACGCCCGAGCCGCGGGCGCGCTCACCGTCGCGATCACGACCGACGCCGACTCGTGGCTCGCCTCGATCGCCGACGTCGCGCTCATCACGGCCTCCGCGAACCCGAACCAGCGTCCCGACGATCTGTCCATCAAGCACGCGCAGCTGCTCGTGATCGATCTGCTCTACGTCCTGGTGGCGCAGCGCACGCTCGGCGAGGCCGCGAACCTGCTCGCCGCGAGTGCGATGGCGGTGTCGTCGCACCGACGCGCGGTCCGCCCGGCGGACGAGACCAGCGCGCGGCGCCGGAAGGAGACCCGACGATGAGCGCCTCCCCCCTGGACCTGCTGCACGAGGCCGAAGACCGCCTCGAGCGCCTGGCCGCCGACGCGCAGGCGGGCGCGCTGGATCCCGCGATCGCGCTGATGGTCGAGGCGATCCGCGCGGGCGGCATCATCCAGGCGTTCGGCACCGGGCACTCGGAGGCGTTCGCGATGGAGATCGCGGGACGCGCGGGCGGGCTGATCCCGACGAACCGGATCGCGCTGCGCGACATCGTGCTGCACGGTGCGCGTTCTGTCGACGTGCTCACCGGATCGCTCGAACGCGAGCCGTGGGTGGTCGACGAGCTCATGACCGTCTCCCCCGTGACCGAGCACGACGTGTTCCTGATCGCCTCGAACTCGGGAGTGAACGGATCCATCGTCGGCGTGGCGCTCTGGGCGAAGGAGCACGGGCATGCCGTGATCGCGGTCACGAGCCTGGACCACACCGCGCGCGTCGAGCCGAAGCACCCGAGCGGCCGGCGCCTCAGCGAGGTCGCCGACGTCGTGATCGACAACCTCGCACCCTACGGCGATTCCACGCTGCAGCTCACCGACACCATCTCGGCGGGGGCGATCTCCTCGATCACGGCGGCGTTCATCGCGCAGCTGCTCACCCTCGGCGTCGCCCGCACGATGGCCGACGCGGGCGAGGTGCCCCCGATGTACATCTCGGCCAACATCCCCGGCGGCGACGAGCACAACGCCGCCCTCGAGGCTCACTACCTTGATCGGCTCCGCCGCGGCGACTGAGCCGCCCCCCACAGACTCAACCTCTCCCTCACACCCTCACTAGGAAGGCAAGAATCACATGGAAACCAAAGACGCTTCCATCAGCCGGCGCTCATTGCTGCGCGGTGCGGCGCTCGCGGCGGTCATGGTGCCTCTCGGCGTCAGCCTCGCGTCCTGCGCGGCCCCGGGCGGCGGTGGCGGCGGCGGTGGCGCGACCGGCGCCGCGTCGGCTGACAACCCGTTCGGCGTCGCAGCGAACTCGAAGGTCGATGCCGTGATCTTCGACGGCGGCTACGGCGTGGACTACGTCGAGAACGCCGCGAAGATCATGGACGGCAACAAGAAGCTCGGCGGCGCCTCGGTCAAGGTCTCGTCCTCGACCAAGATCGCCCAGGAGCTGCAGCCCCGCTTCGTCGGCGGCAACCCGCCGGACCTGATCGACAACTCGGGCGCCAACCAGATCGGCTGGAACACGATCCTGGACCAGCTCGAGACGCTCGACGACGTCCTCGACGCGAACAACCTCGAAGGCACCAAGATCAGCGACACGCTCTACGGCGGCGTCAAGGATCCCGGCACCTTCAACGGCAAGTTCGTGGCCCTGAACTACGTCATGACGGTCTACGGCATCTGGTACTCCGACAAGGTCTTCAAGGACAACGGGTTCACCGTCCCGAAGACCTGGCAGGACCTGAAGGCTCTCGGCGAGGCTGCCAAGGCCAAGGGCAAGTACCTGTTCGTCTGGGGCAAGGAGGCGGCGACGTACTACCAGACGCTCGTCGTCGACTCGGCGGTCATCCAGGGCGGCGACTCCGTGCGCCTTCCGCTCGAGAACCTCGACGCGAAGGCATGGTCGAACCCGATCATCCAGAGCATCCTGACGATCTTCTACGACCTCATCCAGGCCGGCTACATGAAGCCGGGCGGCGCAGGGACGCAGTTCACCCAGGCGCAGTCGCAGTGGAGCCTCGACGAGGCCGCTCTGCTCTACCCCTCGGGCTCGTGGATCGAGAACGAGATGAAGAAGCAGACCGCGGACGGCTTCACCATGAAGGGCATCGGCGAGATCCCCCTGGACGACAAGCAGACCACCCCGGCCGGAACCCTCCGCGCCGAGGCCGGCGAGCCGTTCATCGTCCCCACCAAGGCGAAGAACCCCGCCGGAGGCAAGGAGCTGCTGCGCACGATGCTGTCCAAGGAGTCCGCCACGGCGTTCGCCAAGGGCAAGCTGGCGCCGACCATCGTCAAGGGCATCGTCCCCGACGACGGATTCGGATCCACCGCGCTGGTGTCGCAGAAGGAGCTCCTGGACAAGGCGGGCAACAACGTCTTCACGATCAAGGCGTTCGGCCTGTACGGCATGAACTCCGACCAGCTGCCGATCTGGAACTCGTTCCTGGACGGCAAGATGTCGGTCGCCGACATCACGAAGGCGCTGCAGGACCTGACCGACAAGATCCGCAACGACAGCTCCATCACCAAGATCGAGATCAAGTAATGACCATCAGCAGTCCGGAGATCGACGGTGGACTCGACACCGCCGCCGTGACTGCTGCTCGCGCGGGGGGCCGCAAGGCCCCCCGCCTCGGGCAGCGCCGGCTGACCTTCGACTACGTGTCGTTCCTGCTGGTGTTCCTCGTGCTCCCGGTGGCGCTGTTCCTCGTGTTCGTGATCTCGCCGTTCATCCAGGCGCTGTACTACGCGATGACCAACTGGACCGGCTTCTCGCCGAACATGAGCTTCATCGGCCTGAACAACTTCGTGAAGCTGTTCCAGGACTCGACGTTCCTGCAGGCGATGGCGAACAACGCCCTGCTGGCGATCGTCGTGCCGCTGATCACGATCGTCGTCGCACTCATCTTCGCGAGCATGGTGACCGTCGGCGGGCCGTCCAGCGGCCAGGTGCGCGGACTCACCGGATCCAGCTTCTACCGTGTCGTGTCGTTCTTCCCGTACGTGATCCCGGCGATCGTCATCGCGATCCTGTGGAGCATGATCTACCAGCCGTCCAACGGACTGCTGAACGGCGTGCTGCGGACCCTCGGCGCCACCAACATGGTGGACTGGCTCGGCGACCAGCGCACGGCCATGGGAGCGACGATCTTCGTGATCGTGTGGAGCATGGTCGGCTTCTACATGGTGCTGTTCATCGCGGCCATCAAGGGGATCCCGGCGGAGACGCTGGAGGCGGCGCGCATCGACGGCGCCGGCCGGTTCCGCACCGTGGTGTCGATCCTGCTGCCGCAGATGCGCGACAACGTGCAGACCGCATACATCTACCTGGGGATCATGGCTTTGGACGCGTTCGTCTACATGGCGGGCCTGAACGCCTCCGGTGGCCCGAACAACAGCACCCTGGTGATGAGCCAGTACCTGTTCCGCACCGCGTTCGAAAAAGGGCAGTTCGGCCTGGCCACGGCCATGGGCGTCGTGCTCGCCGTGATCACGCTGGTCTTCGCGGGCCTCGTGATCGGCGTGTTCCGCCTCGTCGGCGGCAAAGATGAAGGAGGACGCGAATGAGCCTGGACACGCGCGCGGCGGTGACCGTCGACAAGAAGGCGGCCAAGGCCCTCCGCGGCAGCTCGTCCACCACCAGCGACAAGGTGGTCGGAGGCATCTCGCACGCCGTGCTCGCGATCTGGGCGGTCATCGTGATCCTGCCGATGCTGTGGACGCTGCTCGGCTCGTTCAAGACCACGAAGGAGATCTTCAAGTCGCCCTTCGGGCTGCCGGCGAACTGGAACTTCGACAACTACGTCAACGCGTGGGTGAAGAACAACTTCGGGCCGATGTTCCTGAACACCGTCATCGTGGTCGGCTGCGCGCTGATCCTGGTGATGCTGCTGGGCGCCATGTGCGCCTACGTGCTCGCCCGGTTCTCCATCCCGGGCAGCCGGGTGATCTACTACCTCATGCTCGCAGGGCTCACCTTCCCGGTGTTCCTCGCGATCGTGCCGCTGTTCTTCATCCTGCAGGGCATGGGGCTGCTGAACACGCTGCCGGGCCTGATCATCACGTACGTCGCGTTCGCGCTGCCGTTCACGGTGTTCTTCCTGTTCTCGTTCTTCAAGTCGCTGCCCTACGAGATCCAGGAGGCCGCGTACGTCGACGGCGCCAGCGAGTGGCGCACGTTCTTCCAGGTGATGCTGCCGATGGCACGACCGGGGCTCGCCGCGGTGGCGATCATGAACTTCCTCGGCCTGTGGAACCAGTTCCTGCTGCCGATCTCGTTGAACACGAACCGGGACAACTACGTGCTGTCCCAGGGCATGGCGAGCTTCGCCTCGTCGGCCGGCTATCAGGTCGACTTCGGCGCCCTGTTCGCCGCGGTGATCATCACGATCGTCCCAGTGCTGTTCGTGTACATCCTCTTCCAGCGCCAGCTGCAGGGATCCGTCTCGCAGGGCACCACGAAGTAGGCTCCACCGGCTCCTCTCCGAAGGCGCGCCCCGGTCATCCCGGGGCGCGCCTTTCGCGTGTCCGGCCTGTCGTTGCGGGCCCGTGGGCGATGCTAGGCTCGTTCGGTACGCCTCCGTAGCTCAGAGGATAGAGCGCCGGTTTCCGGTACCGTAGGTCGCAGGTTCGATTCCTGTCGGGGGCACATCAGACGGGCGTGGATCGCCCATGGGCGCGAGACACCCGTCAGTTCAGGCTTTCCGGCCGCACCAGACGGTGCTCGTACGCGTAGATCACCGACTGGGTGCGGTCGCGCAGGTCGAGCCCGCGCAGAATGCGATTCACGTACGTCTTCACCGTCGAGTGTGCGATCACCAGCCGCTCCGCGATCTCCTGGTTCGACAGTCCGGCGGCGATCAGCTGCAGCACCTCGGTCTCGCGCGCCGTCAGCGGCACGTCCGCCGCGTCGGCCGGCGGCTCCGCTCGCGCGGCGAGAGCGCGCTCGATGAACCGTCGCGTCACCTGCGGCGCCAGCAGCGCATCGCCGGCGGCGACGGTGCGGATCGCGTCGGTGAGCTGGCTGGCGCGCACGTCCTTGAGCAGGAACCCGCTCGCACCCGCGGCGAGCGCGTCGTAGATCCAGTCGTCGCGGTCGAAGGTGGTGAGCACGAGCACCCGCGTCTGCGGATGCCGGGCGAGCACGCGCCGGGTGGCTTCGAGACCGTCGATGCGCGGCATCCGGATGTCCATCAGCACGACGTCGACCTCGGTACGGTCCAGAATGCCGAGCACCTCGACGCCGTCGGCGGCCTCGCCTACCACGGTCAGGTCGGACGCCGCATCGACGAGGCTGCGGAACGCGTCCCGGATGAGAGCCTGGTCGTCGGCGATCGCGACCCGGATCATCGCTGCCCCGCCGGGAGTGTCAGGCGCACGCGGAATCCGCCGTCCGCCGTCGGTCCAGCCTCGACGGCCCCCTCGCCGATGCGTGCGCGCTGCTGCATGCCGATGAGTCCGCGCCCCGCGCCGCGGGTGTCGCCGACCGGCCGAGGACTCGCTGTGTTCTCGACGACGACTTCGAGCGGTCCGCCGACGGCGGTCGCCGCGACCCGCAGCGTACTGCCGGGCGCATGCGTGATCACGTTCGTGACGGCTTCCTGGATGACCCGGTAGGCGGCCAGCTCCGTGCCGGGCGGGAGGTCGCGCTCCACGCGCAGTTCGATCGGCTCGACGATGAGCCCAGCTGCACGTGCGCGTTCGAGCAGTCGCGGCACGAGCCGCAAGGAGGGCACCGCTTCGGGATCGACATCAGGTGTCGCCTGCAACAGCCCCAGCATCCGTCGCATCTCGGCCAGCGCATCGCGCGCCGAGGACTCGATGGCGGTGAGGCGGCGATCGAGCTCGATCGCGTCCGGAGAAGTCCCGAGCGTGGCGGTGGTTTCCCGGGCCGCGACGGCCTGCACGACGACGACCGATAGGCCGTGACTGACGACATCGTGCAGGTCGACCGCGATCCGTGCCTGCTCTTCACGTGTGGCGGCATCGATGGCGGCCGCACGCTGGTCGCGCTCCGCGGCGAGTGCGGCACCCGCACCGTCCGCGCGACGCCGCTGGACACCGACGAGCAGCCCCGCCGCCCACAGCGCCGTGCAGAAGACCAACGACAAAGAGAAGTCGCCGACCCAGGCCTCCGCGGGCAGGCTGGTGGCCGTCGCGAATCCGACCGTCGCCGCTCCGGCGAGCCACGCGACGACCGCCTGCACCGGTGGGCAGAGGTATCCGGACAGGGCGAAGCTGACCAGCACCCCGATGAACATCGGCACCGTCGACACCGGCGAGATCGCGGATGCGGCCGCCCAGGCGGCGAAGGACGCCATTGCCACGACGAGCGGCTGCCTGCGCCGCGCGAGGAACACCAGGACGGCGCCGACGCTCACGAGGAGCAGGGCGAATCGGTGCCGTGTGATCGTCGCGTTCCCGGACATCAGCACCGACCACGCCGTCAGCACGGCGAACGCCACGAGCGCACCGTCCAGCACGACCGCACGACGGCTGCTGCGGCCGAGCGACCTCCACCAGCGGATCATGCTCAGACCGTACTCCCGCACCGTGCGCGGGCGCGTCCACCCGAGGGTGTATTCCGGCAGAGCGAATGTCACCCGGGGATCGATGCGGCACGTGCGCGGACGCTCGTACCGTGAGCATCTCCCGGCACCCGTCGGGGCACCTCCGCTCGAAAGGATCCGATCATGAACCCCACCCGCCTCCTCACCGTCGCCGTCGTCGCCGGTGCCGCGCTCGTCGCCGTCGCCACACCCGCCTACGCCGTCGGCAGCCCGTCATCCAACAGCAGCAGCCACCTGAACATCCAGATCCCCGTGGACTGCGCCGGAGAGCAGCTGCTCGTCGTCGCAGGAGACAACGGCCACGCGGCAGCCCAGATCGTGTCGGGTGGCACGGGGCATCTGATCCCGGTGTCGATGACCTTCATCGCCCCGGACGGGTCGGTCTTCGTCGACCAGCTGGCCGCGCACCCGCAGCAGGACACCGTCACCTGCTCGGGCACGGACATGTCGGGGCAGGGCGGCTCGGTCACGATCGTCGCGATCCGCATGCCCTGACGGCCTGGGCGAGCGGGCATCGGGATCACGGAGCGCCCCTCCTGCAGGTGCCAGCGCCGCATCACCTGATGCGGACTCTTCCCTTGCACTGCGGCGATCTCGGTAGCCGATGCGAGGCTGCCGAGGAGCGTTCCCGGCGCAGACCGGCACACGCAGACGGCCGCCGCCGATCAGCTGCACCTGCTCCGGGGTGATCCGATCCCTGCGCGTGCGGTGGCCCACGCCGCGGCCGCACGATGATCCCGCCCCCACGGTAGCCCGCACCCCGGGACGGTGGGAGGGGCTGCCAGTGCCTTCTTCCCGGGACGGGCTCAGACCAGCGCGCCCACCACCAGCAGCGCGACCGCCAGCAGCGGGAACAGCCCCTGCACGGTCGCGGCCCGCGCCTTGGTGCGGTCCGAGAGGATCAGCACGAGCGCCGCGGCGAGCATGGATCCGGTGCCTGCCAACATCAGCGCGAGGCCGACATGGTGCGACCCGAGAGGGGCGAGCACGATCCCGACGACCACGATGATCGCGAGGAAGAGGTTGTAGAAGCCCTGGTTGAACGCCAGCGGCTTCGTGACCTGCGCGTCCTCGGCGCTCGTGCCGAAGACGCGGCGCGTCGACGGATGCGTCCAGCGCACCGACTCCAGCACGAAGATGTAGACGTGGATCAGGGCGGCGAGGCCCGCGAACACGGATCCGATGACGAAGATCATGGCCCGAGTCTGCCCTGCCGTGCTCCGGATGCGCGAGGGGCGCGCCCGGTCAGCCTCTCGCGACCCGCCGATAGGTGAGGTCGCGGATGTCCCGGCCCTTCGCGATGCCCTTGCGTTCGAACGCCGTCATCACCCGGCCGTCGAAGCGCTCGGCCCACTCCCCCTCGAAGGCGCGCTCGAACTCGGGCTCGGCGTCGAGCACCTCGCGCATCTGCAGCGCGTAGTCCTCCCAGTCCGTGGCGAGCCGGAGCAGCCCGCCGTCGCGGATCGCCGAACCGACGGTGCCGCCGAACCCCGGACGCACCAGGCGCCGCTTGGTGTGCCGCTTCTTGTGCCACGGATCGGGGAAGAAGATCCACACCTCGCTCGCCGCGCGCTCGGGCAGATAGCTGGAGAGCACCTCCGGAGCGTTCGCCTCGATCAGGCGCAGGTTGCGCGCGCCGGCACGATCCGCGTCGAGCATGGTGCGCGCGAGCCCCGCACGGAACACCTCGACCGCGAGGAAGTCGTCGGCCGGCCGGGACGAGGCGGCCGCGACGATCGCGTGCCCCTGACCGGATCCGACCTCGACGATCAGCGGCGCCACGCGCTGGTACTCGGCGGCCGGATCCAGCCGCGCGTCGGGGTGCACGGATGTCCAGGCGACGTGGCGCGGCACATCCAGGACATAGTGCGGGGCGAGCTCGTCGAACGCCCGCTCCTGCGCTTCGGACATGCGGCCGCTGCGGCGCACGAACGAGACCGGCTCGTCGCGGAAGGTACGGGGTTCAGGCATCCCTCCAGGGTATCCGGGGCCGGACTCGGCACCGGTCCCTGAGCCTGCCGAACGGCCAGGGTCGGTCACGGGGCGCGCCCGCCCGGCCCCGCGCGCGGAACGGCCGCTCATCGCTGCGCCGTCGGCTCGGTGACGAAGTCGATGAGCTCCTCGACGCGGCCGAGCAGGGCCGGCTCCAGGTCGCGGTACGTGTGCACCCGCGACAGGATCCGCTTCCAGGCGTGCGCGAAATCGGCCTGAGATGCGGTCGGCCAGCCGAACGCGCGGCAGATCCCGGTCTTCCAGTCGGTGCCGCGCGGGATCTCGGGCCATGCGCGGATCCCCATCGCGGCGGGCGTCACGCATTGCCACACGTCGATGTACGGGTGCCCGACGATGCGCAGGTGCGCGCCGTGCGGCCCGCGCAGGATCTGCTGCACGATCCTGGTCTCCTTGGATCCGCTCACGAGATGGTCCACTAGCACGCCGTAGCGGCGGGTGCGGCTCGGCGGCTCGGCGGCGAGCAGCTCCTCGAGCAGGTCGATGCCCTGCAGATACTCCACGACGACGCCCTCCACGCGGAGGTCATGGCCCCACACCTTCTCCACGAGTTCCGCGTCGTGACGGCCCTCGACCAGGATCCGGCTGGGCAGCGCGGTACGCGCGCGGGAGTCCGCGACGGCGATGGAGCCGGAGGCCGAGCGCTTCGACGGGCCCTGCGCCGCTCCCTTGGCCGGGTGCACCAGACGGACCGGCTCGCCGTCGATCATGAACCCCGCGCCCAGCGGAAACAGCCGTCGCCGGCCGCGGTAGTCCTCGAGCTCGAGCTGACCGCCCTCGATGCGGGTGATCGCGCCGCAGAAGCCGTCCACGGCGACCTCGACGACGAGATCCCGCTGCGCCGGAACGTCCACCGTTAACTTCGCGCCGCGATCCCGCCAGCCTGCCGCGAGCACATCCGATCCGTACCTGTCATCCATCAGCTCCAGCCTAGGAGCCGACCGGCGTCACCGCGGGGCGGCACGACGGACGGGCTGCGCTTTGGTGTTCGCTATGAGCACGGCCGATCGCCTACCCGGTCCGAATCGCTCGCAATAGACTCGGGACGGGGCCTGCCGAGGCCTTCGGGAGGAGCGAGGATGCGCGCACGCTGGGCTGTCGTCATCGGGGTGATCCTGGGTGTTCTCGGCATGTCGTTCGCGTCCCCGGCCCTGGCCTCCCCGTCGACGGCCGCGCGCGCCGACGCGACCGCGGTGCCCGCCACGGCCCCCGTGGCACTGGGCGCCGACTACGTGACCGACACGGCGGGTGCGCTCAGCACCGCCGAGAAGAAGACCGTCGACGCGCGGCTCACCGCACTCAGCAAGAGCAGACAGCTGCAGCTGTTCGTGGTCTTCGTCGACGACTTCACCGATCCGGAGAACCGCCAGCAGTGGACCGAGCAGGTCGCGCGCGACAGCGGCCTCGGCAAGAACCAGTACCTGCTGGCGATCGCGGTGCAGGGTCGGCAGTACTGGCTGTCCGCCGACGCCGACGGCCCGGTGCCGGACTCGCGACTGGACACGATCTCGTCGGCGATGGTGAACGACCTGCACGACCAGAAGTGGGCGGCTGCCGTGCTCACCGCGGCGGATGGCCTGGACAGCGCGGCATCGTCGGGCGGGATCGATCTCGCCGGCATCGTGTTGATCATCGTGTGCGTGATCGCGATCATCGCGGCGCTCGTGGTCCTCATCGTGATGCGCCGCCGTGCCGCCGCCCGGCTCAAGCCCGTCACGACCGACCCGGTCGGCGATCCCCTCGATGCGATCAGCGATGACGAGCTCGAGAAACGCGCGGGAATCGCCTTGGTGCGCACGGACGATGCCATCACCTCCTCGACCGAGGACCTCGGATTCGCGACCGCGCAGTTCGGCGACGCGTCGACCGTCGCGTTCACCGACGTCGTCACGAAGGCGAAGGCGATGCTCGACGAGGCCTTCGGGCTCAAGCAGAAGCTCGATGACGAGATCCCGGACGCCCCGCAGCAGCGCAGGGAGTGGCACCTCAAGATCATCCAGCTCTGCGACGCCGCCGACGCGGCCCTGAACGCCAACGTCGCCGCGTTCGATGAGCTGCGCGGGCTCGAGCAGAACGCGGAGCAGGCGCTCGAGCAGCTCACCGCGCACCGGGCTGACGCGAGCGCCGCCGTCGCAGCGGCACCTGCGGCATTGGAGGCGCTCGAAGCGCAGTACGACGCCTCCACGCTGCGCACCGTCAGCGACAATCCCGTGCAGGCGGCCAGCCGCCTCGAGCTCGCCGATGCGCGCATCGCCGATGCCGGCCGCCTGATCGCCGAGACCAAGCGCGGCGAGGCGGCGTTCGCGATCCGCACGGCCGAGGAGGCCGTGCTGCAGGCGGGCCAGCTGGCCGGTGCGATCACCACGCTGCGGGACGATCTGGCCGGGGTCGAGGATCAGGCAGGGGCGCTGATGGCCGATCTGGAGCAGGACCTGGCCGGGGCCGCGGCCCTGCCGCCCTCCCCCGAGCTGGACGGGATCGTGGCGGCGACGCTCACGGCGCTCGCGCAGGCCCGCACCGATCTCACCGGCACCGGGCGCCGCCCGCAGTCCGTCCTGGAGGCGCTGACCGCGGCGAACTCCCGGATCGACGGCGCCGTCTCCGCGATCCGCGGAGCGCAGCAGCAGGCCGAGCGGGCGCAGCAGGTGCTGGATCAGACCATGTCCCAGGCCCGCGCGGAGATCGCCACCGCGAACACCTACATCACGACGCGACGCGGCGCGATGGGCACGGATCCCCGCACCAGGGTGACCCAGGCGTCCGCCGAGTACGACCAGGCAGAGGCCGCTCGCACCGCCGATCCGGCAGCGGCGCTGCAGCACGCGCAGCGCGCCATCTCGCTGGCCCGGGAGTCCTCCGCGCTGGCCAGCGGATCCCTCGACGAATACGGCGTCGACGCGAGCGCCAGGGACGACGGCGCGTGGAGCAGCAGCGGCCTGGGCGACGCGATCCTCGGCGGCATCATCGGCGGGATCCTCTCCGGCGGCGGCGGCCGGCGCTCCTCAGGCTGGGGGTCCGGAGGCGGAGGCGGCTGGCGCTCCAGCGGCGGCGGATTCGGCACGTCCAGCTTCGGCGGAGGCGGCGGCTTCGGCGGCGGAGGCGGCGGAGGCGGCCGCACCGGCGCGGGAGGCCGTTTCTGACGCACGCGCCCGACCCCTCAGCACCCGACACGACAGACACAACCGACCCAACGACCGGAAATCAAGGTAAGGACATCCCATGACCAAGCAGTCCATCTTCGGCCGCATCTCCACCCTGGTGAAGGCCAACATCAACTCGATCCTCGACTCCGCCGAGGATCCGCAGAAGATGATCGACCAGCTCGTGCGCGACTACACGAACAACATCGCGGACGCGGAGTCGGCGATCGCCGAGACCATCGGCAACCTGCGCCTGCTCGAGCGCGACCACCAGGAGGACGTGCAGGCCGCCGCGGAGTGGGGCAACAAGGCTCTGGCGGCGAGCCGCAAGGCCGATGACCTGCGCGCGAACGGCAGCACCGCCGATGCGGACAAGTTCGACAACCTCGCCAAGGTCGCCCTGCAGCGTCAGATCAGCGCCGAGAACGAGGCGAAGACCGCGGAGCCGCAGATCGCCTCGCAGACCGAGATCGTCGACAAGCTCAAGAGCGGCCTGAACACGATGAAGGACAAGCTGGGCCAGCTCAAGACGAAGCGCAACGAGCTGGTCGCCCGCTCGAAGGTCGCCGAGGCGCAGACCAAGGTGCAGGACGCGGTCTCCTCGATCAGCGTGCTCGACCCGACCAGCGAGCTGGGCCGTTTCGAGGACAAGATCCGCCGCCAGGAGGCCATCGCCCAGGGCAAGGCCGAGATCGCGGCCGACTCGATCGATGCGCAGTTCGAGAGCCTCGACGACCTCGGCGAACTCACAGAGGTCGACGCGCGCCTGGCCGAGCTGAAGGCGGGAGCCGCCAAGCCCCAGGAAGCCCTCGAGGGCTGATCATGACCCGTTTCCTCGTCGTTCCGCAGTGGCAGGGATCTCCTGCGCCGCGGGCGATGCTGCTCACCGACGGCGCCGCCGCGATCGCGGGCGACCTGCCGCGCGCCCGCACCACGGTGCTGGAGGTGCCGCTGGAGGCGGGCGATGCCGAGGGCACGGGCGTGCACCGGCTGAGCAGCCTGCGGCGCACCAGGGAGCTGATCGAGGAGGCGGTGGCGGCTCATGCCGAGCCGACGCTCGTGGTGGGCGGTGACTGCGGCGTCAGCGTCGCCGCAGTCACCGCTCTCCCGGGCGAGCTGGACGACGTCGCGATCGTCTGGTTCGATGCGCATCCCGACCTGCACACCCCCGAGTCGTCGGAATCGGGCGCGTATGCGGGGATGGCGCTGCGCGCGCTGCTCGGGCACCCGTCGTTCCCGATCGAGGGACCGCAGGGGCTGCACGCCGATCGCACCGTGCTCGTGGGGGCGCGGTCCGAGGATGACGCGGAGACCGCGTTCCTGGCCGAGTCCGGCATCGCACGGATCGACGCCCTGGACGACGCGACGGCGCTGGCCGAGGCGGTCGCCGCCACGGGTGCGCGCCGGGTGTACGTGCACATCGACGTCGACGTGCTGGACCCGTCCGAGCTCGCCGGCGTCTCGTCCTCGGTGCCGTTCGGCCTGCGCACGGCCGAGATCGTCGACGCCGTGCGGATCCTGCGCGAGCGCCTGCCGCTGGCCGGCGCGACCATCGCGGGCTTCGCTCCTCGCTCCCCCGGCGACGCCGTCGCGGATCTGGGCGCGATCCTGCGCCTGGTCGGCGCCCTCGCGTGACGACGGCCGGCCGGTCCGGCGGCGATCTCGACGCCATCCGGACGAACGCCGCCGCGATCCTGGAACGGGGCAGACGGCGCGATCTGCGCCTCCCCTCGGTGCTGCTGCGCTCGCCTGTCAGCCGGATCGGCTACGCCTGGGGCACGGGTCTGGGCTGGGTGTGGGGCGGGCTCTGGAGCACCGGCCCCGTCGAACGCCGCGACGGGCTCTGGATCTTCCGCGGGATGCCCGCGTGGACGTTCGCCCGCGGCGGAGTGTGCGTCGGCGGGTGCTACCTCACCGGCGACGACGTGCCGGACGACCGCGTGCTGCGCCACGAGGCGGTGCACAAGCGGCAGTGGCTGCGATACGGCTTCCTGATGCCGTTCCTGTACCTGTTCGCCGGGCGGGATCCGCTGCGCAACCGGTTCGAGATCGAGGCCGGTCTCGAGGACGGGAACTATCTGCCGCGCTGAGCGCGTTCCGCCCGCGCGCCGGTCAGGAGACCGAAGCGCTCCGGTGCGGTGATGCGGGCCGGGTCGAGGTGCAGCCGTCCGGTGAGGTGCTCGGCGATGTCCGCGGTGCCGAGGAAGCCCCCGAGCAGCGTCACGGTGGTCTGCTCCTCCGCGCCGTCGCACAGCATCTCGTCGGCCCAGGCGATCGCGGCCCGGGCGACGACCGACCCCACGGCGCGACGTCCACAGCTTCCCGGTGATCCGGTGCGGGGCGCCCGCGGCAGCCACGTCACGGTCATCCGCGGCGGCGCCGTGACGCTCGAGACGGCGTCGGCGTCCGGCACCTCGATGAGCACCCGGCCCGTGGCGCACAGTGGCAGAACGGCCAGCGCGGTCTCCAGCTCGGACAGCGAGCGCTCGTCGGCGACGATCAGGTGCTGGACCCGTGTGGAGCGACGCGAGGCACGGCGCGCGGCGCGCGGGCTGGTGCGGATCGCGGTGGTCATGATGGCTCCACGATATCATCCGAATAGGGTTGCCTAACCTACCTTGGGGCGCGCGCGGGTGCTCTCTACTCGACCAGTGCGGCGCCGAGATCGTCCAGTTCCGCGCGGGTGAGGCCCGCACCCCGCAGGTAGTCGGCCACGGATCCGTGCCGCTGCTCGAGGTCGGCGAGCAGCGCCCGCATCACGGGAGCCGGTGACTCGGTCGCCAGAGCGATCGCGTTCTGCGCGACAGGCAGGCGCTCCTCCAGCCACTTCGCGATCGCGCGGTTGCGCGACTCGGGCAGCTGCGAGGCCGTCAGGGCGTAGTCCGCCACGATGGCCTCCCGATCCGCCCCGACCGCGGCGAGCGCCAGGGCGACGCTGACGCCGGTGCGGTCCTTGCCGAGTGTGCAGTGCACCAGCGTCGGCTCGCCGGCGGCGATGATCCGCAGCACCTGCACGATGCGGTCGGAGCCGTCGTCGACGATGTGCCGGTAGAGGCCGCCCAGACTGATGTCGCCGAGCAGGAACGAGGCGACCGATCCCGCGAACAGGGGCACCCGGGCGATCCTCAGTCCCGCCACCGCGCACGGCTCGGCGAGCGCTTCGCTGTCGTCGCGCAGATCGACGATGTGCGCGACGCTGCCGGTCAGGAAGGCGTGCGCCTCCGGGCCCGCCTTTGCCAGATTTCCGGAGCGGAACAGCACGCCCTCACGGATCCGGGAGGATCCCGCCGGGATGCCGCCGACGTCGCGGAGGTTCGTGATCCCGGGCACGGCGAGCACGGTCATCCCCGCACCGCCGAACATCGTCCGCCCATGCGACCAGCCTAGGTGAGCGCGGCGACGCGGCGGCGTCCGTAGGATGAACGCGAGTGCGGACGCAGCGGGCGCGGACGACGTCGTCGCACCGCGGCCCCGCGACACCTCGCCCAGCTCCCGGAAGGATCCGCCATGACGACTGCTTCCCGCATCGACTCCGTGTTCGACCTGGACGGGCTGCTCACCGCCGAGGAACGGGACTGGCAGATGCGCGCCAGAGCGTTCGCGCAGGAGCGCATCCTGCCGGTGATCGACGACGACTTCGAGAACGCCCATTTCCGGCACGAGCTGGTCGGCGAGCTCGGTGCCGCCGGATTCCTCGGCATGCAGCTGCACGGGTACGGGTGCGCCGGGGCCGGCGCGGTCTCCTACGGGCTGGTCTGTCTCGAGCTCGAAGCGGCGGACAGCAGCTGGCGCACCTTCGTCTCGGTGCAGGGTTCGCTGGCGATGAGCGCGATCGCGATGTACGGATCGGAGCAGCAGAAGCAGGCCTGGCTGCCGCGGTTGGCGACGGGAGACGCGATCGGCTGCTTCGCCCTCACCGAGCCGCAGGGCGGCAGCGATCCCGCCGCGATGACCACGACGGCGCGCCGCGACGGCGACGACTGGGTGCTGGACGGCGCCAAGCGCTGGATCGGGCTCGCATCCCTCGCCGACGTCGCCGTGGTGTGGGCACGCGTGGCCGACCCCGCCTTCGGCACGGGCGGAAGGGCCGTGCGCGGCTTCCTGGTGCCGACGACGACACCGGGGTTCACAGCGACCCCGATCACGGGCAAGCTCTCGATGCGCGCGTCCGTGCAGTGCGATGTCGCCCTCGACGCGGTCCGGGTTCCCGCCGACGCCATGCTGCCCGGAGCCACCGGACTCTCCGGGCCGTTCGCCTGTCTGAACGAGGCGCGCTACGGCATCATCTGGGGCGCGATGGGGGCGGCGCGCTGCTGCCTCGAGGCGGCGCTGGACCGCTCCACGACGCGTGCGGTGTTCGGCCGGCCGATCGGCGCCAACCAGCTCACCCAGGCGAAGCTCGCCGACATGCTGGTCGAGGTGGAGAAGGGGATCCTGCTCGCCCTTCACCTCGGGCGCCTCAAGGAGCGCGGCGCGCTGACACCCGAGCAGATCTCGGTCGGCAAGCTGAACAGCGTCCGCGAGGCGCTGGAGGTCGCGCATCAGGCGCGCACGATCCTGGCCGGCGACGGCATCACGAGCGCCTATCCGGTGATGCGGCACGCGGCCAACCTGGAGTCGGTGCGCACCTACGAGGGCACCGACGAGATCCACCAGCTCATCCTCGGCCGCGCGCTGACCGGGATCAGCGCGTTCTGACGGCGCCGCGGATCGCTGTCGCGTCACGAGAGCGATTTGCCCACCGGACTCCGCCTTCTCATGATGAAAATTGGCCCTTTATAGGCCATCGTCCTTGTGTATCTGCTCTCTCATTTCGCACGGGCGGCTGCACAGGAGCACAATGAGGGCGTGCCTCCCCTCAGCTCCGATGCCTCCGCCCCGCGGCCGATCACCGAGTTCTCCTACCTTCCCGGCCAGGCCCTGGCGCTCGACACGCAGGTGCCGGCAGTCGAACGGCTCTCGCTCACCCTGCCGGACGGGCGCTCCCTCAGCGCGCTGCGGTTCGGCGACGGTCCGGCCGAGGTCACGTTCCTGCACGGTGCGGGCCTGAACGCGCACACCTGGGACACCACGATCCTGGCGCTCGGCCGCCCGGCGCTCGCGGTCGATCTCGCCGGGCATGGCGACTCGTCGTGGCGCGACGATGCCGACTACACGGGTGGCACGCTCGCCGCCGACGTCGCCGCGGTCCTGCCGGTGTGGACGGATCGTCCGCAGGTCGTCGTCGGGCAGTCGCTCGGCGGCCTCACCGCGGCCGCGCTCGCCGCACACTCCCCGGAGCTGGTACGCAGCCTCGTGATCGTGGACATCACGCCCGGCGTCGACCAGAGCACGGGCCCGGCGGCCCTGCGCGAGTTCTACCGCGTCGTGGACGCCGCCGACCGCGACGAGCTCGTCGATCGCGCGATGAGCTTCGGCTTCGGCGGCACGCGCGTGGACACCCTGCGCGGCGTGTTCCTGAACACCCGGGTGCGCCCGGACGGCCGCGTGGAGTGGAAGCACCACTTCGCCCACATCGCCGCCACGCTGCTGGACGCGCCCGCCGACGCGCCGGCTTCCGCCGCGCCGCCGCGCTCGATCCTGGGCGAGACCGGCTGGACCGATCTCGCCGCGGTCACCTGCCCGATCACCATGATCCGCGCCACGCACGGCTTCGTGTCCGATGAGGCCGAACGCGAGTTCGCCGCACGCGTCCCTGCGGCGACCGTGCGCCGGATGGAGGGCAGCCACAATCTGCAGGAGACGTCTCCCGTGGAGCTCGCCGACGCGATCCGCACGATCGCGGACGCCGGGTCCGCGGGATTGTGACGCCGCGTTCCACCATCGCCCGCCGCCCCTGATCCGCCGCCCTAGGCTCGTCCCGCACCGCACCTGACCGCCCTGAAGTCCCGCATCGCCCCGAGAGGATCCCTCATGCACCGCACGCGCACCGCGATTCCTGCGATCCGCCGCCGCACCGGTCTCGCCCTGATCACCGGCCTCACCGCTGCGTCCCTGCTGCTCGCGGCCTGCTCCGGCACGCCCGCGACGAGCACCTCCACCGGCTCGACCGGCGCTGTCGACGCGAACGCCACCCTGACCGTGGGGCTCGTGCTCGAGCCCACCAGCCTCGACATCCGGCACACCAGCGGCGCGGCGCTCGAACAGGTGCTCATCGACAACATCTACGAGGGGCTGGTCAGCCGCACCCAGGACGACACGATCGTCGACCGGATCGCGAAGAGCCACGAGATCTCGGCGGACGGCCTCACCTACACGTTCGTGCTGAACGACGGCGTCACCTTCCACGACGGCGCGAAGCTCACCGCCGCCGACGTGGTCTCGTCGCTGCAGACGGCGAAGGACGACAAGACCGTGCAGGGCCACGGCGATCTGGCAGGCGTCGCCTCGATCGCCGCGAAGGACGACAAGACCGTCGTCATCACGCTCAGCGCCCCGAGCCAGAACTTCCTGTTCGGCCTCACCGGCCCGGCCGGCCTCGTCTTCCAGAAGGACTCCACGGCCGACCTGCAGTCGGCGGAGAACGGCACGGGACCGTTCACGCTGCAGAAGTGGAACAAGGGCAGCTCGCTCGCGTTCTCGCGCTTCGACCAGTACTGGGGGCAGAAGGCGGGTGTGAAGAGCATCGTCTTCGACTACATCCCCGACTTCACCGCCGGCGTCAACGCCGCCCAGAGCGGCAGCCTGGACGTGCTGACCGCGGTCGATCCGAACCTCGCCCCGCAGCTGGACAAGACGAAGTTCACGATCACCACCGGCAAGACCACCGACAAGGGCACTCTCGCGTTCAACAACGCCAAGGCGCCGCTCAACGACCAGCGCGTGCGCGAGGCACTGCGGCTCGCGATCGACCACAAGGCGATCATCCAGGCGCGCGGCGCCGGCACCACGCTGTACGGCCCGATCCCGCAGCTCGACCCCGGCTACCAGGACCTCTCCAGCACCGCCCCGTACGACCCGGAGAAGGCGAAGGCGCTGCTCAAGGAGGCCGGGCAGCAGAACCTGACGCTCACGCTGACGATCCCGTCGTTCTACGGCTCGACGGTGCCGCAGCTGCTCACCAGCGACTTCAAGAAGGTCGGTGTCACGCTGAAGGTGAACTCCGTCGAGTTCCCGGCCTGGCTGGACACGGTCTTCACCAAGCACGACTACGACCTGAGCTTCGTGCTGCACGTGGAGCCGCGCGACATCGGCAACTTCGCCAACCCGGCCTACTACTTCGGCTACGACAACCCCGAGGTGCAGAAGCTGTACACGCAGTCGCAGACCGAACTGGATCCGAAGAAGTCCGCCGACCTGCTCTCGCAGGCGGCGGCGATCGTCGCGAAGGATGCCGCCGCGGACTGGCTGTACGAGGATCGCACGCTGACCGCGGTGCGCCCCGGCGTGAACGGGTTTCCGAAGGACTCCATCAACTCCCGGCTGGATCTGCGCGGCGTGACCGTCACCAAGTAGCCTCAGCTTCGTGCTCCGCTACGCGCTCACCCGAGGAGCCCTGCTGATCGCAGGGCTCCTCGTCGCGAGCGCGCTCATCTTCCTCGCGCTGCGCGTCTTCCCGGGAGACGTCGCCCAGCTGCTCGCCGGCGACAAGGCGACGCCCGACCAGATCGACGCGATCCGCAAGGCCCTGGGCCTGGATCAGCCACTCCTCCTGCAGTACCTGTCCTGGATCGGCGGCGTGCTGCGCGGCGATCTCGGCACGTCCCAGCTGAACGGCGCCTCCGTCTCCGCCGAGCTCGCGCAGAAGGCTCAGGTCACGGTGCCGCTGGCGAGCATGTCGCTGCTGATCGCGCTGCTCATCGCTGTGCCGCTGGGGATCGGATCCGCGATGCTGCGCGGCCGCGCAGCCGGCACCGCTCTGAACGTGTCGGCCCAGGCGATCGCGGCGGTGCCCGTGGTCTGGGCCGGCATGATGCTCGTCGTCGTGTTCGCCGTGTGGCTCGGCTGGCTGCCCGCGCAGGGCTTCCCCCGCGACGGCTGGGCGGATCCGGGCGCCGCGCTGCGGGCGCTCATCCTGCCCGCGCTCACGATCGGCGTCGTGGAGGGCGCGCTGCTGCTGCGGTTCGTCCGCAGTGCGACGCTGCAGGCGGCGGGGCAGGACTTCGTGCGCACCGCGGCGGCCAAGGGGCTGACCCGCAACCGTGCGCTGATCCAGCACGGGCTGCCCGCGGTCGGGCTGTCGGTGATCACCGTGCTCGGGATCCAGGTGGCCGGGATCATCGTGGGCTCGGTCGTCGTCGAGCAGCTTTTCACCCTGCCGGGGATCGGCCGGATGCTGGTCGCCGACGTCGGCACCCGCGACCTGGTGAAGGTGCAGGGCGAACTGCTCGTGCTCACCGGGATGGTGCTGATCATCGGGTTCGTGGTCGATCTCGTGCACCGCGCGATCGATCCTCGGCAGCGGGAGGCGGAGGAATGACCCGCCCGCCACGCGTCGAGAACCCCCGCGGACCGTCGAGGACGCTCGGCCGCCTCCTCTCCTCGGCCTCCGGGCTGTTCGGCGTGATCGTGATCGCCGTGATCCTCGTCACGGCGCTGGTGTCGCTGTTCTGGACCCCGTTCGATCCGCGGGCCACCGACGTGACCGCACGCTGGCTGCCGCCGGGCTGGCCGCACCTGCTGGGCACCGACCTCACCGGCCGCGACCTCCTCAGCCTGATCATGGCCGGATCCCGCACCACGGTGCTCGTCGCCGCCGGCGCGGGCCTCGTCGCGACCCTGATCGGCCTCGCGCTCGGCGCCCTCGGCGCCCTGACAGCCCGGTGGGTGCGCGAGACCGTGGCGGTGCTGGTCGACATCCTCATCGCCTTCCCCGTGCTGATCATCGCCATGCTCATCTCGACCGTCCGCGGCGGATCGCTCTGGGTCGTCGTGTGGGCGGTCGGGATCGGGTTCGGCGTGAACGTCGCCCGGGTCACCCGGCCCGAGCTGCGACGCGTGCAGCAGAGCGACTTCGTGCTCGCCGGCCGCGCCGCCGGGCTGGGGCCCGCGGAGAACCTCGTGCAGCACCTGCTGCCGAACATCGCGCCGGTGTTCATCGTGCAGCTGTCCTGGGCGATGGCGACCGCAGTGCTCGCCGAGGCAGGGCTGTCGTATCTCGGCTTCGGCGCCTCCGTGGTGGATCCGTCCTGGGGCGTCCTGCTCGCGGATCTGCAGCGCTACATCCAGATCCACCCGCTCTCCGTGATCTGGCCCGGGCTCGCGATCACGATCACCGTGCTCGCCTTCAACCTCCTCGGAGACGCCCTGCGCGACGCCACCGATCCGACGCTGCGCGCCGGCCGACGCCCCGCCGACCGTGCGCGCGCCGGCCGCCCCCCGCTCCCGGAGGTGACCGCGTGACGCTCGAGGTGACCGATCTCGTCATCGAGATCGACGGACACCGGGTCGTGGACGGGATCTCGTTCGCGGTGCCGGACGGCGCGCGGGTCGGCTTGATCGGGGAGTCCGGATCCGGCAAGTCCCTCACGGCGCTCGCGGTGATGGGGCTGCTGCCGGACGGCGCCGCCGCGACCGGCAGCGTGCGCTGGAACGGCCGGGAGATCCTCGGGCTGCCGGATCGGGAGCTCGCGAAGCTCCGCGGCGACGAGATCGGGATGGTGTTCCAGGAGCCGCGCACCGCACTCAACCCGATCCGCACGATCGGACGGCAGATCGCCGAGACCATGCGGATCCACGAACGGATCGACCGCAGGGCCGCCCGGGTGCGCGCGGTGGCCGAAGCGGCGAGGGTCGCTCTGCCGGATCCGGAGCGGATCGTGGACCGCTACCCGCATCAGCTCTCCGGCGGTCAGCGCCAGCGCGCCGCGATCGCGATCGCCTTGGCGGCCCGGCCGCGGCTGCTCATCGCGGACGAGCCCACCACCGCGCTCGACGTCACGATCCAGGCCGGGGTGCTGCGGCTGCTGCTGTCGCTGGTCGAGACCGCCGGCATGTCGCTCGTGTTCATCACACACGATCTGGCGGTGCTGGCGCAGGTCGCCACGCACGCCGTGGTGCTGGCCGACGGCCGGGTCGTGGAGAGCGGACCGCTGGACCTGCTGCTCACAGCACCGTCCTCGCCGATCACGCAGGGCCTCCTCCGCGATGCGACGGCGACGCTCTGGCGCGGGGAGGACGCATGACCGGAGACGCTGACATGCCGTTCGCCCGACGCCAGATGCCCGTCCCAGCGCCCCGTGAGGGCGTCTGGGGTCAGGTGAGCGGGAGGGATGAGCCGCTGATGAGCGGGAAGGACGAGCCGCTGATCCGCGCGCGCGGGCTGCGGCGCGAGTATCTGGGCCCGCGGAGAGAGCCGTTCATCCCGCGCAGTCGCTCAGTCGCCCTGGACGACGTCGACCTCGACGTGGCGGCGGGATCCGCACTGGGCGTCATCGGCGAATCGGGATCCGGCAAGTCGACCCTGATCCGCCTGCTGCTGGGCCTGGACCGCCCGACGGCGGGATCCGTGCAGATCGACGGGCGCGCCGTCGACGCGACCGCCTCGGCGCGCGCCCTGCACTGGCTGCGCCGGGAGACCGGACTCGTGTTCCAGGATCCGTATGCGTCCCTGGATCCGCGTCAGTCGGTCCGCCGGATCGTGTCGGAGCCGCTGCGCGCTCTCCGGATCGACGGCGACCATCGCGCGCGCGTGGACGAGGTGCTCGCGCGGGTCGGCCTGGAGCCGGCGATGGCCGACCGATACCCGCACGAGTTCTCCGGTGGCCAGCGTCAGCGGATCGCCCTGGCGCGCGCGATCGCGCACCGCCCGCGGATCCTGATCGGCGACGAGCCGCTGTCCGCGCTCGATGTCACCGTGCGCGCCCAGATCCTCGACCTGCTGCGCGAGCTGCGCGCGGACGGGATGACGCTCGTGCTGGTCTCGCACGACATCGGCGTGGTGCAGAACCTGTGCGACGACGTCGCCGTGATGACCGAGGGCAGGATCGTCGAGCACGGTCCGACCGCCCGCGTGCTGCACCATCCCCAGGACGACTACACGAAACGACTCCTCGCGGCCATCCCGGTGATCCCCGGGTCCTGAGATCCCGGTCCGCACGCTCAGCCGGCCCGGGCCATCCACATCTCGGGGTGCTCGATCACCGCGAAGCCGAACTGCGTGTACAGTCCGTGCGCGTCGCCGGTGGCCAGCACGGTGCGCTCCAGGTGCAGGGGTTCGAGGTCGGCGACCACACCCGCGACGAGCAGCTTGCCGACGCCCTCGCCGCGATGATCCGGATCGACGAAGACGTCGCACAGCCACGCGAACGTGGCGCCGTCGGTGACGACCCGCGCGTAGCCGACCTGGGTGCCGATGTCGTCGTACACCCCGTAGTTGCGGGATCCGTTCATCGCCGCGTCCTGCACCGCACGGGCGCGACCGCGCGCCCAGTAGGACAGGTCGCTGAGCCAGTGGTGCACGCGTTCACGATCGATCCGCGCGGAATGGGCGGAGAAGAAGAGCTCTGGCATGGCGCCAGCGTAGAGCACCGCGAGCGGACCGTCGCAGCCCCGGGCCCCGCTACGTCAGCGACTTCTGCAGGAACACGACGTCCAGCGTCCGGCCGAACTTCACGCCCACGCCGCGCAGCATTCCGGCGTCGGTGAACCCGTATCGACGGTGCAGAGCGATCGAGGCGACCGCCGCCGTCGGCTCGATCACCGCGATGATCTCGCGCAGCCCGGCCTTCGCGGACTCGTCCAGCAGCGCCTCCAGCAGCGCCTTCCCGAGCCCGCGTCCGGCGGCTGCGGGCGCGAGGTAGATCGAGTTCTCGGCGCTGTACCGGTACGCCGACTTCTCCCGCCAGTGCTGCGCATTCGCGAAGCCGACCACCGCGCCCGCCTCGTCCTCGGCGACGAGGAACGGCAGTCCGGTCGAGGCCAGCAGCTCGCGCTTGTGCGCCCAATGCGCGAGTACCGTCTCCTCCTCGTCGAAGGTGACCGTGGTCTCGCGCACGTAGTGGTTGTAGATGTCGCGGATCGCCGGGAGATCCGCGTCCCGCACCGTGCGGATCCGGGACTCGGGGCGGATCCATCCCCCGGCGTCGACGCTCACAGGATCCTCCAGTCGACGGGATCCGCGCCCTGCTCCTCGAGCAGGGCGTTGACACGCGAGAACGGCCGGGATCCGAAGAACCCGCGGCTCGCGGACAGCGGCGACGGGTGCGCGGACGCGATCACCCGGGTCTCGCCGAGCATCGGCCGCAGCCCCTCGGCGTCGCGCCCCCAGAGCACGGCGACGAGCGGCGCGTCCCGCGCGACGAGGGCCCGGATCGCCAGCTCGGTCACGGTCTCCCAACCCCAGCCGCGGTGCGAGGCCGGGGTGCCCGGACGCACCGTGAGCACCCTGTTCAGCAGCATCACGCCCTGGTCGCTCCAGCTCGAGAGGTCGCCGTGCGGGGCGGGCGCGATGCCAAGGTCCGCCTCGAGTTCGCGGTAGATGTTGCCGAGGCTGCGCGGCAGCGGGCGCACGGCGCGCTCCACCGCGAAGGACAACCCGATCGGGTGCCCCGGCGTCGGATAGGGATCTTGTCCGACGATGAGCACCTTCACGTCGGCGAGCGGGCGGGTGAACGCCCGCAGCACGTCTGCCCCCGCCGGCAGGTAGCCGCGCCCGGCGGCGTTCTCCGCGCGCAGGCGGTCGCCGAGTTCGGCGATGAGCGGACCGACCGGAGCCAGCGCCTCGGCCCAGCCCTGATCGATCCGGCCCTCCGCGGCGAGCTCGGCCAGCGTCTTCGGCATCAGTGCTCCGTCCGGGCGAAGCCGTCGCGCGTGCCGGCCCGGAGGTGCACACTCATCCGCTCAGTCCTCCCCGCGGGGGCGCAGCGGGCCGCGCGCAAGCAGGTGCGCGGCGGCCTGCGCCACCGGGCGGATCACGACGAGGTCGAGATTGACGTGCGCCGGAGCGTTCAAGGCGTAGGCGATGACGTCGGCCACGTCCTCGGCGACCAGGGGCGCCTCGACCCCCGAGTACACCGCCTGGGCTGCGACCGCGTCACCGCCGAGCCGGCGCAGCGTGAACTCCTCGGTGTGCACCAGGCCCGGTGCGATCTCGGTGATCCGGATCGGCTCGCCGTTCAGCTCCAGGCGCAGCGCCTGCGGGATCATCGCCTCCGCCGCCTTCGCCGCGTTGTATCCCGCGCCGCCGGGATAGGCGCTCCGGGCCGCGACCGAGGTCAGGAACAGCAGGTCTGCGTGGCCTCCCCCGGCCGCCGCCGCCCGCAGCTGCGGCAGGAGCGCCGCGGTGAGCTGCTGCACCGCGAGCACGTTCGCCTCGAACATCCAGCGCCACTGCTCGGCGGATCCGTCCTCGACCCGGTCCGTCCCTCGGGCGCCGCCCGCGACGTTCACCAGCGCATGCACGGGGCCGGTGTCAGCCAGGTGCGCGACCAGCCCGGCGATCTGCTCGGCGTCGGTGAGGTCGGCCGGGTACGCGGTCGCGCCGGTCTCCGCGGCGAGGGCCTCGAGCCGCTCCGCACGCCGCGCCACTCCGACGACGTCCCATCCGCTCGCGCGCAGTGCGCGCACCGCCGCCTCGCCGATCCCGGTGCTCGCACCCGTCACCACTGCCCGTCTGCCTGTCATAGGACTGTTCGCCATGCGACAACGCTACGGGATCCGTCCCGGTGAGTGCGGCGCAGGTGTTACGTCACATTTCCCGCGCCTTGTTGACAGGCCGTCCGCCTTCGTACTCTCGATGCAACGCCGAACCCTTCGGCTCACCCCTACCCTGCGACGCGGTTCGGTGTCGCGCATCCTTGAAGGAGACACTCATGACCGCTGCGGAGAACTGGCGCTTCGAGACCAAGCAGATCCACTCGGGTGCCTCCCCGGACCCCGTCACCAAGGCTCGCGCCACGCCGATCTACCAGACCACGTCGTACGTGTTCGACAACGCCGACCACGCCGCGAACCTGTTCGCGCTGGCCGAGTTCGGCAACATCTACACCCGCATCCAGAACCCCACGCAGGACGTGCTCGAGCAGCGGCTGGCCGCGCTCGAGGGCGGCACCGGCGCACTGGCGCTCGCGAGCGGCCAGGCCGCCTCGACCTTCGCGATCCTCAACATCGCTCAGGCCGGCGACCACTTCGTCTCGTCCTCGTCGATCTACGGCGGCACCTACAACCTCTTCAAGTACACGCTCGCCAAGCTCGGCATCGAGGTCACGTTCGTCGAGAACCAGGACGACATCGACCAGTGGCGCCGCGCGATCCGCCCGAACACCAAGCTGCTGTTCGCCGAGACCATCGGCAACCCGCAGATCAACGTCCTGGACATCCAGGCCGTCGCGGACGTCGCCCACGCGGCCGGAGTGCCGCTCATCGTCGACAACACGATCGCGACCCCGTACCTGATCCGCCCGTTCGAGCACGGCGCCGACATCGTCGTGCACTCCGTCACGAAGTTCCTCGGCGGCCACGGCACGACCATCGGCGGCGCGGTCATCGACGGCGGAAAGTTCGCCTGGTCGCAGAACGTGGAGAAGTTCCCGGGCCTCACCGAGCCCGACCCGTCCTACCACGGCGCGTCTTACACCACCGCGGTCGGCGACGCTCTCGCGTACATCATCAAGGCGCGCGTGCAGTTGCTGCGCGACCTCGGCTCGGCCATCTCGCCGCAGAGCGCGTGGAACCTGCTGCAGGGCATCGAGACCCTGTCGCTGCGCATCGAGCGCCACGTGCAGAACGCGCAGGAGATCGCGGAGTGGCTGGACGCGCGCGACGACGTCGCATCGGTCAACTACTCCGGTCTGCCCACGTCGCCCTGGTACTCCGTCGCGAACACCTACGCACCCAAGGGCGTCGGCGCGGTGCTGTCCTTCGAGCTCAAGGGCGGTGTCGAGGCGGGCCGCGAGTTCGTCAACAACCTCAGCCTGTTCAGCCACCTGGCCAACATCGGCGACGTGCGCTCGCTGGTCATCCACCCGGCGTCCACCACGCACGCTCAGCTCAGCCCCGAGCAGCAGCTCACCGCGGGCGTGACCCCGGGCCTCGTGCGCCTGTCCGTCGGCCTCGAGAACATCGACGACCTGAAGGCCGACCTCGACCAGGCCCTCACCGCGGCGCGCCGCGTGTCGGAGGCCGCGCGCGCCTGACGCTCCTCAGAGACGAAAGGACCCCGGATCCACGGATCCGGGGTCCCTTTCGTCTCTCGGGTCCGTGTTCACCCCCTCCCGGCGTCGAGACCCCCCTCGCACGACCCCCCTCGCACGGGCGCCCACACGAGGGGGTACAGATGCTGAGAGGGGTCCTGAGTGTGCAACAGGCGAGGGTGCCACGACCGCACGGACGTCCTCCACAGGCTGTCGACGGACGGATCCATGCACCGATCCCGTGGATCCGGGAACGCGGCAGTGCGGATCCAGTGACGATGGCACGATGCCCATCTCGATCGACGTCTCCCAGGCGCAGGCGCTGCTGTCGACGAGGGCTGATCTCCTCGCGCGTGGCGGCACCGAACGCGGGATCCGGGCCGACCTCACCGCAGGGTCGCTCATCCGGATCCGGCGAGACCAGTATGCGATGTCCGGCCCGCTCGATCGGCTCTGGCCCGAGGGTCGCCATCTCGTGGAGGTGGTGGCCGTGCACCGCAGCTCCGCCACGCCCGGACCCGTGTTCTGGGGCCCCTCCGCCGCTGTGCTGCACGGCCTTCCCCTGTATCGGACGACCCCGAAGCGCGTGCACACCGCGATCCTCGGGACGCGGCGCACACGCACGCGCGCCGGGGTCACCCAGCATGACGTCGAACTGCCGGAGGAGGACATCGTCGAGGTCGGCGGGATCCGGTGCACCAGCGTGGATCGCACAGTCCTCGATCTGGCCTGCACCGCGAGCCCCGAAGCGGCCGTCGCCGCAGCCGACGCCGCGCTGCGCAGGGAGTGCGTGCGCGGACATCACCACGACCGAGAGCAGGCGCAACAGTGGCACGCCCGGATGGCGGAGCGCGCACAGCGCAGTCGCCGCCATGGAATCCGACGAGCGCGATCGCTCATCGCGTTCGCCGACGGTCGGGCGGAGTTGCCCGGCGAGAGTGTCAGTCGCCTCGTCCTGCACCGGCTCGGCTTCCGGGAGGTTCAGCTCCAGGTACCGATCAGGGGCTCTGCCGGGAATCGCTACTGGGCCGATTTCGGCTTCCCGGGAGCACGGGTGTTCGGTGAGTTCGATGGCCAGGGCAAGTATCTGGACGAGGCGTTGCGCGGGAAGCTGACCGTCGAGCAGGTCGTGCTGCAGGAGAAGCGCCGCGAGGACGACGTCCGAGGCGTCACCGGGTGGAGGTTCGCGCGCTGGGAAGACCGCCACATCCGCACCATCGATCGATTGGGTCGGCAACTGGCTGCGTTCGGCCTTCTCCCGCCCGGCTAGCTCTCCCCGCTCCCGCCTCCTGCCCCGTTCTTCGAGTGTCTGTTCACCCCCTCGGCGCGTCGGGACCCCCTCTGAGCAGCGTCCGCACAAGGGGGTATCGACGATGGGAGGGGGTGAACGGAGACGACAGGGGCACGCGTCCGGGCGTAACCTGCCGCGCTCCCCTGCCCGCACCCGCGAGAATGGAGGCATGGACTGGCAGACGACCTCGGAGGACACGGTGCCGTCGGCGCGCGTGTCGGAGGCGGATGCCCGCCTGCTGCGGGCACGTCCGCCGGCGACCGGCGCCTGGCGCGACGGGGATCCCGCGGGCGACCGCCGGTTCGCGGCCTTCGGACCGTTCCGCACCGAGGGCGGCGGCGAGCTCCCGCTGATCCGGGTCGCCTACGAGACCTGGGGCGAACTCAACGAGGCCCGCGACAACGCGATCCTGATCCTGCACGCCCTCACCGGCGATTCGCATGTCGTGGGCGAGGCGGGCCGCGGGCACGCGACCAGCGGCTGGTGGGGCGAGATCGTCGGCCCTGGCGGCGCGATCGACACCGATGAGTGGTTCGTGGTCGCGCCGAACATCCTCGGCGGCTGTCAGGGATCCACCGGGCCGGCGAGCATCGCCCCGGACGGCTACGAGTGGGCGTCCCGCTTCCCCTACCTCACGATCCGCGATCAGGTCGCCGCGCAGGTCCTGCTCGCCGATGCGCTCGGGATCGGGCGCTGGGGCGCGGTGATCGGCGGATCCATGGGCGGCATGCACGCGCTGGAATGGGCGGTCGGCCACGCGGAGCGCGTCGCGCGCCTCGGGATCCTGTCCTCTCCCCCGGTCACGACGGCGGACCAGCTCGCGCTGAACTTCGTGCAGCTGGAGACGGTGCGGATGGATCCCCGTTACGCGGGGGGCGAGTACTACGACGCCGCCATCGGCGAGGGACCGCATCGCGGACTGGCGCTGGCGCGGCGCATGGCGCTGCTGAACTATCGCAGCCCGATCGAACTGAACCAGCGGTTTCAGCGCTCCTGGCAGTCCGAAGTGTCGCCGCTCGGCCAGGGCGGGCGCTACGCGGTCGAGAGCTACCTCGACTTCCACGGCAACAAGTTCACGCGACGCTTCGACGCGAACAGCTACCTCACGCTCGTCGAGGCGATGAACTCGCACGACATCGGGCGCGACCGTGGCGGCGTCGAAGACGCGCTGAAGCAGGTGACCGCGACCACGCTGGTGCTGGGCATCGACACCGACCGACTGTTCCCGGTCGACGGCCAGCATCGGATCGCCCGCGGCATCCCGCACACGCTGGACGGCAATGAGGCCGTGGTCCTCACCAGCGACTTCGGCCACGACGGCTTCCTCATCGAGACCGACGAGGTCGGCATGCATCTGCGGAGATTGCTCGCCGCCTGAGCAACGCCCGGCGTCTGTCAGGACTGCTCGAACCGCCAGACCGGATCCTCGACGACCAGACGTTCCCGACCGCCCTCCGGAGCGCCCGCCAGCTCGTCGCCGTCCCAGAAGAAGACGGCGCCCGCGGCGGTGCGCCGGAACCGGGTGCAGAAGAGATCCGGATCCGCCGGTCTCGTCAGCGCCTGCTCGACGCTCGTGAGCGTGCGCAGGCCATGCAGGGTGCGCCACGTCGGAGGCAGGAGCGTGAGACGCCCCTCATCCCGTGCGGCGAGCGCGGCCTGCGGGCGGAACCACCGCGTCTCGACGACCTCGTCGGGCGACGCGTGGACCTGCTCACCGGTGTCGGCCGCGAGGAAGAACCAGGTGCGCACCCTCTTCGGAATGCCCGCCGGCGGCACCCAGCAGGAGAGCAGCACGAGACGCTCGAGGGCGAGGCCCACCTCCTCGCCGGTCTCGCGCACCGCGGCACGACCGGCATCCTCACTCTCCTCGGCGCCGTCGACGCGGTCGCCGTCCTCCACCATCCCGCCGGGGAACACCCATGCGCCCGCGAAGGATCCGCGATCCGGACGGCGCAGCAGCAGCACCTCGATCCCGCCGGCCGCGCCGGGCCCGCCGGGCGCGTCGCGCCCACCGGGCGCGTCGCGCAGGATCACGGCGGTGCCCGCGACGGGCAGGTCGTCGTCGTCGCCTGCGGAGCTCATCCGCCCATGCTAGGCCTGGTCGAAGACCCGCACCGATCCCGTCTCCGTGTGGAAGCGGCGCTGCACCGCGTAGGAGGCGAGGCCGATTCCGAGGCCGATGACCGCGAGCCCCGCGCCGATCCAGGAGGGCGCCCCGTAGCCCCAGCCCCACGCGATCACGAGACCGCCGAGGAACGCGCCGAGGCTGTTGCCGATGTTCAGCGCGGAATGGTTGAGCGCTGCGGCGATGGACTGGTTGTCGCCGGCGACCTCCATGAGCCGGGTCTGGATCGCAGGGCTCAGGATCGACGAGAGCAGCGCCATCACGAACGAGAGCGGCACGAGCAGCCAGATCGAGAACGACAGCACGGCGAGCAGCACCAGCACCACGGCCATCGCGCCGAGGCCGATCAGCAGGGTGAGCCGCAGATTGCGGTCGCCGAAGTAGCCGCCGAGGAGGTTGCCGATCGTCATGCCGAGGCCGAACACGACGAGCGTGATCGGCACCATCCACTGCGGTGCGCCGGCCCGCTCCGTGACGACCGGCGCGATGTAGCTGTACACCGCGAAGAAGCCGCCGAAGCCGATCGCACCGGTCGCGAGCGCGAACCAGACCTGGGGGCGGCGGAAGACGCCGAGCTCCGCGCGGAACGTGCGACCAGGATCCCCCGCGTGCTCCGGCACGAAGAGCGTGATGCAGACCGTGGCCAGCGCGAAGACGCTCGTCACGACGAGGAAGGCGCTGCGCCAGCCGAGCTGCTGGCCGAGGAAGGTCCCGGCGGGCACCCCGACGACGTTCGCGATCGTCAGACCGGTGAGGATGAAGGCGACGCCCTTGGCCCGCTTGCCGGGACCGAGCACGTCAGCGGCGACGAGGGCGCCGATCCCGAAATACGCCCCGTGCGGGAGACCCGCGATGAACCGGGCGAGCCCCACGGTCTCGAACGTGGGCAGCACGACGGCCAGGCCGTTGCCGAGCGTCAGCGCGATCGCCAGCCCGATCATCACCCGGTGGCGGGGGAAGCGCGCGACCAGTGCGGCGATCGTGGGTGCGCCGACCACCACACCGAGGGCGTAGAGCGACACCAGGATCCCCGCGCGGCCAATCGCCTCGTCGGGGTTCTGCGCCCAGAGCTCGGGCAGCAGGTCCTGCGCGATGTTCGGGAGCAGCCCCATGGCGACGAACTCGGTCATGCCGATGCCGAAGCTGCCGATCGCGAGAGAGAGGAGCGCCCGCATCGCCGCACCCCTCGAGAGGCTCGAGGGTTTCATCCCGCCAGTTTAGAGGGCCGTGGCGTCACCGATCGCGCGTTCGAGGCGCTCGATCTTGCCGTCGATCTCGCCCGTGTAGCCGGGACGGACGTCGGCCTTGAGCACCAGGGAGACGCGGGATCCGAACGGCATGACGGCCTCGGTGGCGCGCTTGACGACGTCCATCACCGTGTCCCAGTCGGGCCCTTCGATCTCGGTGAACATGCTCGTGGTGCGGTGCGCGAGGCCGGAGGCGCGCACGACCGCGACGGCGGCCGCCACCGCGTCGTGCACGGACGCGTCGGCGCTCTCGGGGCGTTCGGGCGCGGATCCGCTGGGGGCGACGGAGAAGGCGACGAGCATCAGGACCTCCGGGGTTCGGGAAGGGGGGAGACAGGCGTCTTCACCATCGCACGGATCGCGAGGACGCAGGTGACGACGAGCAGGATGTTGCGGGCGCTCAGCAGCGCGATGGGCAGCGGCTCGGCGGCCAGCAGACCGTCGTAGACGATCGGATACACCGCCTGGGTCAGCAGGAACTCGATGAGCACGACCACGGTCGGCACGGTCGCGCGCGGACGATCGCACAGCCACCACAGGATCAGAGGTGCGAGCAGCCAGAGCTGGAACTGCGGGGAGCCGACCTTGTTGCCGGCGATCAGCACCGCCACCAGCGCGAGCATCGTGGCCGGCAGCAGTCGCCGGGCCGCGGCGCCGGCACGCAGCTTGAGCAGCGCGATCACGGCGACGGCGATCACGCCCAGGACCATGAGCGGGGTGAGCAGGGCGGCGACGACGTCGACCCCGGGGCCGGCGAGCTGGAAGGTGAGGATCTGGTGGTCGTACTCGATCCGCGTCACGCCGATCTGCGTGAGCCACAGCAGCGGTGTAGCCCCGACGGCCTCGATCTGCAGTCCGCGCCCGGACATCTGGCTGAGGAAGCCGAACAGGTAGCGCCCGCCGCCGAGTGCCACCAGACTCAGCACCACGACCGCCGTGACGACCGCTGCGGTCACGATCATCCGGATCCGCCCGCGCAGCAGCGTCAGCGCGGCGACCAGCAGCGCACCGGGCCAGATCTTGATCCACGCGCCGATCGTGAACAGCGCGCTCGCGACCGCCGGGCGCGCGAACAGCCACAGGCCGCCGATGATCGCGAGCGGCAGCGTGATCGCGTCGATGCGGAACATCGCGATCGGGCCGAGCGCGACCAGCGCGGCCATCCAGATCCAGGCCGCGTGCTGGCGGATCCGGCTGCGACGGGCACGGCCGCCACGGAGCAGGAACGCGAACCCGACAGCGTCCAGCGCGGTGACCAGGATCGACCAGGCCACGACGTAACTTGCGGAGCCGACCGCGTAGGTGCCGGGGAACAGCGGATGGATGAGCTGCGAGATGCCCTGCGCGACCAGCATCGGCAGCAGCGCCACCTGCGGGTACACCCAGCTCTCGGTGATCCCGACGATCGGCCCGCCACCGAGCGCGGCCTGGGACCACGGCTCGTACACGAACACGGTGTCGCCCATCGGCAGCGCGGGCATGGTCCAGCCGATCGAGGCGGCGTAGACGTGGGCGAGCAGGAACGCCAGCCACAGCACGCCGAGCGGCACACCCACGCGGCGCACCGCACCGGTCACTCCGGCGCGTGCCTGCTCCGCACCGCGCACCTCCGCACCGCTCACTCGGGAACCTCCTGGATCTGGTCGTCGTCATCGTTGCCGCGCTGCGCGAGGCCGTCGTTCTCGGCACGGTCGTCGTTCGCAGCGAGGCCGTCGTTCTCAGAGAGGCCGACGTCGCCGGCTCTCGTCCGGGCGAACGCCGCGGGCAGCGCCGCCGCCACGTCGAGCGCGACGATCGGGCGCCCTTCGGCTCCCGCGCCGACCCCCGCGGCGATCCGCCCCGCCACGCCGTGCAGCCAGGCGGCGGTCGCGGCGAGTTCGGCGAGCGGGGTCGGTGCCGCGGCCGCGCGGTCGGCGGCGACAAGCGCGCCGATCACCCCGGCCAGCACGTCACCGGTCCCGGCCGTCGCCAGCCACGGCGTGCCCGCGGAGACGGCGAGCACGGTCCCGGCCCCGGCGGCCGCGATCAGCGTCGTGGCGCCCTTGAGCAGCACCGTGGCGCCCAGCGCGTCCGCGGTCTCCTGCACCACGCCTGCCCGTCGGGGCGCGTCCCGCAGCACCTCCTCGGCGAGCGTGGAGAGCCCGAGCGCGGCCCGCAGCCGCACGAACTCGCGCTCATGCGGCGTGGCGATGACCGGCGCAGTCGCCGGCAGCAGGTCCAGCGCCCCGGCGTCGACGACCACCGGATCCGCGCCGCTCAGCAGCAGGCGCAGCGCCGCGGTCTCCCCCGCGGTGCGGGATGTCGCGTCGGTCCCGGATCCGATCACCCAGGCGTCCGCGCGGACGGATCCACTGTCGGGTCCGGTCGCCACGGTCTCCGGCCGGCGCGCGAGCACGAGGTCCGCGGCACGACGGGGACCGACGTAGTGCACATACCCCGCTCCGGCGCGCCAGGCACCTTCGACACCGAGCACCGCGGCGCCCGGGAAGGCGTCGGATCCGGCGCGCAGCGCGACGACGCCCCGACGCCGCTTGTCGGCATCCGGATCCGGAACGCGCAGCAGGCGACGCGCGTCATCGCCCGACCACACGCATACGGGCGGGACGGGCGGCTGGGGCATGGGACAACGGTACTGTGCGACGGCTGTGTGCACCGTCAGGGGGCGCTGCCCGCCGGTTGCACGCGCACGACCCTCCTGCCCGCCACGGCCGGTAGCGTCGTACCGTGAGTCTTCTCTTCTCCCCGCTGACCATCCGCTCCGTCGAACTTCGCAACCGCCTGTGGGTATCGCCCATGTGCCAGTACAGCGCGGTCGACGGCGTCGTGCAGGACTGGCATCACACGCATCTCGCGCAGTTCGCGTCGGGTGGCGCTGGCCTCATCGTCGCGGAGGCCACCGCGGTCGTCCCGGAGGGCCGGATCAGCCCCCGCGACGCCGGAATCTGGAGCGATGAGCAGCGCGACGCCTGGGCGCCCATCGTGCGATCCGTGCACGACCGCGGCGCACGCATCGGCGTGCAGCTCGCGCACGCCGGCCGCAAGGCGTCGACCTGGTGGCCGTGGGCGGCAGGACAGGGATCCGTCCCCGCCGCGGACGGCGGCTGGACGACGACGGCTCCCTCGGCGATCGCGTTCGAGGGCTACGCCGAACCCGAGGCCCTGGACGCGGCGGGGATCGCCCGCGTCGTCGACGGATTCGCCGCCGCCACCCGGCGCGCGATCGACGCAGGATTCGACGTGCTCGAGATCCACGGCGCGCACGGCTACCTGCTGCATCAGTTCCTCTCGCCGCTCAGCAACCACCGCGAGGACTCCTACGGCGGGTCGCTCGAGAACCGCGCACGACTGCTGCTCGAGGTCGTCGACGCCGTGCGCGCCACCGCCGGAGACGACGTCCCGGTGTTCGTGCGGATCTCCGCGACCGACCACGCCGCCGGCGGGTTCACCCCCGAGGAGGCCGCGACCGTGGGCGCCTGGGCGGTCGATCACGGCGCCGACCTCATCGACGTCTCCAGCGGCGGCCTCGTCGCCCATCAGCGCATCGACGTCCACCCCGGCTACCAGGTTCCGCTCGCAGCCGCGGTGCGGCAGGGTGGGCGGATCCCATCCGCCGCCGTGGGCCTGCTCACCGACAGCGCACAGGTCGAGGCGGTGCTCGCCGCCGGAGACGCCGACGCGATCTTCGCCGGCCGGGAATGGCTGCGCGATCCGCACTTCGGCCTGCGCGCCGCGCACGAACTCGGCGACGAGGTCGCCTGGCCCGAGCAGTACCTTCGCGCGCGCTGGCGCTGACCTACCGCCCGTGCCCGCGCCGGGTGATGTCGCGCACCTCCCCGACCAGCTCCTCGATGATGTCCTCCAGGAACAGGATCGCGGTGGTGCGGCCCTCCCCGTCGCGCACCTGAGCGAGGTGGCGGCCGGCGCGGCGCATGATCGCCAACGCGTCCTCCAGGTCGGTGTCCTCCTGCATCGGCACCATCTGATGGATCCGCTTCGCGGGGATCGGCTCCGCGGCCCTCGCGACGGCCTCCGGCCCCTCGGCGGAGCGGATCACGTCCTTCAGGTGCACGTAGCCGATCGGGGCACCCTCGGCGTCCACCATGACGTACCGGGAGAAGCCGTAGCGGGCCACCGCGCGCTCCACGTCGTCCGGCGTGGCGTCCAGCGGCAGCGTGACGAGCCCCGCGAGGGGGACTGCCACGTCGCGGGCGTCCTTGTCGGTGAACTCCACGACGGCGCTGACCGTGCCGGCCGCGTCGGTCAGCACGCCCTCGCGGCGGGACTGGTCGACGATCGTCGCGACCTCCTCGAGCGTGAAGGTGGACGCGGCCTCGGCCTTCGGTTCGACCCGGAACAGCCGGACGACGCCGTTCGCCGCCGCGTTCAGCGTGCGGATCACCGGATACAGCACCTTCGACAGCCACACCAGGGGCGTCGCGAGGATCAGCACGGCCCGGTCGGGGACCGAGAACGCGAGGTTCTTCGGCACCATCTCGCCGAAGACGACGTGCAGGAATGACACCAGCACGAGGGTGATCACGAAGGCGACGACATCCACCGCGGCAACGGCCAGCCCCAGCGCGTGCAGCGGAGCCTCCAGCAGGTGGTGCATCGCGGGCTCTGACACGTTCAGGATCAGCAGCGAGCACACCGTGATGCCCAGCTGCGAGGTCGCCAGCATGAGCGTGGCGTGCTCCATCGCATAGAGAGCGGTGCGCGCCGAGCGCGATCCACGCTCCGCGAGCGGTTCGATCTGCGAGCGGCGCGCCGAGATCACCGCGAACTCGGCGGCGACGAAGAACGCGTTGAAGGCAAGCAGGACGACGAGCCAGGCGATTCCGGTCCACTCGTTCATCGGGTCGCTTCCTCGCCGGCCGGAGCGTCCGATGCGGGCGTGGGCGTGAAGCGGATCCGATCCACCCTGCGACCCTGCATCCGCAGGACGTGCAGGATCCCTCCGGGCACGGGGACCTCATCGCCGCTCACCGGGACGCGCTCCAGGACGCTCATTACGTACCCGCCGACGGTGTCGTACACGTCGCCCTCCGGCACCTCGATGCCGGCGCTGGCCCGCAGCTCATCGGGGCGAAGCTCGGCCGGGAAGGTGATCGAGTCGGGCCCGCGCACGACGCCGGCGCGACTGCGGTCGTGCTCGTCGGACACCTCGCCGACGATCTCCTCCACGAGATCCTCCAGCGTCACGATGCCCGCGGTGCCGCCGTACTCGTCGACGACGATCGCGAGCTGGTAGCCGCCGCCGCGCAGCTGGGCCACGAGGGCGTCGAGGTGCACGGTCTCCGGCACACGCAGCGGCTCGGATGCCAGCGCCCCGGCCGGCACCTCGGTGCGGCGCTCCCGCGGCACGGAGACGGCGGCCTTGAGGTGCACGACGCCGGTGATGTCGTCGAAATCCTCGTCATACACCGGAAAGCGGCTGTGCCCGGTGCGCCGGGCCAGCCGGATCACCTCGTCGGCGGAGTCGTCGGCCGAGATGGCATGCATGCTGGGACGCGGCGTCATCACGTCGGCGGCGGTGAGCCGGGCGAAGCCGAGGCTGCGATCCAGCAGCGTCGCGGTGTCCTTCTCGAGCACGCCCGCGCTCGCCGAGCGCCGCACGAGCGAACTCAGCTCCTCGGCGGAGCGCGCGCCGGAGAGCTCTTCCTTCGGCTCGATCCCCATTCCGCGCAGCACGGCGTTGGCGCTGCCGTTCAGCACGGCGACGATGGGGCGGAACACGGTCGTGAAGACGGTCTGGAACGGGATGACCACCTTCGCGGTCGCCACCGGGAGCGCCATCGCGAAGTTCTTCGGGACCAGCTCCCCGAGGATCATCGACAGCGTCGTGGCGACGACCATCGCGACGATCACGGCGATCGTCGCCGTCACCGCCTCCGGGATCCCCCACCCACTCAACACAGGACGGAACAGGTTCGACAGTGCGGGCTCCATGGTGAAACCTGTGAGCAGCGTGGTCAGGGTGATCCCGAGCTGCGCCGACGACAGGTGCGTCGAGGTGATCCGCAACGCCGCGATCGTCATCGACAGGCGGGTCTCCCCGCGCTCCCGGCGCGCCTCCAGATCGGCGCGATCGAGGTTGACGAGCGCGAACTCGCTGGCGACGAAAAGACCCGTCCCCACGATGAGCAGAAGCCCCACGCCCAGCCAGATGTAATCCATCATGGCGTCACCTCCGCGAAGGCGGAGACCGGACAGTGGGGCGATGTACTGCAAGAAGGGGGGTCGTCCATGGTGCGCACGAGTCTACCGGCGGATCGTCGCGTCGAAGCTGAGCGGAACCCGCGGGCGGAGGCTGCGCGGACAGCGGCGCCGAGAGCGGCGCGGACAGCGGCGCCGAACCCGCGCGGGCCTGTCGGATCGCACCCTTTGCGCTGCTCTTTCCTGAAAGCGCGGCGCAACTCGACCGGCCGATCCGCTCACGCTGTTCTTTCCTGAAACCGCGGCTGAAATCGGTATAGCCCGACCAGGAAACTGCAGCGCGAGCACAGCCGGTGTCGCAGCGCTCACCACGCCGCCCCCTTCCGCGGACGTGGAAAACGCGAGGGCAAGCCGTCCGCCACGAGGATGTCGTACAGCAGCCGAGGATCCTTCAGCGCCCCCGTCCGCCAGCGCGAGACGCGCCGCACCACTCGACGCAGCGCGTCGCCGCGATCCTTCTCGTCGAGCAGCACCTGATTCGCCGTCCTGCCGTTGCGCAGTGCGGGGTCCAGATATTTGCCGGTGCCATCGAATTCGCCGGCGTGCTCGAACGCCTCGAACCAGAAGTCGGTCTTCACCCGACCGATCCCCGGCAGCGTGAAGCTGTGCTGAAGTATGGGCGCGGGAAAGCCGAGCAGGTCCAGCAGCACCCTGCTCTGCGATTCGCGCACCGAGTCGGACAGGTGCGTCGAGAAGTCGATCGCGCGCTGCACCCGCCCGAGCCCCCGGCGAGTCTGAGCGGCGAGCGCCTCGCTGACCTGGTGCACGTCGGTGAGCGCACCGGACTCTCGCGACGACCACATCGCCTGGTCCAGAGCGATGACGCCGTCCGTGAAACCGGATTCGGCGACCAGATCGATCGCGGTCTGGGCGGGAGAAGTGACCAGGTGCCCGCGCCACGGGACGAGTTCGACGCCGTCGAAGCCGAGCGCCCGTCTTCTGATCGCCCCCGACGACCTCCCTCCGGAGGCGAGGGGTATGCGCACGTCGACCCTGCTCGGCCAGGCGCTGATCCGATCCATGCCCCACACCGCGGCGGCCGCCGCGTGCGTGAGAACCACGGGAGCTCGGGTGCGGTCCGCGGTCTCGAGCACTCGCACGAGATGCCGCTGCATCGGAGTCAGAATCCGCCACTCCGCGGCGTTCGCATAGCTGCCGGAGACGATCCGGACGTAGGTCCCGTCCGCCACGAGTCGGCGGAGCCGTCGATCGTCGACGGCTCCGCCCTGCTCGCGTCTTCGATGGACGATGATGGGGTGCTCGGTCGCGGCTTCCATCTCGAAACCGTCACACGCGCGACGCATCGGCACGGCAGCGCCTGCGCAATCCGCGCAGAAACCGCGCACCGCCACGAATGTGGAGGAGAAACGCCGGCCTCCCGCCGTTCGCGTCCGCGCTGCTTTTCGCTGGACGCGCGGCACCATTATCCGCAGCGAATTCAGGAAACGACAGCGCGAGCGGATCCGGAGGGCGCAGGCGCAGGCAGGGCCCTCACCGCCCGCGCATCACCTTCACCACCCGCGCGAGGCCCTCACCAGCTGACGGGCAGGGCCTTGCCCTCTTCGTACCCCGCGGCCGACTGCAGGCCGACGAGCGCACGGTCGTGGAATTCGGCCACCGAGGAGGCCCCGGCGTAGGTGAACGACGAGCGCACCCCGGAGGTGATCATGTCCAGCAGGTCCTCGACGCTGGGGCGGAGCGGATCCAGGTAGATCCGCGACGACGAGATGCCCTCGGCGAACAGCTCCTTGCGCGCCCGCTCGTACGCGTCCAGCCGCCCGAACCGGGCCTGCACCGCCTTCGTCGACGCCATCCCCCACGACTCCTTGTAGAGGCGCCCGTCGGCGTCGGTCTGCAGCTCCCCCGGGGCTTCGATCGTGCCGGCGAACCAGGATCCGACCATGACCGAGGCCGCGCCCGCGGCGAGCGCGAGGGCGACATCGCGGGGATAGCGCACGCCGCCGTCCGCCCACACATGCGCGCCGAGCTCGCGTGCGGCCTGCGCGGTCTCCAGCACGGCAGAGAACTGCGGCCGGCCGACGGCGGTCATCATGCGCGTGGTGCACATCGCGCCAGGGCCGACGCCGACCTTGAGGATCGTCGCTCCCGCGTCGACGAGGTCGTGCACCCCGTCGGGGGTGACGATGTTGCCCGCCACGATCGGGATCCCCAATCCGAGGCCCGCGACCGTGCGCAACGCCGCGAGCATGCCCTCCTGGTGGCCATGCGCGGTGTCCACGACGAGCACGTCCACGCCGGCGGCGGCGAGTGCGGTGGCCTTCGCCGCGACGTCTCCGTTGATGCCGACGGCCGCGGCGACCGCCAGCCTGCCCGAGGCGTCGACCGCGGGGCGGTACAGCGTGGAGCGCAGCGCGCCGCGGGCGGTCTGCGTGCCGACCAGATGGCCGTGCCGCAGCACGCACACCATCTCGGCCTCCGCTGCGGTGATGGCGTCGAACGCGGTGCGCCCGTCCTCGATGTCCTCCGCGTCCAGGGACGGGGAGTCGGCGCGGACCAGGTCGCCCAGCTGCGCGTCGCGCAGAGCAGTGGCGAGCCGGGTCGCGGGGAGGATGCCGTGGATCGCATCCGCCGTGACCTCGCCGGGGCGGTCGGCGACGACGACCCCGTGCCCCTCGGTCGCCGGGAGCAGCCGCAGCGCGTCCTCCACCGTGGCGAGCGGGGACAGCACCAGCGGGGTGTCCCAGGCGACCGGCTGGCGCTTCACCCAGCGGATCGCCTCGTCCAGCTCCTGCAGTGGCATGTCCTGCGGCAGCACGCCGATGCCGCCCCGGCGCGCGAGCACCGCGGCCAGCCGCGGACCGGTCACCGAGTTCATGTTCGAGGACACCAGCGGGATGGTCGCCGGAGTGCCGTCCTGCGGCGCCAGATCGACCTGCAGCCGGCTGGTGACCGCGGAGCGACGGGGCACGAGGAACACGTCCGAGTAGGTCAGATCCACCATCGGTCGTTCACCGGAGAACTGCATGCCCCCAGGGTAGCCGCCCTGCACCGGAACGGACTCGGAGAACGCGCCATCCGGCGACCCTGCGAACGCCGCCGACACGTTAGGCTTGACACCCGGAGCGTGGCCATACCCGGGAGAGGCCCGGGGCGGAAATCACCTCCTGCTTCAGCGATGAAAGAGGGCGATCGAGCGTGTCGAGCCAGGTGACCGGCGTCGGGACTTCGGGTGACGGGGAGTTCGGGGCCAATTCCTGGCTCGTCGATGAGCTGTACGAACAGTTCAAGATCGACCGGAACTCCGTCGACAAGGAGTGGTGGCCGGTACTCGAGAACTACCATCCCTTGGACGAGGCCACGGCGCCCGCTGGTTCTGCGGCGCCCGCGACGGCGGCTCCCGCGACGGCGGCTCCCACCGCCGCGGAGGCGCACCCGGTCACGGCCCCGATCCCGGTGATCGGCCAGCAGCCCGTCGCCCGGACCACGACCAAGCCCGCCCGCGACACCCCGATCCCCGCCCAGGCGCAGGATCGCACCGCGGGCGAGTCGGGGACCGAGCATCACGAGGATCTCGTCACTCCGCTGCGCGGCATGCCGAAGGCGCTCGCCGCCAACATGGACGAGTCGCTGACCGTCCCCACCGCGACCAGCGTCCGCACGGTCCCGGCGAAGCTGATGATCGACAACCGCATCGTCATCAACAACCACATGTCCCGCACCCGCGGCGGCAAGGTGAGCTTCACCCACCTCATCGGTTGGGCGCTGATCCAGGCGCTCAAGGACTTCCCCAGCCAGAACGTGTACTACGCGGAGGTCGACGGCAAGCCCAGCGTCGTGTCACCCGCGCACATCAACCTCGGCATCGCGATCGACGTGCCCAAGCCCGACGGCACCCGCGCGCTGCTGGTGCCGAGCATCAAGCGCGCCGAGACGCTCACGTTCGGCGAGTTCCTCTCCGCCTACGAGGATCTCATCGTCCGCGCCCGCGGGAACAAGCTCACCGCCGCGGATTTCCAGGGCACCACGCTCTCGCTGACCAACCCCGGCGGCATCGGCACGGTGCACTCCGTGCCGCGTCTGATGAAGGGCCAGGGCTGCATCATCGGCGCCGGCGCCCTCGAGTACCCGGCCGAGTTCCAGGGCACCAGCCAGAAGACGATCGACGTGCTCGGCATCGGCAAGACGATCACGCTCACCAGCACGTACGACCACCGCGTCATCCAGGGCGCCGGATCCGGCGAGTTCCTGAAGAAGGTGCACGAGCTGCTGATCGGGCAGCGCGGGTTCTACGACGACGTGTTCCGCGCCCTGCGCATCCCGTACGCGCCGATCCGCTGGGCCGGCGACATCGCGGTCGACCTGTCCGAGCGCATCGACAAGACCGCCCGCGTGCAGGAGCTCATCAACTCCTACCGCGTGCGCGGCCACCTCATGGCCGACATCGACCCGCTCGAGTACGTGCAGCGCACCCACCCCGACCTCGAGATCGAGACCCACGGCCTGACCTTCTGGGACCTGGACCGCGAGTTCGTCACGAACGGCTTCGGCGGGCGCCGCCAGCTCAAGCTGCGCGACATCCTCGGGGTGCTCCGCGACTCGTACTGCCGCACGATCGGCATCGAGTACATGCACATCCAGGATCCCGAGCAGCGCGAGTGGTTCCAGGAGAAGGTCGAGGTCAAGTACGTCAAGCCCGGCCACGACGAGCAGCTGCGCGTGCTGAGCAAGCTGAACGAGGCCGAGGCGTTCGAGACGTTCCTGCAGACCAAGTACGTCGGCCAGAAGCGGTTCTCGCTCGAGGGCGCGGAGTCGCTCGTGCCGCTGCTGGACGAGATCCTGCAGGGTGCTGCAGGCGCGGGCCTGGACGGCGCCGCGATCGGCATGGCGCACCGCGGCCGGCTGAACGTGCTCGCGAACATCGCGGGCAAGACCTACGGCCAGGTGTTCCGCGAGTTCGAGGGATCCACCCTCCCGGGCAACCAGCGCGGCTCGGGGGATGTGAAGTACCACCTCGGCACCGAGGGCACCTTCATCTCCGATGACGGCGCAGAGCTGCCGATCCTGCTCGCCGCGAACCCCTCGCACCTCGAGACGGTGGACGGCGTGCTGGAGGGCATCGCCCGCGCCAAGCAGGACCGCAAGCCGATCGCGACGTTCACGTGGCTGCCGATCCTCGTGCACGGCGACGCGGCCTTCGCGGGCCAGGGCGTGGTCGTGGAGACCCTGCAGATGTCGCAGCTGCGCGGCTACCGCACCGGCGGCACCGTGCACGTGGTGGTGAACAATCAGGTCGGCTTCACGACGCTGCCGATCGACTCGCGCACGTCGGTGTACGCGACCGACGTCGCCAAGACGATCCAGGCCCCGATCCTGCACGTCAACGGCGACGACCCCGAGGCCGTGATCCACGTCGCGCAACTCGCGTTCGAATACCGTGAGCGCTTCCACCGCGACGTCGTGATCGACCTGGTGTGCTACCGCCGCCGCGGGCACAACGAGGGCGATGACCCGTCGATGACGCAGCCGCTGATGACCGACCTCATCCAGGCCAAGCGCTCCGTGCGCAGCCTGTACACGGAGTCGCTCGTCGGCCGCGGTGACATCACCCAGGACGAGTACGACCAGGCCAAGGCCGACTTCCAGAACCGTCTGGAGATCGCCTTCGCGGAGACGCATGCGGCCGCGACCGGCGCCACGCCGATCGCCCCCGACCTCGCGCCCGTGGACGACCAGGTCGGCTCCCCCGAGGTGACCGGCGTGCCGCTCGAGGTCGTGCACCTGATCGGAGACGCGCACGCGAACAAGCCCGAGGGCTTCACCGTGCACCCCAAGCTGCAGCAGGCGATGGACAAGCGCGTCGACATGAGCCGCAACGGCGGCATCGACTGGGGCTTCGGCGAGCTGCTCGCGTTCGGATCCCTGCTGGTCGAGGGCACTCCGGTGCGCCTGGCAGGCCAAGACTCGCGCCGCGGCACCTTCGTGTCCCGGCACGCCGCCCTGCACGACCGCGCGAACGGCCAGGAGTGGCTGCCGCTGGCGAACCTGTCCGACAACCAGGCCCGGTTCTTCGTGTACGACTCGCTGCTCAGCGAGTACGCCGCGCTCGGCTTCGAGTACGGCTACTCGGTGGAGCGGCCAGAGGCGCTGGTGCTGTGGGAGGCGCAGTTCGGCGACTTCGTGAACGGCGCGCAGTCGGTCATCGACGAGTACATCTCCGCGGCGGAGCAGAAGTGGGGTCAGCAGTCGAGCATCGTCATGCTGCTGCCGCACGGCTACGAGGGCCAGGGACCGGATCACTCCTCCGGCCGCATCGAGCGGTTCCTGCAGCTGTGCGCACAGGACAATATGACCGTGGCCCGGCCGTCGACTCCCGCGTCGTACTTCCACCTGCTGCGCCGTCAGGCGTACGCCCGTCCGCGCCGGCCGCTGATCGTGTTCACCCCGAAGGCGATGCTGCGTCTGCGCGGGGCGACCAGCCCCGTCGAGGACTTCACGAAGGGCCGGTTCGAACCGGTCATCGACGACACCCGCGAACTGGATCGCGCCGCCGTCAAGCGCGTGATCTTCCACTCCGGCAAGGTGCACTGGGATCTGGTCAGCGAGCTGGACAAGAGGCCGAACCCGGAGATCGCGCTGGTGCGCGTCGAGCAGCTCTACCCGGCGCCGCTGCGCGCGCTCAAGTCCATCGCGGACACCTACCCGAACGCCGAGCTCGTCTGGATGCAGGAGGAGCCGGAGAACCAGGGCGCCTGGCCGTTCCTCGCCCTGCACTTCCAGACCGTGCCGGGGACGCGCGTGGTCCGTCCGATCACGCGCCCGGCCTCGGCTGCTCCGGCCAGCGGATCCTCGAAGGTGCACGCGGCCGAACAGGCCGACCTGCTCTCGCGAGCGCTGACGATCTAGGCCGTTCCGCTTCCGACGCGGTGTCCCGGGTGACCGGGGCACCGCGTCGTTCGCGTCGGGCTGCGGTGATCAGTACCAGATGCTGAGCGTCGGTGCCGAGGCACTGCCGAACGCGTCATCGAACGACGCGGCGCTGTCCGCCGTCGCCGTGATCCGCCCGGCCGCGCGCAGAGTCGTCGCGCTCACGCCGCCCAGATACAGCGACGACAGCGCCGCCACGTCCAGGGCGATGTCGGCAGCGTCCGCGGTCGGCTCGATGACCGCGGCACCATCCTGGCCGATCCGCACCCGCCAGGATCCCTCGGCGAACCCCAGCGGATCCGACACCCGGATCACGAGATCCAGCGGCGCGCGATAGGAACGGGCACCGAGTGCGGACGGGACGTCCAGGATCCGCAGCCAGCCGTGATCGTGCACGGTCGTCCGCACCGCGCGCTGGTCCGCGACGAGCCACGGCAGCGGGTCGTCGACCGGCTGCAGATCGGCGCGGACGGTGCGGATCAGATCGTGGTTCACCGCGAACGCCCACAGCGCACGCAGCGCCTCCGGGGCGTCGGCCACCACATGACGGATGACGAGGTCGGCGCCGAACTCCGCGTCGAGGATCTCGAGCGCGTACACCAGCACTCCGCGCACCACGCCGTCCGCATCGCGGTACTGCGCACCGCGGACCGCCCTGCCCTTCTCCTCCCCCGGCGCCGTGCCGGCCAGCCTCATCCAGCGCAGCGGCCATCCGGGGATCTGTCCTGCGCGCTGCTCTCGCGCGCGCTCGTGCACCTGAGACAGCGCCTCGGGGAGCTGCTCCCGGTCGACGTACTCGACGACACCGGTCGGCTCCGGCGCGATGCCGCCCGCCCGGCGCGCATCGACCTCGACGCGCGCGACCGGCGCCGCGGGTCCGAACCCGTACCGCCCGTAGATGGTCGCCTCGGTCGCCGTGAGGCCAGCCACCGGAATACCGGCACCGACGGCCGCACGCAGCTCCCCCTCGAGGAGACTCCGGGCGATGCCGCGGCGGCGGTGCGTGCCAGCGACGGTGACCGCACTGATCGCCCACATCGGCACGTGGCCGCCGCCCGGCACGGTCATCGGGGTGACCCACGAGTCCACCGTCGCGACCGGCAGCGCGTCCACGGCGCTCCCGGCAGTCGCCGCATACACGCCCACGTTGCGACGCGCGGCCATCATGTCGACCGTCGCCCGGACACTCTCGTCGTCCGGTTCCTGGTCGAGGAATCCGCGTGTCTCGGCACGCACGAAGGCGCGTGCCGCCGCCGGATCGGCCAGGTCCACGATCCGGTAGTCCAGACCGGATCCGCTCAGCCGCTGCTCGGAGAGCGGGTCGACGGGCACATCGCGAGCGTCAGGAAAGACCATGCGTCCACCCTAGCGAGGGCTTCTGACGTGTGACCGGTGCGGCGGACGCCGCAAGACGCGTGAAGGTCAGTGGGCGACGGCCTGGACGGCGCGCAGTCTCGCCAGCACCTGATCCCGCAGCTCCTCGGGCGCGGTCTCCTTGCAGGCCCGGGAGACGACCTCGGTCAGCGTGGTCGCGACCCGTGCCTCCTCGGCGCAGGACGGGCAGCTCTCCAGATGCTCGCGGATGTCGGAGTGCTCCGTCTTGCACATCTCGTTGCGGAGGTACTCCTCCAGATCCTGCCGTGCCTTGGCACATCCGCAGTCGGTCATTTCGTGCTCCTCGTCGCGGCCGTGGCGATTCCTCGCTCTGCGGCGTAGTCCGCCAGCAGCTCCCGGAGCATGCGGCGCCCGCGGTGCAGGCGGCTCATGACGGTGCCGATGGGGGTCTTCATGATGTCGGCGATCTCCTGGTAGGCGAACCCCTCGACGTCGGCGAGGTAGACCGCCAGCCGGAAGTCCTCCGGCACGGCCTGCAGCGCCTCCTTGACGATCGACGCCGGCATCCGGTCGATCGCCTCCGCCTCGGCCGATCGGCTGTGCGAGGCGGTGGTCGACTCGGCGCCGCCGAGCTGCCAGTCCTCGAGCTCGTCGATCGTGCCCTGATACGGCTCGCGCTGACGCTTGCGGTAGATGTTGATGTAGGTGTTCGTAAGGATCCGGTACAGCCATGCCTTCAGGTTCGTGCCCTGCGTGAAGCTGGCCCAGGAGGCGTACGCCTTCACGAACGTCTCCTGCACGAGATCCGCGGCGTCGGCGGGGTTCCGGGTCATCCGCATGGCCGCGCCGTAGAGCTGGTCCATGTACGGGATCGCCTGCTCTTCGAATTCACGGCGCGCAGAAGCGGCGTCGGCGTCCGGCTGTGCGTCAATCGATGCCTGATCGTTCATCGCCAGCCAGTCTAGGCCGTCCAGATCGACAGGCACCCGCTCCAGCGTCGCCAGCATGAGCCGTCCTTCGTGTCATCTCGGCGGCTCCCGATCGAAGCCGTTCAGTAGGCTAAGAACCGATGAGCGACTCGACGTATTCCCCCGCGCCCCGTGGACGCTGGTCGGCACCGGTGCCGGCGGGTGCGCTGCACGCCGAACTGCGGGTGCCCGGATCCAAGTCGCTCACGAATCGCGAGCTGATCCTCGCGGCCCTCGCCGACGGCCCCGGCCTGATCACCTCTCCCCTGCACTCCGACGATTCCGCGCGCATGATCGATGCGCTGCGCACCCTCGGCGTCGGGATCGAGGAGCAGGCGGGATCGGGCGTCTTCGGGCCGGACCTGCTGATCACCCCGGCTCCGCTGCGCGGCGCGGCCGGTCGCACGGCCACCCCGCACAGCACCGTGGACTGCGGCCAGGCGGGCACCGTGATGCGCTTCATCGCACCGCTGGCGGGCCTCATCCACGGCGATGTGCTGCTCACCGCGCACGAGACCGCGCTGCACCGCCCGATGGGCGCCATGATCCACGCGCTGCGCGACCTCGGCATCGACATCGAGGACGGCGGGAGCTGGTCGCTGCCGTTCACGATCCGCGGTCTGGGGCACATCCGCGGCGGCCGGATCGAGATCGACGCCTCCGCATCCAGTCAATTCGTCTCCGGGCTGCTGCTCGCCGCTCCCCGTTTCGACGTCGGCCTGCACCTCGTGCACACCGGCGACCGGCTGCCCAGCACGCCGCACATCGACATGACCGTGGAGGCGCTGACCCGGCGCGGCATCAAGGTGCAGCGGCCCGCCCAGGGCGAGTGGGTGGTCGAAGCGGGTGTTCCGCGCGCGCTGAAGACGGCCATCGAGCCGGACCTGTCGAACGCGGCCCCGTTCCTCGCCGCGGCACTGGTCGTCGGCGGACAGGTCTCGATCGGCGGCTGGCCGACCCGCTCCACCCAGCCCGGCGCGCTGCTTCCCGGGCTGCTCACCGCGTTCGGCGCCGAGACGGTGCAGATCGGCAACGTGCTCACGGTGCGCGGCACGGGCGCCGTCCGCGGGGCGGACCTGGACCTGTCGGTCGCCGGCGAGCTCGCGCCGACCCTCGTCGGGCTGGCCGCGCTCGCGGACCGCCCCACCACGCTCACCGGCATCGGCCACATCCGGCTGCACGAGACCGACCGGATCGCAGCGCTCGCGGGCAACCTGCGCGCCCTCGGCGGTGACGTCGAGGAGCTCGCGGACGGGATCCGGATCGTGCCCGCCGCGCTGCACGACGGTGAATGGCCGGCGCACCACGACCACCGCATGGCCACCACGGGCGCCCTGATCGGGTTGCGCGTTCCGGGCATCGAGATCGACGAGATCGGCACGACCGCGAAGACCCTGCCTGAGTTCACCCGGCTCTGGGAGGGCATGCTCGCCTCCGCCGGCGCCACGGCCGATGCCACCTCCGGGAGCGCGACCGCGTGAGCTGGCTCGACGACGACGGCGATGACGAGCTCGACGAGTTCGACGAGTCCCAGATCCGATCGCGTCCGAACCCCAAGGCGAACCGCCCGCGCACCAAGCGCCGCCCCGCGCATGCCGACGCCGAGATCGGGCGCGTGCTCGGCGTCGATCGGGGCCGGTATTCGGTGCTCCTCGGCGAGGGCACCGACGATGAGCGCATGATCACGGCGACCCGCGCCAGGGAGCTGCGCCGCATGCCGATCGTCACCGGAGACGCCGCCCGCGTGGTGGGCGACACCACCGGCGACGACGGCACGCTGAGCCGCATCATCGGCATCGTCGAGCGCACCTCGCTGCTGCGCCGCAGCGCGGACGACACCGACCAGGTCGAGCGGGTCATCGTCGCGAACGCCGACCAGATGCTCATCGTCGTGGCCGCCGCCGACCCCGAACCCCGCGCGCGCCTGGTCGACCGCTACCTGGTCGCCGCACTGGACGCGGGGATCCGCCCCCTGCTCGTCGTGACCAAGACCGATCTGGCGGATCCGGCCGAGTTCCTCCGGCACTTCGCGGGCCTGGATCTGCAGGTCTTCACGAGCGCGCAGGATGCCTCCGGAGGCCACGCCGGCATGCCGATCGACGAGATCGGCGCCGCGCTCATCGGGCACTCCACCGTGTTCGTCGGACACTCCGGCGTCGGAAAGTCCACCCTAGTGAACGCCCTCGTGCCCAGTGCCGGCCGCGCGACCGGGCACGTGAACGAGGTCACCGGGCGCGGCAGGCACACGTCGTCCTCGACGGTGTCACTGCGCTACGTCTCCCCCGGAGACGGCCGCGGCTGGGTGATCGACACGCCAGGGGTGCGCTCGTTCGGGCTGGGGCACGTGAACCCCGAGAACATCCTCGCCGCATTCACCGAGCTCGCCGAGATCGCCGAGCAGTGCCCGCGCGGCTGCACGCACCGCGCGGGCGCCGAGGACTGCGCCCTGAACGAGGCCGCGGCCGCCGGCGAGCTGAGCGAGGCGGGCCTGGCCCGTCTGGAGTCGCTGCAGCGGCTGCTGGCGACCTTCGCCGACAAGTTCTGAGCCGCACCCACACGTTCCGAGCCTCGCCCACGGCACGCCGCCACGGCGCTTGGCGGCCCGGTACCCTGGGCAGGTGACTGCGCAGCGCCTCGAACCCGGAACCCCCGCCCCCGACTTCACCCTCCGGGATCAGGACGGATCCCCGCTCTCGCTGCACGACCTGCGTGGCAAGAAGGTCGTGCTGTACTTCTACCCGGCGGCGATGACGCCGGGCTGTACCACCGAGGCCTGCGATTTCCGCGACAGCCTGTCGTCGCTGATCGGCGCCGGCTACACCGTGGTCGGGGTGTCCCGCGACGAACCCGCGAAGCTGAAGCAGTTCGCCGAGCGCGACGGGCTCGCCTTCCCCCTGCTCAGCGACGCCGACCTCGCCGTGCATCGCTCGTACGGCGTGTGGGGCGAGAAGATGAACTACGGCAAGGTGATCCAGGGCGTGATCCGCTCGACGTTCATCATCGACGAACGAGGCGACATCCAGCACGCGCTCTACAACGTGAAGGCCACCGGCCACGTGGCGCGGATCCGCAAGCTCGTCGGCCTCGCCGCCTGACACGCGCGCCTGAGCCCGCGGGGGTCAGTCCTGTCCGGCGTCCGCGCGCCGGCGCGCCTCGGCGCCCTCGCGCCGCGCCAGCAGGAACAGCAGCACGGCGCCGATCGCACCGGGGATCACGAGCGAGAGCACGAACGCGGCCGGGAACGGCTGCACCCCCAGCGCGCTGAGCCCCACCAGGATCGCGAGGATCTGCACCACCATCCCGCCGCTGCGTCCGAACGAACGGCCGCGGAACGTGGCGAATGCGAGCGCACCGAGTCCGACGGCGCCGATCGCGGTGAGGCCGATCAGGCCCAGGGCGGTCGGCAGCGAGGCCGCGTCGCCGGCGCTCAGCCCGAACACCTCGATCAGGGCGATCACGAGCAGGGCGGCCGCCTCGACGGCCAGCACGGAGGCTGCGGAGATGGTCAGTCTCGACGGGCGCATGGGCGGGCTCCTGGCTTCTGAGGCGGGCGGTGTTCCGGGGGCGTTCCGCACCGATTCACGCTCCGTGCGGAAAACCCTTGAAAACAGACGTTTCATGTAAGAGAATAGATGACAGCCATGTGCTCCCACAGCGGCGTGGGGCGAGCTTCTGCTCGCATCACCGAGGACGACGACCCCCGAACGCCGCCCTGAATCTCGAGCCCGCAGAACCTGCGTGCTCACGACATTTCCACACGAGGAGCCCCCATGGATTGGCGCGACAAGGCCGCCTGCCTGACCGTCGACCCCGAACTGTTCTTCCCTGTCGGGAACACCGGTCCGGCCGTCGATCAGATCGAGAAGGCGAAGGCCGTCTGCGCCCGTTGCACCGTCACGGAGATCTGCCTGCAGTACGCACTCGAGACCAGCCAGGATTCCGGCGTCTGGGGCGGACTGAGCGAAGACGAGCGCCGCGCCCTCAAGCGCCGCGCCGCACGCGCCCGCCGCGCGGGCTGAGCCGTCCGGTGGCTGAGCTCGGCGCGTCGCCGCAGCTCAGCCCTTGACCCAGCGCATCGGAAGGTCGATCGTCACCACGGTGCCCTCGCCCTCGGCACCCTGCCACACGATCGTCCCGCCGAGCTCGCCCTGGATGAGCGTGCGGATGATCTGCGTGCCCAGGCCCTGACCGATCCTGCCCTCCACCAGGCCGTGCCCGGTGTCGCTCACGATCACCCGCAGGTTCTCGTCGGTGCGCTGGGCCTCGATCGTGACCATGCCCTCCTGACCGGCGAGGCCGTGCTCGACGGCGTTGGTGACCACTTCGGTGAGCGCGAGCGCGAGCGGCGTCGCGTACTCGCTCGGCAGCACCCCGAAGCGCCCCGTCGACTGCGTGCGGGCGCGGGTGTTCGGCGCCGAGGCGACCTCGGCGACGAGCTTCAGCACCCGGGCGAAAACCTCATCGAAGTCCACCTTCTGCGCCAGTCCTCCGGCCAGGGTGTCGTGCACCACCGCGATCGACTCGACCCGGCGCATCGCCTGCGTGAGCGCGTCGCGCGCCTCCTCGGAATGCGTCCGCCGCGCCTGGATCCGCAGCAGCGATGCCACGGTCTGCAGGTTGTTCTTGACTCGATGGTGGATCTCCCGGATCGTGGCGTCCTTGGTGATGAGCTCCTGCTCCTGGTGGCGCAGCTCCGACACGTCGCGGCAGAGCACGATCGCGCCGATGCGGGTGCCGTGGTCCTTGAGCGGGATCGCGCGCAGCGACACGGTCACCCCGCGCGCCTCGACGTCGGTGCGCCACGGCGCCCGTCCGGTCACCACGACGGGCAGCGACTCGTCCACCTGACGGGCGGGCGGCACGATCCGGGTCGTCACCTCGACCAGCGACTCGCCCTCCAATTCCTCGTCGAAGCCCATCCGGTTGAATGCGGACAGGGCATTCGGGCTCGCGAACGTGACCACGCCGTCGACGTCGATGCGGATCAGGCCGTCCGAGGCGCGCGGCGCACCGCGCCGCGGCGAGGTGGGTGCGGACAGATCGGGGAACTCCCCGCCCCCGATCATGCCGAACAGGTCGTCGACGGCCTCGTTGAAGGTGATCTGCTGGCGCGACGGGGTGCGCGCCTCACCGAGGTTGGTGTGCCGGGTCAGCACCCCGATCGGCTTCGCCCGCTCGCCGTCCTTCGCTCGCGTCCGCACGATCGGCACGGCCCTGACCCTGGTCGGGGTCTCCTCGAACCAGTCCGGATTGGCCGAGTCAACGATCTCGGCCTCGGCGAAGGCGCCGTGCACCTGCGTGCGCCACTGCGGTCGCACCCGCTCCCCCACGATGTCGCGGTAGAAGAGCGTCGCCGCGCCGCTCGGGCGGGTGTGCGCGACCGCGACGAAGGACCCGTCGGCGGTGGCGATCCAGATCACGATGTCCGCGGACGCCAGATCCGCCAGCAGCTGCCCGTCCCCGGAGAGACGATGCAGCCATTCGACGTCCTCGTCGGCGAGGCAGCCCTGAGCCTGGGCGAGGTCACTGAGAGTCGACACCCTGACAGCCTAGAGGGCGCGGCCCGGAGCCAGCACGCCGGCGGGCAGGCGCGTCAGAGCACGGCGAGCGAGGTCGCGCGCCAGCGCCGATCCATCCCCTCCAGGCGGATCGCGACCGCCCGCGTGCGCCCAGGGCTCTCCACGATCACGGTCGCCTCGATGACGCCGTCCGTCGGGGACGAGGCCCGCGTGGACAGGATCCGGTACACCGGACGGGTCGGGGCGACGCCGCGGGCGCTGCGCGCCCTGGCCGAGAGGTTGGCCCGGGCGATCAGCACCCGATAGGCGTCTTCAGTGAACCAGCGCGCGAGCTGCTCGGTCTCACGGACCCCGGCCAGCACTTCGAGCACGCCGCGCGTGAGACTCTCCAGCAACGGGGTCGGATCGGGCAGCTCGGCCGTCGAGGTCGGTTGTGGTGCGAAGTCTTCGAGCGTCATCATCGGCGGTCCCCCCGGTCACGGATCGTGGCGTGTCTGTGGGGCATTCGAGCACATCCGCGGCCTTCGTGGGGAGGATCCGCCCAGGAATGTGGATAACCCGTATATCGGGATCGACTCTTCCCGTACCCTCGACCGCATGGAATGGGATCGGCTGTTCGAAGACCTCGAGGACCAGATCGCCTCGGGCTGGGAGGCGGAGCGCGCCGCTCTCGACGCCGAAGCGGAGCGTGTGCGGATCGCTCGGCTCGATCTGCGCACGCGACTCGGCGCGCTCGCCGACGACGGCGCGCCCGTCTCGGCCGTGCTCATCGACTCCACGCGACTGCGCGGGCATCTGCGCGCCGTCGGCGCCGATTGGGCCGCCCTGCAGCCGCTGGATGCCCGAGGACTCGTGCTGCTGCCCGCCCACGGCGTGGAGATGTGGGCGGTGGATCATGGCGCGATGCTGTCCAGCGGCGCCGGGGCGCAGCCGCTGTCGCCGCTGCGGGAGCGGATGACCTTCGGCTTCGTGGTGCGCGATCTCGCCCGCCGCCGCAGCGGGGTGACGATCCGCACCCGTTCCGGCGCCGTGCTCGCGGGCACGATCGATCGCGCCGGTGCCGATCACCTCGACCTCGCGCTGCACGATGCCGGCGCGCCTCGTCGCGCGCACGCGGTCACCGGCTTCCGGATCGTGCCGTTCTCCGCGGTGCTCTCGATCGGCACCGACGGCCCGGCGCCAGGCGTCACAGGCTGAACGCGCCGGATCGCGCGCGGTCAGTCCCGGTCGGTTCCGGCTGGATTCCGGTCAGTCGCCGAGGCGGAGGGGCGGGCCCCACAGCTCGGGGAAGCTCGCCGCGTTCGCCTGACGCCACAGCGCCATCCGCCGCGCCTCCTCGGCCTGCTCGGCGAGGTAGTCCGCGATGCTCTGCTCCTCGACGCGCCAGGCGGCGGGGACGCCGAGCCTGGCACCGCGGAGACGGCCCTCGAGGATGAGTGCGACGATCTCGTCCACACCCACGCCGAGGAGCTCGGCGACCTGGGCCGGGGCGAGGTGGCGCGGGACAGGCGTGGATGCGTCGGGCATGGCACCCATTGTCCTCCCCGGGGGCAGATGGGGGCGGAGCCGGATCCGCCTGTGGATAACTTCTCCGGCCGACGGCCCGACTCTGTGACGATGTGCATATGAGCACCGCACGCGCCGCCCGCCGGCCCTGGACCGATCTGCGCTTCTTCATCGGCCTGGCCCTGATCATCGTCTCCGTCGTCGGTGTGTGGCTGATCGTGGGCGCGGCGAGGCAGACCACGCCCGCCCTGCAGGCCGTGCGGACGATCGTCCCCGGAGAGCCGCTGACCTCGGCCGACGTGCGGGTGGTGGACGTCGAGCTCGGCACGATCGCCGCAGGCTATCTCACCCCCGCCACACTCGAGCCGGGGCTGATCGCGACCCGGACGATCACCGAGGGCGAGCTGGTGTCCACCGCGGCGGCCGCAGACGCCGACGCGGGCCGCACGACCTCGGTCGTGGTGCAGAGCGCCGTGCGCGTGCCCGCAGCCGTCGCCACGGGCGCCGTGGTCGAGGTGTGGGCTGCGGCCCCGCTCGCCGACGGCAAGGGCTTCGCAGAGCCGCGGATCCTGCTCGCCGAGGCCACCGTGGCCTCCGTCGATCATGACAGCGGGCCGCTCGCGGCCAAGAGCACGACCCTCGAGCTCATCGTGGAACGGGCCAGGGTCGGCGAGGTGCTCGCGGCGATCACGGACGGGTCGACGCTCTCGGTCGTGCCGGTCGGAGCGCGCTCGTGACCGGGATCCTGCTGGCGCTGCCGGCCGATCGCGCCGCGGTGCTCGCGGAGGAGCTCGGTCTGGCCGGGGTCGACGTGATCGCGCGGATGCTGCCCGAGCAGGCCGCACAGCTGTCCGCGCACGCCGAGGAGCTGCGGGAGGCCGACGCGCTGCTGATCCCCGCAGAGCGGGCCTGGCTGAGCGCGGAGCTGCGCGGCGCCTGCGATCGCGCGGGAGTGCGGATCCTGACGCTCGGCGACGGCCCGGCGGCGGCCCGTATCGCCCGACGACACGGCCTCACCGCCCCGCTGCCGTCCACGGCGAACGGGTGGGACGTCGCCGACGCGCTGGACGAGGGCGCCGCCGCTGACCCATCGTCCGAACCGGAGGACGCACTGACGCCGAACCGGCTCGTGACGGTGTGGGGACCGCAGGGAGCCCCCGGCCGCAGCACGCTCGCGGTGCAGCTCGCCGCTGCGCTCGCGTCTGCGGACCGCGGCGTCGCCCTGATCGACGCCGACACGCACGCCCCCGCGCTGGCGCTGATGCTCGGGCTCACCGACGACGGTCCCGGCATCGCCGCGGCGTGCCGCCGGGCAGAGCTCGGCCTGCTGGACGGGGCGGAGCTCAGCAGGCTGGCGAGCCCGGTGGAGACCGCCGGCGGCACGGTGGACGTGCTGGTCGGGATCAACCGCCCTGCGCGCTGGCCGGAGCTCTCCGCCCCGCGTCTGCGGGGCGCGCTCGACGCCTGCCGCGCGTGGAGCACGATCACGCTGGTCGACGTGGCCGGCTCCCTGGAGTCGGACGAGGAGATCATGAGCGACCTGGACGGCCCCCGCCGCAACGCCGCCACGCTCACCGCCCTGCGCGCGGCCGACCGCATCGTGGCCGTCGCCGGCGCGGATCCGCTCGGGATCGCGCGCTTCATCCGCGGCTACGCCGAGCTGAGGGCCGAGATCGGCGACACCCCCGTCACGGTCGCCGTGAACAAGGTGCGCCCCGGCCCGCTCGGCATCGACGCGCGCGGGCAGATCCGTCGTGCGCTGGACCGGTTCTCCGGCATCAGGGACGTGCACTTCCTGCCCGCCGACCAGCGTGCCCTGGACGCGGCCGCGCTGCACGCCCGCCCCGTGACCGACGTGTCCGGACGCTCGCCGTTCACCGCCGCCGTGCGCACCCTGGCGGGCACGCTGCTGCGCCCCGACACGCCGGACGCGCCGACGACCCGGCGGGCGCGCCGCGGCAGGGCGCCCGCCACGGCCTGAGCGCCTACTGCCGGTAGCTGGCCAGGAAGTTGCCGAGCCGTTCGATCGCCTCGGTGATCACGCGCGGCTCCGGCAGGGTCACGACGCGCAGGTGGTCCGGCGTCGCCCAGTTGAACCCGGTGCCCTGCACGAGCAGGATCCGCTCCGCGACCAGCAGGTCGTAGATGAGCTTCGCGTCGTCGCGGATCTCGTGCACGTCCGGGTCCAGCCGCGGGAACGCGTACAGGGCGCCGGCGGGCTTCACGCAGCTGACGCCGGGGATCGCGGAGAGCCCCTCCCAGGCCGCGTCGCGCTGCAGGTGCAGCCGGCCGCTGGGCGCGATCAGCGTCTCGATCGACTGCACCCCCGACAGCGCGGCCTGCACCGCGTGCTGCGCGGGTACGTTCGGACACAGCCGCGTGGAGGCGAGCAGGGTGATCCCCTCGATGAACCCCTTGGCGTGCTGCTTCGGGCCGGTGATCACCAGCCACCCGGACCGGTATCCCGCCACCCGGTAGGTCTTGGACAGTCCGTTGAAGGTCAGGCAGAGCAGATCCGGCGCGAGCGTCGCCGTGGAGATGTGCTGCGCGTCATCGAACAGGATCCGGTCGTAGATCTCGTCCGAGAGCAGCAGCAGGTCGTTCTCCCTCGCCACCTGCACGATGCCCTCGAGCACCTCGCGCGAGTACACCGCACCGGTGGGGTTGTTCGGGTTGATGATGACGATCGCCTTGGTGCGCGGGGTCACCTTGGAACGCAGATCCTCCAGATCCGGGTTCCAGTCGTTCTCCTCGTCGCACACGTAGTGCACGGGCGTGCCACCGGCGAGGCTGGTCATCGCGGTCCACAGCGGGTAGTCGGGTGCGGGGATGAGCACCTCGTCGCCCTCGTCCAGCAGCGCCTGCATCACCATCGTGATGAGCTCGGAGACGCCGTTGCCCAGATACACGTCCTCGGGGTCGACCGGAGGGAAGCCCTCGACCTCCTCATACCGGCTGACGACGGCCCGCCGGGCGGAGATGATGCCCTTGCTCTCGCTGTACCCGTGCGCGGTGGGCAGGGTCGCGAGCATGTCCCGCACGATCTGCTGCGGAGCCTCGAAGCCGAAGATGGCGGGGTTTCCCGTGTTCAGTCTCAGCACCGAGTGCCCCGCCGCCTCCAGCCGCGCCGCCTCGACGAGCGCGTTGCCGCGGATCTCGTACAGGACGTTCTTCAGCTTGGAGGACTGGTCGAAGGTTCTCGGTGTCATCGGCCAAGATTACCGCCCGCGCACCGCCCTCTCCGACACGCACAGGGGCCGGCCCTTTCGGGCCGGCCCCTGTGCCGCGCAGTGAAGGCGGGCTACTTCTTCTTGCCCTGGGCGCGACGCTCGGCGCGGTTCGCGGGTGCGGCCTGGCCACCGTCGACGCGCTGCCCGAAGGCACCGCGTGCCGCGGGCTCCTCCAGTGTGGCGGCATCGGCCTCGGCGCGGGCGGCGGCCTGGCGGAGGCGATCCGTCGCCGCCTGCTGCATCTGGCCGCGGTCGTTGCGCACCTCGACATCGCCGGCGTCGTTGGGCGCCGAGTACTCCAGGCGCTGGTCCCCCGCCGACTCGGCGAGACCCTTCGCCTCCACCTCGGTGATGCCCTCTTCGCCGGCCTGGCGCACCTCGACCTCGAGGTTGTAGAGGTAGCCGACCGACTCCTCCTTGATCTGGCCCATCATGGCCTGGAACATCGAGTAGCCCTCGCGCTGGTACTCGACCAGCGGGTCGCGCTGCGCCATGGCGCGCAGGCCGATGCCGTCCTTGAGGTAGTCCATCTCGTACAGGTGATCGCGCCAGCGGCGGTCGAGCACCTGCAGCACCACGCGGCGCTCGAGCTCACGGGTCGCGGCGTCGCCGAGCGACGACTCACGCTTCTCGTAGGCGACCATCGCGTCGGACACCAGCTCGCGCTTGAGTCCGTCGGCCGTGATCCCGCCCTTGCGCCCGCCGGCCTCGGCGACGACCTCATCGATCGTCACGTCCACGGGGTACAGCGTCTTCAGCTCGGTCCAGAGGCTGTCGAAGTCCCAGCTCTCGGTGTGGCCCTCGGAGGTGTGGTCGTCGACGACGGCGCCGATCGCGTCCTCGATGAAGTGCTTCACCCGGTCGGCGATGTCGTCGCCCTCCAGGATGTGCCGGCGGTCGGTGTAGATCGCCTCGCGCTGGCGGTTCAGCACGTCGTCGTACTTGAGCACGTTCTTGCGCATCTCGGCGTTGCGGGCCTCGACCTGGCTCTGCGCGCTGCGGATCGCGCGGGTCACGAGGCCCGACTCGATCGGCATGTCCTCGGGGAAGTTCGTCCGCGCGAGGATCGCCTCCGCGGCGCCCTGCTGGAACAGCCGCATCAGATCGTCCGTGAGGCTCAGGTAGAACCGGCTCTCACCGGGGTCGCCCTGACGACCGGAACGACCACGCAGCTGGTTGTCGATGCGGCGCGACTCGTGCCGCTCGGTGCCGAGGACGTACAGACCGCCCGCCTCGACGACCTTCTCCGCCTCGGTCGCCACCTTGGCCTTCATGGCCTCGTAGCTCTCATCCCAGGCGGCTTCGTACTCGTCGGGGGTCTCCACCGGATCCAGCCCCTGCGCCTTCAGATCCTGCACGGCGAGGAACTCCGCGTTGCCGCCGAGCATGATGTCGGTACCGCGACCGGCCATGTTGGTGGCGACGGTGACCGCGCCGAGGCGGCCGGCGCGCGCGACGATCTCGGCCTCGCGGGCGTGGTTCTTCGCGTTGAGGACCTCGTGCTTGATGCCCTTCTTGGCCAGCAGCCGGGAGAGGTATTCGCTCTTCTCGACGCTGACGGTGCCGACCAGGACCGGCTGGCCGTTCTCGTGGCGGGACGCGATGTCCTCGACCACCTGCGCGAACTTGGCCGTCTCGTTCTTGTACACGAGATCGGACTTGTCCTGACGGATCATCGGCCGGTTCGTCGGGATCGGCACGACGCCGAGCTGGTACGTCGACATGAACTCGGCGGCCTCGGTGTCGGCGGTTCCGGTCATGCCGGCGAGCTTGTCGTACAGGCGGAAGTAGTTCTGCAGCGTGACGGTCGCGAGAGTCTGGTTCTCGGCCTTGACCGGCACCGCCTCCTTAGCCTCGATCGCCTGGTGGATGCCCTCGTTGTAGCGCCGGCCGACCAGGATGCGCCCGGTGTGCTCGTCAACGATCATGACCTCGTCGTTCATGACGACGTAGTCGGTGTCGCGCTTGAACAGCGCGAGCGCCTTGATCGAGTTGTTCAGGAACGAGATCAGCGGGGTGTTCGCCGACTCGTACAGGTTGTCGATTCCGAGGTAGTCCTCGACCTTCTCGATGCCGGGCTCGAGCACGCCGACGGTGCGCTTCTTCTCGTCGACCTCGTAGTCCACGCCGTCGTCGAGGGTGCGCGCGATCTTCGCGAACTCGGCGAACCACCGGTTCGCCTCGCCCGACGAGGGGCCCGAGATGATGAGCGGGGTGCGGGCCTCGTCGATGAGGATCGAGTCGACCTCGTCCACGATCGCGTAGTAGTGCCCGCGCTGCACGAGATCCTCGCTGCGCCAGGCCATGTTGTCGCGCAGGTAGTCGAAGCCGAACTCGTTGTTCGTGCCGTAGGTGATGTCGGCGTTGTACTGCTCACGGCGTACCTCGGGGGTCTGCCCGGAGACGATCACGCCCGTGGTCATGCCGAGCGCGCGGTAGACACGCCCCATGAGCTCGGACTGGTAGGTCGCGAGATAGTCGTTCACCGTGATGACGTGCACGCCCTTGCCGGCGATCGCGTTCAGGTACGACGGGAAGGTCGCCACGAGGGTCTTGCCCTCACCGGTCTTCATCTCGGCGATGCTGCCGTCGTGCAGGGCCGCGCCGCCCATGATCTGCACGTCGTAGGCGCGCATGCCGAGCGTGCGCTTGGCCGCCTCGCGGACCGCGGCGAACGCCTCGGGCATGAGCTGGTCGAGCGTCTCGCCCTTCTCGAACCGCGCGCGCAGCTCCGCCGTCTCATTGCGGAGGTCCTCGTCGCTGAGCTGGGCGAAGTCGTCTTCGAGCGCGTTCACGGCCTTGACGACGCCGCCGAGGCGGCGCAGGATCCGCCCCTCACCCGCGCGGAGGATCTTCTCAAGAGGATTCGCCACGGATTCCATCTCCCTAGTGGTCTGAGCCCGCGCGCGACGCGCGCACGGCATACCCACCCATGTTACCGGGCTGTGACCTGTCGATCCTCTGCGCGGAGTCCGTATGCTCGGAAACAGATTCCCGGAAAGGATCACGCGATGTCCGTGCGTCAGAGCCTCCTCGCCATCCTCGACCAGGGCCCCTGTTACGGGTACCAGCTGCGCGCCGAGTTCGACCGCCGCACCGGCTCGACCTGGCCCCTCAACGTCGGCCAGATCTACAACACCCTGGAGCGCCTGGAACGCGACGGTCTCGTCGCACGCGGAGATGCCGACGATCAGGGGCATGTGTACTGGGCGATCACCGAAGCGGGATCCGCCGAGGCGACCGGCTGGCTCGGCTCTCCCGTCGAACGCGGGCAGGGTACGCGGGATGAGCTCGCGATCAAGCTCGCGCTCGCCGCCACCCTCCCCGGTGCCGATGTCGCCGCCGTCATCGCCGCGCAGCGGCGCGCGTCGACCGCCCGGCTGGAGCGTCTGCAGCAGGACTCGCAGGAGGGATCGGAATCCGATCGTCCCGAGGATCTGGCTCGCAACGTGATCCTCGATGCGCAGATCCTCACGACCGAGGCCGAGCTGCTCTGGCTCGAGCGCGTCGAGCGACGGCTGTCGCAGCGCCCGAGCGGGGCACCCGCACTCGCCCTCTCCCCCGAACGCCCCCGGCGCGGCCGGCCGACGAGCACCGCGGCCCTCTGATCGCGCACGGCGCAATCGGCGCACAGCCGGTGCACGGCCGGGGAACATAGGATCGGCGCATGGCCGGTTTCTGGGGCAAGCGCAAACGCGAACAAGTCGAACTGCAGGCGCAGGACGACGATCTCGCCCGTCGCGCCGAGCAGGCGATCGTCACCGCGGACGAGCGGATCCGCACCGCGGCCGACGAGCTCGCGTTCGCCGCCGCCGAACTCGGCGACGACATGACCGCCGACTTCCGCGCCGCGCTCGACGCCGTGCGGGCGCACATGGGCGAGGCGTTCCAGCTGCACCAGCTGAACCACGACGAGATCCCGGACACGGCGGAAGAGCTGCGCACCCGCAACGCGCGGATCGCGCAGCTGTGCCAGTGGGCCGAGGACCTCATCGACGAGAAGTCCGCCGCGATCGCCGACTCCGTGAACCGGGTCCGGCACGCACCCGAGGTCATCGCCAAGGTGCGTCAGGACGCCGCGGATCTGCAGTCCCGGGTTCCGCAGGCCCAGGAGACGGTCGACCGCCTCGCCACCCGCTACTCCGACACCGCGATGCAGCGCGTCGCGAAGAGCGCGGAGGAGGCGGCGCAGCTCGTCACCTTCGCCACGCACGGCGCGGACGTCTCCGAGCGGCGGCGCGAGGCCGGCCGCACCCAGGAGGCCGTGCTGGCCCTGGAGACCGCGACCGAGGCGACCCGGCGCGCGACGTCGCTGCTCGACGCCGTCGACGACTTCGAGATCGAGGCGCTGCGCGCCGAGTCCACCCTGGCCGAGGTCGTGGCCGACTCCCGCGGCGATCTCGCGGCCCTCTCCGCGGCGCCCGACGCCCCGGCCGTCAGCGCGGCGGCGGTCGTGCTGCAGCAGGCGCTGGCAGCCCTTCCCCCGGCGGGTGCGCGCACCGATCCCTTCGGCGATCTCACTCGCCTGCGCACTGCCAACACCGCGCTGGACGCCGCGATCGCGGCGGCTCGTTACCGGGTCGAGCACCCGCTGCCGACACTCGACACGGTGCAGCACGCCCTCGACGACGCGGATCGCCAGCTCGGGGTCGCGCGCGGATTGATCGAAGGCCACCGCGGCTGGATCGGCGCGGACGCGCGCACCCGCCTCGCGGAGGCCGAGCGGCTCCGCATCGACGTGCCCTCGCTGCTGCCCGCGGAGGACACCCGTGAGCAGGCGCTCAGCGCGGCCCGCCGGGTCGCTCAGCTGGCGGCGGAGGCCCTCCAGCTCGCCCAGCGCGACATCGACTCGTCCCGCCCCGACCAGGGCTGGGGCGGCGGCAACGGCTGGGGCGGCGGACGCGGATCCGGCGGCTCCGGCGGCTCCAACGTCGTCACCGGCGTGCTCGGCGGCCTCGTCATCGGCGGCCTGCTCGACGGCCTCTTCGACTGACACTCCCGAGTCGTCCCCGCCAGCGCACCCCCTGGCGTGCGCTCACGGGGACGACTCGATTCAGGGCGGGCGGGAACGCGCGAGTGCGGCCCGAGACGAGCTGTCTCGGGCCGCACTCTGAGTCTGTCGGGCTCTGCCGGGATTCGTCAGCCGACGAGCTCCTCGACAGGTGCCGCCTGCGTCGTCAGCGAGATGACGCCGTAGTCCCAGCCCTTGCGGCGGTACACGACGCTGGGGTGGTCGCTGCGGGCGTCCACGAACAGGAAGAAGTCGTGTCCGACCAGCTCCATCCGGTCCACGGCCTCTTCGACCGTCATCCACTCCGCGTCGAAGTTCTTGGTCCGGATCACGACCGGAGAGTAGTCCTCCTCGAGTTCGAGGGTCGGGATCGCGCCGGTGGACACCGCGTGCAGCGTGTCGACCGACACCGGATGCACGTCGATCCCGGCGAGTTCGCCCGTGCTCTTCTCCAGGTGCGCGCCTCGCGGGTGGTTGCGACCGTCCACCCGGCGCTCCTTCGCCCGGCGGACCTGCTCGATGAGCTTGTCGACGGCGAGGTCCAGCGCCACGAACTTGTCGGCGTCGCGCGCCTCTGCGCGCACCAGCGGGCCCCTGCCGATCAGCGTGAGTTCGACGGTCTCATCCTCCACGTGACCGCCGCGATAGGAACGATGGGTGACCTTCACTTCGAGGCGCTGCGCCCTCGTCGCGATCGTCTCGATCCGTGCGGTCTTCTCCTCGACCACCCCTCGGAATCGATCGCTGATGCCGACTCCGACACCGACGATGTTCGTTTCCATCCTGACCTCCTTGTTCCGGTCCACCCGGCCAAGGGCGGACCGTGGTCGCCTTTGTGAATCCCTACCGTAGTCGGGCGACACCGCCCTGTCATCAACAATTCATCTGCGTGTCGTGGGCATTCGCCCTGAGCCGTCTCAGAGCACCCGACCGCCGGGGGGCGTGATGCCGGCGGGTCATCGCCACGGCGACGGCTCCCACCACCTCGAACCCGGCCGCCCGCAGCGCCCTGGCCGCCTCCTCGCAGGTCGCCCCTGTCGTGACGACGTCATCCACGATGAGCGCGACCCGCCCCTCTCCGCGCCGCGTCGCGATCAGCCCGCCGGAGACGTTCCTGCGGCGCTGATCGACGCTCAGGCCGCGCTGATCCTGCACCCGGCGCGCATACGTCAGCACAGGCGCCACCGGGATCCCGGTTCCGCGGGCGAGCAGATCGGGCACCCGAAAGCCGCGGCGGCGGAACGCGCTGCGGGAGGTCGGCACCGGGACGACCACATCGATCCGGCGCAGTGCAGCAGCCCGTCCCGGAAGCGGACCGGAGGCGCACAGATCCGCCACGGCCGCTGCGAACGCAGGGCGGAGCGCGCGGATCAGCGCGGTCTGGCCGTCCTCCTTGACCGCACGCAGCACGGCGGCCGCGACGCCCTCGAACGCGAGCCCCGCCCGCACCGGCAGGATCTCCGCGGTGGGTTGCGGGTGCGGTCGGAGCACACGGGGGACGAGACCGCGTTCGCAGTCGGGACACAGCGCCGCTCCCGTCGCGCCGCACCCGGCGCACACCGAGGCGAAGGCGAGGTCGGCGATCTCCCGGATCAGACGGCGCAGCGGTTCGGTTCTCATCCGGCGATCCTGACCGCTGATCCGGGGCCAGGATCCTCGTCGCGCGCAATCGGTGCGGAACGCAGGCGCGGACCGGCCTGTGCGGACCGATGGCGGCCCGTGCGAAGCGGTCAGCCGCCGAGCTGCACGCCGAGGACCTTCACGTTCGTGCTGACCTGCGGCCAGTTCGGACCGCTGCGCACCCACAGCACCCCGGTGCCGCCGAGCAGCCGGATGGTCAGAAGCGACGGCGCGGGGGCGACCGTGCGGGTGCCGTCCGGTGCCGCCACGGTCGTCTTCGGTCCTCCGACCGGCTGCTCCAGCAGCTCCGTGCTGTTGTTGTCGGAGGTGAGCACGCCCACGGTCGTGTCATCCAGCCAGGTGATGTCGGCCACGGGTCCCGGCGGCCACGACACCACGCTCGGCGGGCCGATCGCGGTCGGTGCGCCACGGTCATCACGCGTGACCGCGGCGACCTCGACCCTGATCTGACCGCTGACGACGACGGCCATCGCGAGCCGCGATCCGTCTCGACTCATCGCGAGGGCGGTGAGCTGGGAGGCGTCCTGCGGACCGGTGATCGGGCGCGGGGTGATCGAGGTCGACCACGCGGTGATCGCCTGCGGCGTCTGCTGCGGGACGGTCCAGATGTATCCGAACGGATCCAGCGCCGGGGCCGCCAGCCCCGGTCTGCTGTCGAACTCGTCCACCTTGCCGTCCGCGACGGCGTAGACGACGCCGTCGGCCGTCTGCACGACCACGCGCTGAGCGCCGCTGGATGCGCGGATCGCGGTGATCGGGTGGGGGAAGGACGTGAGCTCGGCGGACACCCCGGCGACCGGGGTCACCTCGCCGTCGGACAGGAACCCGAAGCCCTTGTCGGTGAGCACCAGGGGCCTGGAGTCGACCGTCGTGGACGCCGCGGACGCGGATCCGGCATTGAGATCACGGCCGCCGACGGTGAGCTTCACCTGCTGCACGCCGAGGTCGGCGAGGCTGCGCTCGAGCTGCGTGCGCATGCGCGCGAGCGTGGCCGCATCTGCGCTCAGTGCGGCGTCGGTGAGCGCGACCTCGGCGACCTGGGCGACCGGGGTCACCGTGTTGCGCGCGAGCGCGACGTCGCCGGTGAACGCGGTGCGCACGCCGTTCGTCAGCCACGGGCTGGGCTTGCCGGTCACGAGCGACTGCACGATGCGGCTCGCCGTGTTCTCGCGTTTCGGGAACCAGCGCACATCCGGCACGAGGTAGGTCCAGGTGGGGTCGAAATACTCCAGGGCGTACGGGGCGAAGACGTCTCCCGCCGCGAAGGACTGCGCATCCAGCACGATGCCGTCCGGCGCCGAGGTGATGCGCCACTGCCCGTCCGCGCCCTTGGCGAGCGAGAACGGGAGCTCGGAGGATCCGCTCACCGCGCTGCCGGAGTAGTTGCCGTTCTCATCGACGTTCGCGGTCTGCTGCAGTCCGAGCCGCACGGTCGCCGCGGTCGCGCCCTTGGCGACCGTGGGTGCGTCGTAGCGGCGGTCGGAGAGCGAGGCGTCGATCGTGACGCCGACGTCGGGCTTCCACTTCTGCGCCGCCGACGAGGTGAGGTACTCCCGGGCGATGCCCCAGCTGTCCTTGGGACTCGAGGCCGCGTCGATGAAGCCGCGCACGATCTGCTCCGGATCCATGCCGTCCGACGGACCCTGCGGGACGTAGGCGACATCGGAGCTGGTGTCGGCCTGTCCGGCCGCGAGTCCCGGCCGCACATCCCCGGTGGTGGGCAGCGCGGCGCATGCGGCGAGGCCGAGCGCAGCGGCGACGACGATCGCGCCGCGGAGCATCCGCACGATTCTCATGAGTGCTCCTCCTGCGGGTGCGGCCTGGCGGAATCGGCGAGCTGCGTGACAGGCGCGGTGATCACGCCGATCTCGTCGATCGGCTCCGCCGCCTCCAGCGGGATCGGCGACGCGCCGTCCAGCGGTCCCGCGCCGCGCGGGAGGGTCAGCACGAAGTTGGTGCCGACGCCGAGCTCCGACCACACCGCCAGGGTGCCCCTGTGCAGGCGGGCGTCGCCGCGTGCGATCGAGAGCCCGAGCCCGGTGCCGCCGATCGTGCGCCGCCGCGACGGGTCTGCCCGCCAGAAGCGATCAAAGACCCGCTCCGCGTCCGGCGCGGACATGCCCATGCCGCTGTCGCGCACCCCGACCGCCACCGCGTTCTGGTTGCTGTCCACCGTGATCACGACCGGACGGCCCTCGCCGTGCTCGATCGCGTTGCCGATGAGGTTGCGGAGGATCCTGCGCACCCGCCGCGGGTCCAGATCGACCGGCGTATGCCCGCCCGGGGCGACGAATCTCAGCTCGGTGTCGTGCGCCTCCGCGAGCGGACGCATATCGTCGACGAGGTCCTCCGCGAGGTGGGTGAGACTCGTCGCCTCGGTCTCGAGCTGCACGGATCCCGCATCGTAGCGGCTGATCTCCAGCAGGTCGGCGAGCAGCGTGTCGAAACGGTGCACCTGCGTCTGCAGCAGCTCGGCGGTGCGCGCGGTGGTGGGATCGAACTCGTCGCGCTGGTCGTTGAGCATCTCGGCCGCGAGCCGGATCGTGGTGAGCGGGGTGCGCAGCTCATGCGACACGTCCGACACGAACCGCTGCTGCACCAGGCTCAGCTCGCCGAGCTCCTTGATCTGCGCCTCGATGCTGTTCGCCATGGCGTTGAACGAGCGGCCGAGCGTGGCCAGCTCGTCCTGTCCGCGCACGGGCAGCCGCACGTCGAAGTCGCCCCCAGCGAAGCGCGCGCTGGTCTCAGCGGCCTCGGTGATCGGCTGCACCACGGAGCGCAGCGAGAACCACGCGATGAGCCCGATCAGCGCGACCAGCACGCTGCCGGCGATCAGGAGGCTGGACTGCACGAGGACCAGCGTCTGCTCGGTGTCGGCGAGATCGTAGGCGATGTACAGCTCGTAGGCCCCGGCCTCGGGGATCTTCAGCTGCTGACCGACGATGATGCCGGCGTGCTGGGATCCGTCAGCGTCATGCAGCGCGACCGGCTGCCACCACTGCTTGGTGTCGTCCTTGATGACCCGCTGATGCATCTGGTCGGTGACCAGATCCTCGGTGAACCCGCCGCGAAGGAACCCGGGAGGAGCCGCCTGGGCGGTGCCGTTGCCGATCGGGAAGGCGGCGACCATCTGGGCGCTGGAGACCGAGCTCAGCCGGCTGTTCACGTCGCCCATCAAGCCGAGCAGCGCCGTGCGGTTGCCCTGGGTGTCAGCCGAGTAGACGGCCGACTGCACCGAGTCGACCGCACGGCGCGCGTCGTTCAGCGCCTGGTCCTTGCGCGCCTCCCAGAGGTTGTTCTGCACCGCGAGCGCCATCGCGACACAGGTCACCAGCACCGCGATCGAGGTCAGCGCGAGCGTGATGAGCAGGGTGCGGAACCGCAGCGAGCGCCGCCACAGCCGCGCCAGGCGGCGGGCGCTGCGCCGGGTGTCGCGCACCACCGCGCTCTGGGACATCGACGCACCGGCGGCCCGCGCGAGCGTCAGGCCACGCTCCCGGCCCGATATCCGACGCCGCGCACCGTGGTCACGATCCGCGGGCTGTCCGGGTCGAGTTCGACCTTGGCCCGCAGCCGCTGCACGTGCACGTTCACGAGGCGGGTGTCGGCCTTGTAGTGGTAGCCCCAGACCTGCTCCAGCAGCATCTCGCGGGAGAACACCTGCTGCGGCTTGGAGGCGAGGGCCACGAGGAGCTGGAACTCCAGCGGGGTCAACGCGATCGGCGCGGTGCCGCGACGCACCTCGTGCGCGTCGACGTCGATCGTGAGGTCGCCGATCCGGAGCACCTCGGTGGTGGGCTGCGGCGTCGGCCGCAGGCGCGTGCGGATCCGGGCGACGAGTTCCTTCGGGTTGAAGGGCTTGACGATGTAGTCGTCGGCGCCCACCTCGAGGCCGCGCACCACGTCGGCCGTGTCGCTGCGGGCGGTGAGCATGATCACCGGCACCCCGGACTCGGCACGGATGCGGGTGCAGATCTCGATGCCGTCCATGCCGGGCAGCATCAGATCCAGCAGCACCAGGTCGGGGCGCTGCGTGCGCCACTCGTCGACGGCCTTGGCGCCGTCCGCGCAGAACACGGGCTCGAAGCCCTCCGTGCGCAGCACGATGCCGATCATCTCGGCCAGAGCCGTGTCGTCATCGACCACGAGGATGCGTGAGGTCATTGTGCCCAGTCGTCTTTCGTCCAAGGCGTGCAGACGCCTCCTGGGCGCCTCACACGTGGCACCAGCGTACTTCACGGTTCTGCGAAGTCGGCGGAGGCCGCACAGGCCCCGGCCGGGAGGCCGCCATCCCGAGGAGACCGCGATCCCAGACGTGCGGTGTGCCACGATGGACCCAACACGCGAACCGGAGGACTCGTGAGCGAACAGACCATGCCCGGATCGGGCTGGACTCCTGCGCCCAAGCCCGGTCTGATCCCGTTGCGCCCGCTCGGGTTCGGCACGATCCTCGGAAAGTCCTTCGCCGCGCTGCGGCACAACCCGAAGGTGCTCTTCGGATTCGCGATCGTCGTGCAGCTGGCGGCGCTCGTGGTCGTGGGCGCCGTCGTCGGCGCCGTCGCCGCCGCGAGCCTGTCCCGCCTGGACACGGTGCAGCCCGGCAGCGACGAGTGGAGAACGCTGTCCATCGGGTCCGCGGCCTTCATCGGCCTCGCGGGGTTGCTCATGGGGCTGTTCTCGGCCGCGTTCAGCGCGATCGTGCAGGGCATCGTGGCCGCCGATGTGCGCGCGGCGGTGCTCCGCGAGCCCGCGACCCTGCGCGCGCTGTGGCGGCGGGTGAAGCCGGCCGCCTGGCGGCTGATCGGCTACATCCTGCTCTACGGCCTCGCTACCGTGATGGCGATTGCACTCGTGATGGCGATCGCCTTCGGCGCCATCGGCGTGCCCACCGGGTTCCAGGGCGCCGGGCTCGCGCTCACGATCGTCGTGCTGATCGCCGGCATCCTCGGCGTGCTGGTGCTGGCGATCTGGATCGGGACCAAGCTCATGCTGGTCCCGTCGCTGCTCGTGCTCGAGGGGGCCGGGATCCGCACGGCGATCGTCCGCTCCTGGCTGCTCACCCGCGGCCGGTTCTGGTTCGCGTTCGGGATCGTGTTCGTGATCGGCGCGATCTTCTACGTCATCTCCCAGATGCTCGGCATGGCCTCGAGCCTGGTCAGCTCGCTGTTCGGCACGGTGCTCAGCCCGACCGGCGACACGATCGCCTCCCTCGGCACCTCGACCATCGTCTCGCTGGTGATCACCGAACTGGTGGTCGTCGTGGTGCAGTCGATCAGCGCCGTCGTGCAGTCCACGGCGGGCGCCCTGATCTACATCGACTGCCGCATGCGCTACGAGGGGCTGGATCAGGATCTGATGGCGACGATGGAGCGGCGGACGGCGGGGTGCGACGACGGCTCAGATCCCTTCCGCCTCGACCAGACGCGCGCTGTGCGGCGCGGCTTCCGCCCTGCTCCGACCTCGGTCGCGACGGGGTACCACTATCCTCCGGCGTATGGTGCACCGGGGTATCCCGCCCCGCCGCAGGGTTATCCGGGGCCGCAGGGGTACGCCGCGCAACAGGGGTACGCACCACCGCCGACGCCACCCGTGGCCGCGCCTCCGGCTCCGCCCGCACCACCCGCGGCCGCACCTCCGGCTCCGCCCGCACCACCCGCGGCCGCACCTCCGGCACCGCTCGCCCCGCCGCACCAGGGCCCGTGGGAGCCGCCGCAGGATGACGATCCCTGGGCGGCACCCGGATCCCAGGGCCGATGATCCTGCCCCTGGCGGCGCGCGGACTGTCCGCGATCCCGCTCATCCCCGACGGCGACGGCGCCAGGAAGCTCGCCGAGCGGGAGCTCGCGAAGCCCGAGTACCAGGCCGCGAAACCCACCGTGATCGACCAGTGGGCGCGGGCGTTCGTCGACTTCCTGAACGACCTGTTCACCGGGAAGAACGTCGGTGGGCTCGGCCCCTGGGCCGCGATCGTGATCGGGATCGTGCTGGCCGCGGCGCTGATCGCGGTTCTGGTGATGTGGGGCCGCCCGCGCCGGTCGCGCACTCGTGCCGTCGGATCCGTGCTGCTGGGCGCCGCGGATGATCGCATGGCCGCGCAGCTGCGCGCCGAGGCGGAGCGCGCGGCGCACGACGAGGACTGGGCGGCGGCGATCGTGCTGCGCTATCGCGCCATCGCCCGTGCGCTGATGGAACGCGACCTCCTCTCCCCCGCTCCCGGCGCCACCGCGCAGACCATCTCACGCGAGGCCGCGTCGCCCTTCCCCGCGGAGGCGGACGCGCTGCATGAGGCGGCCGTGGCCTTCGATGACGTGCGCTATCTCGGCCGCCCGGGAAGCGCCGCGCTGTACCGCACGGTCGCGGACACCGACGAGCGGCTGCGGGCGCTGCGCCCGCAGCTCGATGAGCGATCGCCGGTGACGGCATGACGACGACCGCCCCGGAGCGATCCGACACGCTGACGCGTGCCGCCGACACCCTCATCCGCGACCCGCGGCGGCTTCGTCGCGGGCTGGGCTGGCTGCTGGTGGTCGTGCTCGTGATCGTCGTCGCCGGCGCCGGCCTGGTGCTCACGATGCCGTCGAGCGCACAGCACGAGACCTACGACCCCGAACTGCCCGGCCCCGAGGGCACCCAGGCGCTCGCCGAGATCCTCCGTCAGGAGGGCGTCACGGTCGATGTCGTGCGCTCCCGCAGCGACGCGGAGAAGCTGCTCGACGATCGCACCACGCTCGTGATGAGCGATCCGTACACGCTGAGCGACAGCGCCGCGCAGGCGTTCGTCGACCGCGCGCACGATGTGGTGCTGCTCACTGTCAGCGCCCGGATGCTGCGGATCCTCGCGCTCGGCTCGTATTCCTCCGCGTCCTCCCCCGCGCGGGCCGCGGCCGACTGCGATGTCCCCACGTTCGCGCGCGTCGGCTCGATCGCGCCGGGCCAGCTGCTGCGCCCCGACCCGGGTGTCACCGCCTGCTTCGGCGACCGCTCCGGCGCGGCGGTGCTGCTCTCGGACGACGGCGCCCGCCCGCGCGCGATCGTCGACGGCAGCGGACTGTTCACGAACGCGCGGCTGTCCGAGAACGGCAACGCCGCCCTCGGACTCGCCCTGCTCGGCGCCCAGCCGCACGTCGTCTGGTATGTGCCGTCGTACGCCGATTCCGATCGTGCAGACGTCGATCCGCAGAAGTCCCTGGCCGACCTCACGCCGGGCTGGGTGACGCCCGCAATCCTGCTGCTGATGATCACCGCCCTGATCGCCGCGGTGTGGCGGGGCCGGCGGTTCGGGCCGCTCGTCGCCGAGACGCTGCCGGTCACGGTGCGCGCCTCCGAGACCATGCTCGGTCGCGCACGGCTCACCGCCAAGGCGGCCGATGCCGCGCACGCCGCGGAGGCGCTGCGGGCCGGGACGATCACGAGGCTCGCGAAGCACCTTGGCCTTGCGGCGCGCGCGGACGGCGGCAGTGTCGCGGACGCCGCCGCCGACCGGATCCGCGTCGACCGCGCCGCCTGCCGCACCCTGCTGACCGGCCCGCTGCCCGCCACGGATGCGGCCCTCGTCCCGTTCGCCCGAAGCCTCACCGACCTGGAGACCGCCGTCGAAGACGCGGTCCGCATCGAAAGGAGCACCCGTGACTGACCCGCGGATCACTCAGGGAGCCGCCCCGGAGACCGGCACGCCGGACGGCCACGCCGTCGCCCCGCAGTTCTCGTCCACACCGGCCGGGCTTCCCGCGGACGACGACGCGGCGCTGCGTCAGGCCATGCAGCGCGTGCGCGCCGAGGTCGACAAGGCCGTGGTCGGCCAGGCCGGCACCGTCACCGGGCTGCTGGTGGCGCTGCTCGCCCGCGGCCACGTGCTGCTGGAGGGCGTGCCGGGCGTCGCGAAGACGCTCGTGGTGCGCTCGTTCTCGCGGGCGCTCGGGCTCGACACCAAGCGGGTGCAGTTCACCCCCGATCTGATGCCGGGCGACGTGACCGGATCCCTCGTCTACGACGCCCGCTCGGGAGAGTTCGAGTTCCGGCGCGGACCGGTGTTCACGAACATCCTGCTCGCCGACGAGATCAACCGGACGCCCCCGAAGACCCAGGCGGCGCTGCTGGAGGCGATGGAGGAGCGTCAGGTGTCGTCGGATGGCGCGAGTCTGGCGCTGCCGGATCCGTTCCTCGTCGCCGCGACGCAGAACCCGATCGAGCACGAGGGCACGTACTCGCTCCCCGAGGCCCAGCTGGACCGGTTCCTGATGAAGCTCGTCGTGGGCATGCCCGAGCGCGACGCCGAGGTGTCGGTGCTGCGCCGGCACGCGGACGGCTTCTCCCCCCGCGAGCTCACGGATCTGCACCCGGTCGTCTCGGCCGACGAGATCCTCGCCGCCCAGCGTGCGGCCGGGCGGGTGCAGGTCACCGACGACGTGCTCGGCTACGTGGTCGACCTCGCCAGAGCCACCCGGCAGTCGCCCTCCGTGCAGCTGGGCGCGAGCCCGCGCGCCTCCACCGCGCTGCTGGCCGCCGCGAAGGCCTGGGCCTGGCTGAACGGATCCTCCGCGGTCACCCCGGATCACGTGCAGACCATGCTCATCCCGGTCTGGCGGCATCGGCTGCGGCTGCGCCCGGACGCCGAGATGGAGGGCGTGTCGCCCGATGCCGTGCTCACCAGCGTGGTGCAGCAGACCAGGGTGCCGATCTAGGTGTTCCTCACCGGTCGCGTCGTCGTCGTCGCCGGGTTCGGCGTCGTCCCGCTCGTGCTGCTCGACACCGCGCGGGTGTCGCCGTGGTACGCGCTGGCGGGCTGGCTCGTCGTGTGCGCCGTGCTGATCGGCATCGACGTGGCGCTCGCCGCCCCCGTGGGCGCGCTGCGGATCACCCGCGACGTGCCGAATCGCGGCCGGCAGCACGAGCCGGTCACCGCGACCGTGCTCGTGCAGAACCTCGGAAATCGGCGGCTGCGGGGACTCGTCCGTGACGCCTGGCAGCCCACCGCGGGCGCCGCCGATCGCGGCTGCGCCCGACTCGACCTGCCCGCCGGTGAACGACGCCGTATCGGGATCGACCTGCTCCCCCGGCGCCGTGGCGAGCTGTCCAGCGAGTTCGTGGCGGTGCGCTCCGTCGGTCCGCTGGGACTCGCGGGGCGGCAGGGACGGCATCGGGTGCGCGGCGCGATCCGGATCCTGCCCCCGTTCGCCTCCCGCCGTCACCTGCCCTCGCGGCTGGCCCGGCTGCGCGAACTCGACGGCAACACGAGCGTGCAGGTGCGCGGCCAGGGGACGGAGTTCGACTCACTGCGGGAGTACGTGCGCGGCGACGATGTGCGTTCGATCGACTGGCGCGCGACCGCCCGCGCCGGGACGACGATGCTGCGCACCTGGCGTCCGGAGCGCGACCGGCACGTGGTGATCCTCATCGACACGGGCCGCACCGCCGCTGCGCGCGTGGGCGACGGCACCCGGCTGGACGCCGCCTACGAGGCGGCGCTCCTGCTCTCGGCTCTGGCCCAGCGCGCCGGCGACCACGTGCACCTGCTGCTGTTCGACCGTGCCGTGCGGGGCCGGGTCAGCGGGGTGGACGGACCGGGGCTGCTGCCGGCGTTGTCCGACGCGATGGCCCCGGTGCACGCCCGGCTCGTCGACACCGACTGGGGTGCGGCGTTCGCCGCGATCCGCACGGTCACGAACCGCCCGTCGCTGATCGTGGTGCTCACGGCGCAGGACGCGGTGGAGAGCGCCCGCTCCTTCCTCGGGGCGTTCCCGAACGCGTCGCGCGCGACGACGATCCTGGTCGGATCCGCGACCGATGTCTCGATCGATGCGCTGGCGCGCGCCCGGGGCTCGCGAGAGGAGGTCTACCTCGCCGCCGCGGCCGAACGCACCCTGCAGGACGCGGCCCGCGTCGCCGACGCGATCCGGCGGGCGGGCGGGGAGCCGCTGGCCGCGGATCCGGACGACCTGCCCCCGCGCATCGCCGACCGCTACCTCGAGCTCAAGGCCGCCGGGCGGCTCTGACCGCGAGCACGACACGCCCGTCCGAACGACAGTTTTCCTGAATCATTCAGAACTGGCTACGGTGGACGCATGGACACCTCGGCGATTCTCCGCGGCGCGGGGCTGCGCGTCACCGTGCAGCGCATCGCGGTGCTGCAGGCCCTCGCCCTCGCCCCGCACAGTTCCGCCGACCGGATCCACACCGCCGTCGACGGCGCCGGCATCGCGCTGCCCACCGTGCACGCGATCCTCGGCGATCTCGCCACCGCGGGCATCATCCGACGGGTGAGCCTGCCCGACGCCGACCGCGCGCTGTTCGAGGTCGATCCGGGCGACAACCACCACCACATGCAGTGCGTGCGCTGCGGCCGGCTGGAGATCGTCTCCTGCGCGGTCGGATCCTCGCCCTGCCTGCACCCCGCCGAAGATCACGGGATGCGCCTGCTCGAGGCGTCCGTGACCTACCGCGCGATCTGCCGGGACTGCGACGAGGCGTCACCCGGCCGCTGATCGCCTCCGACCGACGGACACCCGAAGCCCGGCACACGGACCGAAGACCGACACCTGGAATGGAAAGGATCAGCCTTGTCTGACGAGAACACCTGCCCCATCGACCACTCCGCCGGAGGCCCCGCCGACCGCCCCGCGGGAGGCCGCACCGGAAACACCGACTGGTGGCCCGAGCGGCTGAACCTCCGCCTCCTCGCCAAGAACCCGGCTGTCGCCGACCCGCACGGCGCGGACTTCGACTACCGCGCCGCGTTCGAGGCGCTCGACCTCGACGCCGTCAAGAAGGACATCGCCGCGCTGCTGACCGAGTCGCAGCCGTGGTGGCCCGCCGACTTCGGCAACTACGGCCCGCTGATGATCCGGATGGCCTGGCACTCCGCCGGCACCTACCGGGTCTTCGACGGGCGCGGAGGCGGCGGCACCGGCCAGCAGCGCTTCGCTCCCCTGAACAGCTGGCCCGACAACGTGGGCCTGGACAAGGCGCGCCGCCTGCTCTGGCCCGTGAAGAAGACGTACGGGCGGGCGCTGAGCTGGGGCGACCTGATGATCCTCGCCGGCAACGTCGCGCACGAGCAGATGGGCATGCCCACGTTCGGCTTCGCCGGCGGCCGCGGCGACGTCTGGGAGCCCGACGACGACGTGTACTGGGGCTCGGAGAAGGTGTGGCTGGACTCGAGCCCGCGCATCAGCACCGACGACGCCGGAGAGCGCTCCCTCGAGAAGCCGCTCGCCGCGACGATGATGGGCCTCATCTACGTGAACCCGGAGGGGCCGGAGGGGGTCCCGGATCCGCTCGCCGCCGCGAAGGACATCCGCGAGACCTTCCAGCGCATGGCGATGGATGACGAGGAGACCCTCGCGCTCATCGCCGGCGGGCACACCTTCGGCAAGACCCACGGCGCGGCCCCCGAGGCCGGCAACGTCGGCGTCTCCCCCGAGGGCGCCCCGATCGAGCAGATGGGCCTGGGCTGGAAGAGCGGCCACGGCACCGGTCACGGCAACGACACCATCGGCTCGGGGCTCGAGCTCACCTGGACCTACCACCCGACCCGCTGGGACAACGAGTTCTTCCACATCCTGTTCGCCTACGACTGGGAGCTCACCACCGGGCCCGGCGGCGCCAAGCACTGGAAGCCGAAGGATGGCGCGGGCAGCGACATGGTGCCGGAGGCGCAGGGCGACGGGCGGCGCGAACCGCGCATGCTGACCACCGATCTGGCGCTGCGCGAGGATCCGATCTACCGCGAGATCGCGCTGCGGTTCAAGGACGACCAGGCCGCGTTCACCGAGGCCTACCGCCGCGCCTGGTTCAAGCTGACGCACCGCGACCTCGGCCCGAAGGCCCGTTACCTGGGCCCGGAGGTTCCCACCGAGGATCTCCTCTGGCAGGATCCGGTGCCCGTGCACACGGGTGACGTGATCGACGCCGCTGACATCGCGACGCTCGAGCAGGCCATCGCCGAGACCGGCCTCAGCGTGTCCGACCTCGTCTCGACCGCGTGGGCGGCGTCCGCGTCGTTCCGCGGCAGCGACAAGCGCGGCGGTGCGAACGGGGGCCGGATCCGGCTGGAGCCGCAGCGCAGCTGGGAGGTGAACCGCCCGGCCGAACTGGCCCGGGTGATCACGGCGCTCGAAGGCGTGCAGAGCGCTTTCAACAGTCGCGGCGGCGCGCAGGTCTCGTTCGCCGATCTGGTCGTGCTCGCCGGCAACGTCGGCGTGCAGCAGGCGGCCGCGGCCGCCGGGCGCTCGGTGGTGATCCCGTTCACGCCCGGCCGCACGGACGCGACGCAGGAGCAGACCGACATCGCATCGTTCCAGTATCTCAACCCGCAGGCCGACGGCTTCCGCAACTACGTCAGCGATGTGGCCCGCGCGATCCCCGCCGAGCACCTGCTCGTCGACCGTGCGAACCTGCTCACCCTGTCGGCGCCGGAGATGACCGTGCTCGTGGGTGGCCTGCGCGTGCTCGGCACGAACTGGGATGGCTCACCGTACGGCGTCTTCACGAAGAACCCCGGGGTGCTCACGAACGACTTCTTCGTGAACGTGCTGGACCTGAACACGTCATGGGCGCCGCTGGATCCCGGTTCGCACGCGTTCCAGGCGACCGACGACGCGACCGGAGAGAAGACGTGGGTCGGCACCCGCGCCGACCTCGTGTTCGGCTCGAACTCCGAGCTGCGGGCAGTGGCCGAGGTCTACGCCAGCGACGACGCCGCGGATCAGTTCGTGGACGACTTCGTGGCGGCCTGGGTCAAGGTCGCCGAGCTCGACCGCTTCGACCTGCGCTGACCCGAAGCCCCCGCCCGACCGCGGCCCCTCTCGCGCCTCCTGACCGCGAGACTGCATCTGAGCGGCGAGACTGCAGCACATCGCTGCTGTCTCACCGTCCCGTTGCAGTCTCGCGGATCTTTGGCTGAGCGGGGGGGGTCAGGCATCCTGCCGGGCTCTGCGGCCGGAGGGGTCTCGCGGGTAGGATCGGCACGATGTCCTCCCCCCACAGCACGCCGGCGCCCACCACCGCATCGACGCCTTCCGCCACACCGACGCCTTCCGCCTCTCCGCTGCCGGCGCGCCTCGTGGCCGAGGGACTCGGCACGTTCCTGCTGGTCACCGGCGCGATCGGGACCGCGGTGTTCGCCTCGAGCCACTTCACGGATCCCGGTGCGCAGGCGGGCGTGTATCTCGCCGTGGCCCTCGCGGTCGGCCTCTCCGTGCTGATCGGGGTGTACGCCTTCGGACCGATCTCGGGCGGGCACTTCAACCCGGCGGTGACGCTCGGCGCTGCAGCGGCCGGACGGATCGCGTGGCGCGACACCGGGCCGTACATCGTCGCGCAGGCGGTCGGCGGCCTGGTCGCCTCGACCGTGCTCACCCTCATCGGCACGTTCGGCCCGGACGGATGGCTGGCCAAGGCGCAGGATGCCGGCTTCGCGAGCAACGGCTGGGGCGCGCTCTCGCCCGGCGGCTTCGGGATGTGGGCCGCGATCATCGCCGAGGTCGTGTTCACCGCCCTGTTCCTGTTCGTGATCCTCGGCGTCACGCACCCGGTGCGCGGCACCCCGTTCGCGGGCGTCGCGATCGGCCTCACGCTGACGCTCGGCGTGCTGGCGACGCTGCCGGTCGACAACGCCTCGCTGAACCCGGCCCGTTCGCTGGCCACCGCGATCTACGGCGGGATCGGCCCGCTCTCGCAGCTCTGGGTGTTCCTGGTGTTCCCGATCCTGGGCGCGCTGATCGCGGGCTTCACGTACCGCGCGCTGTTCGACGGTCCCGGACCCACCGGGCCCACCGGATCCACCGGCCCCGCGGCCTGAGGGGCGGGCTCAGCCGACGACGAGCGTGGGCGTCCCGGCCTCGAACTCGGTCAGGTCGCCGGTCTCGCCGCGGCGCTGCGCCCGCCGGCCCAGGATCAGCATGTAGCCGAGGAACAGGCCGAGCGCGAGTGCGCCGATCCCGATCTTCAGCGGCCACGGCAGCCCCCAGCCCGTCACGAAGCCCTCGACCGTTCCGGCGAGCGCGAGCGCGAAGACGAGCCCCAGCGCCACCGTGCCCAGCGAGCGCCCTGCGGCGGCGAGGGCGACGCCGCGCGTGCGCTCCCCCGGCGCCAGCCAGGCCCAGAAGATGTGCAGTCCCGCGGCCGCGGCGACGAACACGCAGGTGAGCTCGAGCATCCCGTGCGGCAGCAGATACAGCACGACCACGTCGCCGCGGCCGAAGGCGAACATGATCCCCACCGCCAGGCCCACGTTCACGGCGTTCTGCATGAGCACCATGATCGGCCAGATCCCGGTCACGCCGAACAGCACGCACTGCGCCGCGATCCAGGCGTTGTTCGTCCAGACCATCCCGGCGAACTCCGCCGCCGGGTTCTCGGTGTAGTAGTCCGTGAACGCGTGCTCGGCGTAGTACGCGAGATCCGCCTTCGCGCCGAGAGCGGCGACCAGCGCCGGATCCGAGGAGACCCACACCGCCACGACCGCCACGACGAGCAGGCTCGCCACCGCGATCACGAGGGTAGTCCAGCGCAGCCGGTACAGCGCCGCGGGCAGCTGCAGCGTGAAGAAGCGGGCGATCTGGCGCAGCACGTTGTCGCTCTGCCCCGTCAGGCGCAACCGGGCACGCGCGAGGATCGTGGACACATACGCGCTCTGCGGCGAACTGCCCACGGACGAACGCAGATCGGCGAGATCCGCCGAGGCCGCGCGGTACCGCGTGATCAGCTCATCGACTCCCGCGCCGTCCAGACGCTGCCGGCTCAGCTCGTCCAGGCGCGCCCATTCGCGGTTCCTGGCATCGGCGAGAGCGTCGGCGTCCACCTGATTTACTGTACTCATGTCGAGCTCCCCGAACACGGATGCGCTCGCCTCCGGTCACCTCGACGACGACGACGAGGTGCTCTCCGGCGAGGCGGTGGCGATCGAGGTGCAGCCGGTCGGCGTCTTCCTGCGCTCGCTCGGCGCCGCGATCGACATGCTGCTGGCGTGGGCGCTCTTCCTCGGCTACATCGCGGTCCGGTACTGGATGATCGGAGCCACCGCTGACGCCGCGCTGGACCGGATCCTCAGCGTGCTGGCGCTGGTGACCTCGTTCGTCCTGGTCCCCTGCGCGGTGGAGACGCTCACCCACGGGCGGAGCCTGGGCAAGCTCGCGGTGGGCGGACGCATCGTGCGCGTCGACGGCGGCGCGGCCGGTTTCCGGCACGCGTTCATCCGCGCGCTGATCGGGGTGCTCGAGATCTACATGACCCTGGGCGCGATCGCCTTCCTCACCGCGGCGTTCAGCGCTCGCTCGCAGCGCCTCGGCGACCTGGTCGCGGGCACCTACAGCCAGCGCGTGCGCACGCCGGCGCTGCCGTTCCGCGTGCCCGCGATGCCGGCGGGCCTGGAGCCGTGGGCCGCGATCGCCGACGTCGCGAGGATGCCGGATCGCCTGGCCCGGCGCATCTCCCAGTTCCTGGAGAACGCGCCCCAGCTGCTCCCTGCGTCGCGGGCGCGCATCGCGCAGGACCTGCTGACCGAGGCCTCCGCCTACATCTCACCGGTCCCCGCCGCGCCGGCGGAGGCCGTCCTCATCGCCGCCACGGTGCTGCGCCGGCAGCGCGAGCGACGTGCGCTCGCGCTCGCAGATGACCGGGTGGAACGGCTGAGCGGCGTGCGCGTCGGCGACTGACCGGGCGGATCCGTGCGCCGCGGCCCTCGACGCGGGTCAGGCCCGCAGGGTCTCGTGCCGCACGACGATCCAGCCGGCGGGGACCGACAGCCGATCGGCGTGGATCGCGCACAGGTCGTGCGCGTGCGGATCGTTCTCGGCGCCCAGCGGCCCGAGTGCCGCCATCTGGTCGTCGTAGTCGTAGGTGAGGGTCGCCACGGCCTCGCGCGCGCAGCCCACCTTGGAGCAGAGTCGTTCGTACATCGATCTGAGCGTACGGCCGTTCCCCGCTCCCACCCCGGACGCCGCGCGGGACGACGCGCTTTGCGCCGCTCACCGCGGGGGGGGCGAACGCATAGACTGGCCGCATGCGCCGCCCCCGTCCGACCCGCCCTGCGGTGCAGCCGCGCCGCGGTGATCGGCACGGGCGGCACGGCAGGCTGGGACGCAGTTCCGTCGTCCGTCCGCCGCTGCCCCCGCTCGACGGTCGCCTCGACACGTTCGACCTGCATGTCGGATCCGCGGTCGAGCTGCTGCGGTCGATGTGGCCGGACCTGCGGCCGGTGCGGATCGAGATCGCGGCGATGCCCGCGCATGCCGATCCCGACGAGCTGCCACGCTGGCTGATCGACACCGACGCGCAGCGGATCGTGCTGTTCCGCGTCCCGATCGAGCGGCTCCTGGAGCGCGGCCACGACGATGCCGTGCACCGCCGCGTCGCGATCGAGGGCGCCGTGTTCCGCGCCGCCGCGCAGTACATCGGCCGGGAGCCGTGGGAGATGGATCCGCATCACTCCGACGAGTGACGCGGATCCGCCGAATCGCTCGCGCTACCGCTGGTACACGTCGACGGGTGCGGCGGCGGCATCGGTCGGCCAGACCGGGTAGCCGGCGAGCTTGCCCGTGTCCAGGTACGTCACGGCCGCCCGCACCGCACTCGGCGCCGACAGCGAATAGACGGTCGAGGCGGTGAGCGTGACGGTGGCCGCACCTCCCGCCGGCAGCGCGATGCTCTGCGTCTTGCCGCCATCGACCGGGGCCAGCTCGACCGTGGTGGCCTGAGCGGACGCGTTCTGCACATGCAGCTGCGGCGCGGGACCGGCGGCGACCGCGAACGTGGTAGCGCCGGTGATGTCGGGCGCGGGCGTCATCCAGGCGAAGTCGGAACCCTTTCCGAGGCCGGTCGTCTGCCACGCCGCCGCGACCACCGGTGTCGTCGAGGTCACATCGATCGCGTACAGTCCGGGCTTGAGCGCCGAGAAGTTCACCGATCCGACCTGCCCCGCGATGAGCTGCACCTTCTTCGCGGGCCCGACGGTGGCGCCGGTCGCCGCGTTGCGCGGCTGCAGCATCACGGTCGAGTCCTTGGCCGGTGCGAGCAGCCGCACCGCCGTGCTGGCGTGGTCATCGTCAGTGGAGGGGACGAGTGCGCGCACGCCCAGCAGCGACTGGGCGGTGCGCGGCTGCGGGATCGCATCCTGCGTGTCGATGCCGACCGGGTCCAGCGTGCGGATCAGGCTGGACTGCAGCACGGCGCGCACCGGGGCGCCGCTCGAGGTGACCTCGATGACGGGGCTGGGCTCCCCCGCGGATCCGGCGGCGAGCGGTACCGACGACTGGGTGCCGGCGGGTACGACGATCTCGGAGGTGTGCGGAGTGCCGCCCTGCGAGCCGTACTCGGTGAAGGTGACGGTCGCGGCGACGGCGCCGGGGTTGGCCACGCTCAGGATGTCGTTGGATCCGGTGGTTCCGGCGCCCCCGACGATCCAGGACTCCATGCTCGGCGGGCGGCAGGCGGAGGCCGCGAATCCGCTGAGGTCGTCGGCGGAGATGCTCGTGGATTCCGCCGCGGCGACCTGCGCCGGCGCGGAGCCGTTCGGCTGTGCCCGGAACATCGGCGCCGCGGAGGCGTCGGCGATGCCGGTGAGCGCGATGTTCGCCGAGGTCAGGCTGGATCCGGAGGCGGCGCCGCTGAGCAGCTGAGGTGTGCCGGCGACGGTCAGCTGCGAAGCCTGGGAGGCGTCGCGCCCGAGGGCCAGGAACGGGCCGGCGCAGGTGAGCAGCGTATCGCCGGCGACCGGGGTGATGGTCGCGCGCGCGGGGGCGTGGGTGACGGTCGGCCAGGCGGCCGGGATCGCGAGGATCGCCCCGGCGATGCAGGCGGCGGACACCACGGCCCCGGCCACCAGGCGCGCGCCGGTGGTGGCGATCCGGACGGCGTTCGGCTTGCTCACTGGTCGGCCTCCTTCACGGGCGCAGATTCGGGATTCGGGGCGACGGGCGCCTCCGCGTCGACGGGTTCGGGATCGGAGCCGTCCGGTCCCGGCGTCTCAGGATCCGACGCCTCGGGCGCCTCGGGCGCCTCGAGCACCTCGCGCTCGGGCGCCTCGGGCTCGGGCTCGGATGCCTCCGGCTCGACGACAGCATCGGGTTCGGCCGCGGGGATCACGACGGATGCCTTCGGCGTCTTCGCGCGCTTCGATGCGGGGCGCGCGCGCGGCGCGCGCTCCGGCCTCGGCGCACGGGGGATCCGCTCGGGGAGCGCCCCGACGGCCCGCGGGACGGCCCGCGCGGCCCGCCGTGAGGCGCGGGTGGGGATCGAGAGCAGCAGCGCGGCGAACAGGACGATGAGCTCGACGGTCACGACCAGCTGCGACGTGGCCCGCTGTCCGGTGCTGAGCGCCGGGCGAGCGGCGGGCTCAGCTTCCATCCGCCAGAGCACTCCGCGTACCGTCTCGCCCACGCGCACGAACCCGGCACGCTGGTCCAGGGCCGTGGCCGACTGCAGTCGCAGAGCCCGCTCCGCGGCGTTCTCGTCCGGCCCGCCCGCCTGCAGCAGCACGTAGCGCACGCCCAGCGCGCCCAGGGCCGCCGGCGCATCGAACTGCCGCGCGGAGACCAGATCCACCGACAGGTGCGCGAGGTCCTTGCCCTGCGGTGCCGTGGCGGTGTTGAGGATCGTGGCCTGCGCGCTGAGTGTGGAACTGGCCCCCCACACGACCGTCGTGCCGAGCCCGCCGCCGGACTGTGCGGTGAGCACGAGGGTCCCGAGATCGCGGTCGTCGCGCGCCTGCGCGTTGACGTAGGCGGGCAGGGTGCTCAGGTCGCCCTTCTGGATCGCGGCGGTGCCGTTCACGAACGAGACGGCGGTCGGCACGGCGCAGACGACGATGCCGGCGACAGCGACCAGGGCGGCAGCGGCGCGCAGTGAAGGGAGGGTGATCGCACTGTCGAGCGTGACCAGGGCACCGCCCAGAACACCGATCCCGGCGAGGCTGAGCGCCGTCCCCGGCCAGATCGGCACCGAAACGGACTGCGCGAAGGCGACGGAGATCCCGACCGCGGCGAAGGCGGTGCCGAGCCCGGAAGCCGCCACCAGCAGGGAACCGATCCCGACGCTCCAGCGGGGCGAGATCGTCGACACGAGGGCGAGGATCCCGAGCGGTGCCGCGAGCCAGAGCACCCAAGGCGCGCCGCCGTGGGTGGGCAGCAGCCCCGGCCAGCCCGCCTGATCCATCGTCGGCAGGCCGCTCAGCAGCGCGAGCCGCCCGGCCGCGTCGGCCGTGGCCTGGGGCGCGGCGACGATCGCTCCGGGATCCGAGAGCACCGCAAGGATGCTGCCGTGCGCGAGCTGCCAGATCACCAGCGGTGCGAACACCACGGCCGCGGGCACCAGGACCCACACCATGCGCACCGCGCCGCGCACGGCGCGGCGCGCCAGCAGCCAGACGATGGCGACCAGCCAGAGCAGCACGAGGGCGGGGGCGAGCGAAGGCGCACAGGCCAGCGACGCGGCGACCAGCAGGGATGCCGCACCGGCCGCCCCCCACGACCGCTGCGCGACCAGCGCCGTGTGGAACACCCAGGGCAGCAGCAGGTGCAGCAGCACGGCGGCGGGACGGCCCTGCGCGAGGGCGATGAGGAAGGTGGGCGAGAGCGCCCAGACCGCTCCGGCGAGGATCCGCAGCGAGGCCTTGTCGGTGATCCGCGTCGCCGCGAACCATCCGCCCAGCACGGCGAGCGGCAGCGCCGCCACCCAGAGCAGCACGAGCGCGTAGGATGGGGATCCCGGCCAGAGCGATCCGAGCAGCGCGATCAGCCCGGAGAACGGATCCGCCGGGCCGACCACGCCGACCCCGAATCCGCGCTGCCCGTAGGCGGCGTCCCGCCAGAGTGCGGACACGGTCTGGCGCAGCGGCAGCAGCGCGCCGCCGCCGAGCGCGGGCCAGGCCAGCAGCGAGATGAACAGGCCGACGCCGACGACCAGCGCGGCGAGCACCGCCCACGCTCCCCCGCCGGAGAAGAAGCCGAGCTCGTGGTGCGCGCCGGCCTCGGATCCGTGGCCGTCGTCCAGGCGCTGGCGCAGCTGGGCGCGGGACACGCGGAGCGGGGCGATGCTCAGCCAGCTCGCGCTGCGCTCGGCGCGGATGCTCCGCCGCGAGCGGGACACCGCCGAGCCCGAGACCATGGCGACCGCCGCCGCGCCCCACTCCGGCAGCACGGCCGCGGGACGCTTGCCGGTGAGGTGCGTGATCGAGCGCCAGAGTGCGAGAGGCAGGAGCGACAGCCAGTGCAGCGGCACGGCGACGGCGGGAGCGTAGCTGAGACGTCGGTGCAGCTGCGCGCGGCGGACCGCATACGCATCCGCGGCAGTGCCCTCGTCGGCGACCCGCTCGTCGACGGCGATGATCGCGCCCGGCGCGAGCACGATGCGTCCTCCGGCCAGGCGTGCACGCACACCGAGGTCGAGCCCTTCGTCGCGCCCGCCGAGGCCGGGGTCGGGCAGCAGCGCGCGGCCGTGACGCACCAGGATCCCGCGCACGTCCGCGCCGAGCGCGTCGTCCTGCGCGTCATGCTGGCCCTGGTCGAGCTCGCCGCGCGCGGGGTCGACGGCGCGGCCGAGGCGGGTCATGCTCTGACCGAACGACACGATGCGCCGTTCGTCCGCATCGCTGACGAGCTTGGGGGCGGCCGCGGCGGAGGAGGGCGAGCGCTCCAGCGCACCGGCCAGCTGCTCCAGCGCGTCCGGGCCGGGAGCGCAGTCCTCGGTGAGGATCCACAGCGCCGAGTCGGCGGCCACCCGGGGAGCGGCCAGCGCCACCGCGGCGGCGAGCGTGGTCGAGGGTCTCGTCTCGATGACGGCCTCGGCCGCCGCGGACACACGCGCGCTGGCGCGCATGGTCGAGGAGGCGCCGCACGCGACGATCGTCAGCGCGTCCGGCTGGCGGGTCTGCGCGGCGAGCGCATCGAGGGCGCGCAACAGGCGCGCGAGGGACGTCGCACCCGAACGGGCGACGAGAACGGCGTGAACTCGGGCAGACATGACGGGGTCAGCCTAAGCGGGCCGTCTGCGCCAGGCCGGTTGCGTGCGGGCGCGTCACGTTATTCTCGGCGGACGCATCGTCGCGCCCCCGCGCACGCGTTCGCCGAGCACACCCCGTGCCGGTCGCTGAGCCTGCCGAAGCGCGGTCGCTGAGCCTGTCGAAGCGCGGTCAGCTGGCGCGGCGCTTGAGCTTGCGGCGCTCGCGCTCGGACAGACCGCCCCAGATTCCGAAGCGCTCGTCGTTGTTCAGCGCGTATTCGAGGCATTCGCCGCGCACGTCGCAGGTCGTGCAGATGCGCTTCGCATCACGGGTCGAGCCGCCCTTCTCCGGGAAGAACGCCTCCGGATCCGTCTGCGCGCACAGTGCCTGGCTCTGCCAGCCGAGTGCGCTGTCCTCGTCCTGGGTCGGGCGACGGACGCCCGGCACTCCCAACTGCACTGGATCGACGAACCAGTTGTCGGGAACGTCCGATCGGTAAACCGTCATTTCGCCCTCTCCCTATTCCCCCGGGTGCCGCGCGGGCCGCGTGGCATTACTAATTACACCCGTGTCATTCGCGTGGGTCAAGTCGCAGATGGTAAACCCTCAAGCAGTCGTTGAACGTTCTTCGCGCGCACGGCGTGTCGCCACGGACCCCTGCGACACCGCGCAGACTCCGATTCCGCAGGGGCGTACACGGTAGCCTGAACCTCGATGGCGCAGCACTCCCGACTCTCCACGGCTCCGGTGCCGAGCGCTCCGGCGCGCGAATCGACCCGGCATCTGCTGCTGCGCGCGCACATCGTGTTCCTCCTGTTCTGCGTCTTCGCGCACACGGCGGTGTTCAACCTGCTCGGAGTGGACGGTGCCGCCGTGGTGCTCGGAGTACTGCTGCTCGGCACCCTCGGCCTCGCGATTCCGCGGATCGTCATGGCCCGCCCCGCCCGCTTCCCCTGGCGCCGCATGCCGTGGGCCGCGATCGTCTATCTCGCACTCGCCCTGCTCTCCGTGCTCTGGTCGCGGTGGCCGCAGGCGACGCTGCTCACCTGGGTGCTGCAGGCGGCGATCACCGCCGTGGCCCTGTTCATCGCGTTCACGCTGAGCTGGCAGGAGATCGTGCGGGCGCTGTCCAGCGCCTTCAAATGGATCCTCGGCCTGTCGCTGCTGCTCGAGGCCTGGGTCGCACTCGTGCGGCATCACCCGCTGGTGCCGAACTTCGCGATCTTCCCTCCTGGCAAGATCGACCCGCACTGGTACTGGGTGCGCGGTGATCTGATCGGCACCGGCCGCATCCAGGGGATCGTCGGCAACTCGAACACACTGGGGATCCTGTGCGCCCTGGCGCTGGTGGTGTTCTGCCTGCTGTATGCGGAGCGCGCGCGCCGCCGCCCGGCTCTGCTGATCTGGATCGTGCTCGCGGCCTATTTCCTGGTCCGCGCCGGATCCGCGACGTCGTACGCCGCGCTCGCGGCCGGGATCCTGGTGCTGGTCGCGGCCTTGCTGATGCGGCGCGCCGGCGGACGGCGCTCACGGCTGTACGTGATCTTCGCGGCGGTCGCCGTGCTCGGCCTGGCCGCCCTGTGGTTCGCGCGCGACGCCGTGTTCGGCGCGCTCGGCAAGTCGTCCGATCTGACCGGGCGCGTCGAGATCTGGCAGAAGGTGCTCGCCCGAGCCGTGCAGCGTCCGATCTTCGGCAACGGCTTCTCGTCGCCGTGGGTACCCTGGGACCCGGCGTTTCACAACTGGATCCTGGATCACCGCATCACGGTGTTCATGGCGCACAACATGTGGCTGGACGTGTTCCTGCAGCTCGGCGCGATCGGGGTGCTGCTGATCGTGGTCACGTTCGGCGCCTTCGCCTGGCGGGCCTGGTTCTTCGCCATCGACCGGCCCCGCTGGGACCTCGTGCAGGATCGCCCGTACTCGGCACTGACGCTGCTGCCCACCGTGTTCGTCGCGATGCTGCTCGTGCTCGGCCTCGCCGAGTCGACGCCGATCATGCTGTGGGGCTGGCTGCTGCTGATCCTGCTCTCGTTCAAGATGAAGATCGCACCGCTGGTCGGCACGGGGCCGGGCGAGGGGGCTCCTCCGGAGACCCGCGGATCGAGGCGGCGCAGGCGGGCGGCATGACCACTCACCGGCGTCGCCTGTCCAGGCTGCTGGCCTCGGTCGAGATGGCGCGCGCGTACACGACCTGCGCGCTGCTGAGCGTGTTCGGCTCGTTCGCGATCGCGGCGTTCACCTCCGAGACCACGATGAACACGATCATCGCGGTCCTCTGCCTCGTCGGGGTGGCCATCCTGGTGGCGCGCCGGGACGAACTGAGCCCGCTGCGCGTCGCCCCCTCCACCTTGATCGCGTTCCTCGCCTGGACGCTGGCCAGCGCGTTCTGGGCGACGGCGATGTCGCCGTCGCTGCGGGCGTGGTCGGCGTTGGCCGGCTATGCCCTGATCGCCGTCGTCGTGGGGCACATCCGCGACACGCTGCAGACCGTGCGCGCGCTGGGCGATGCGCTGCGGATCCTGCTGGCCGCATCGCTGATCGCGGAGATCATGTCCGGGATCCTGCTCGACATGCCGTTCCGTTTCCTCAGGATCCAGGGCCTGCTCGCGCACGGCGGACCGATCCAGGGTCTGTTCGGCACCCGCAACATGCTGGGCTTCATCGCCGTGATCGCGATCATCACATTCGTGGTGGAGTGGCGTTCGCAGTCCCTGTCGGCGGCCCTGGCCATCCCGTCCATCGCCGTGGCGGGCTTCCTGTCGCTGTTCTCCGCCTCGCCCACCGTCCTGGTGCTCGCCGCGGCGGTCGGCGTGGCGAGCGTGGCACTCGTCATGGTGCGCCAGGCCCCGGTGCGGCGCAGGGCCGCGCTGCAGTGGTCGATCAGCGCGGTCGTGGTCGCTGGACTCATCGCCGCGTACCTGCTGCGGCACCGGATCATCGCCGTGCTGGACGCGGGCAGCGACTTCAACAACCGCGTGCAGCTGTGGAGCACGGTGTCGCAGTACACCGTGCAGCGGCCGGTGCAGGGCTGGGGCTGGTTCGGCCTGTGGGACGCCGACGCGTATCCGTTCAACTCGATCAACTACTTCACCAGCGACCACCACGCGAGTGCGCTGAACGCGTTCTACGACACCCTGCTGCAGGTCGGCGCCGGTGGCCTACTGCTGTTCGCCCTGCTGGGTGGGGTCGCCCTGGTGCGGTCATGGCTCGTCGCCAGCGTGCGGCGATCCGTCGTGTACGCCTGGACGCCGCTGGTGCTGGTCACTCTCGCCGTGGATTCGGTGTTCGAGAGCTTCACCCTCGTCGACGCCGGATGGTTCCTCGTGGTGCTGTGCGCGCTGCGCGCGGGGCAGTCGCGGTCGTGGCGGGAGAACATCGACGCCGCGCAGACGAACGCGACGCCGACGCTGCCGGGCCGATGAGGGGCGGAAGGTAGTCTGGAGGGGATTCGTCTCGAGTCGACATCCACACCATCGGAGACCCCCTCTTGACCTCTGCCTCCCAGAACGACGCCCCGGAGAACGCGGCTGTCCCGCGCGCGCGGGGTGCCGCCGGCTTCGACCCGGCCACCGCGACGATCGTCGTCGTCACCTTCAACCGCTCGCACCTGCTCACCGGTCTTCTCGACAGCATCGTGCAGATGGACCCGAAGCCGGGGCGTGTCGTCGTGATCGACAACGCGTCCTCCGATGACACCACCGACGTCATCGACTCCTACCGCGAGAAGCTCGGAGCAGAGCTGGTGTACCGCCGTCTGGAGACGAACACGGGCGGATCCGGCGGGTTCAGCGAGGGCATGCGCACCGCGTACGAGCTGGGATCCGAGTGGGTCTGGATGATGGACGACGATGTCGAGGTGCTGCCGGACGGTCTTGCCCGGATGGGGGCCTGGGCGCCGCGGTTCAAGAGCATTCAGGGCCGCCGCTACGACTACGACGGCAGCGCGTTCTACTGGCAGTACCGGATCGCCGAGCGGATGGGCATCCCGATCCCGTTCGCCCCTGCCGGCTTCGATGCCACCGGATTCAAGCCGATGAACAGCGGCTGCTTCGAGGGGATGTTCATCCACCGCTCGATCGTCAAGGAGATCGGGCTGCCGGATCCACGCTTCTTCATCTACTGGGACGACCAGATGTACGGCTGGCTCGCCTCGCGGAAGACCTCCGCGGTGATCGTGGACGAGTTCGTGCTGCGCCGCACCCGCGAGATCAAGCAGTGGGACATGGGCATCCGGCACATGAACGCATCGAGCAACGCCTACCGCTACTACATCATGCGCAACCGCGCCTATCTGAAGCAGTACTACCGCGTGCACGAGGTGTACAACCCCGTGCTGTTCGGTCTCGGCACGGCGATGACCTTCGCCAAGGAGCTCATCCGCCTGGTGTTCGTCGAGCGCACCGTGCGCGGCACCAGCAACCTGTTCCGGGGTCTGCGCGACGGCGGCAGGATCGCCCGCGACAGGTCCTGGCGCCCGATGCCGGCACTGGAGGATTGATGAACGAGCAGAAGCCCGAAGCCGTCTGGGTGTTCCCGGAAGAGCCGAAGAGGCGCGGCGGCCGCATCGCGCTGATCATCGTGCTCGTGGTCGTCGTGCTCGTGATCGCCGCGGGCCTTGCGGTGCTCCTGATCCCCCACAACACGGACGGGCCCGGTCCGACGGCGAGCCCGAGCACGTCGCAGACGTCCTCCCCCGCCCCGTCTCCGTCACCCAGCACCACGTCGACGATCGCCCCCACGGACCTGCCGACCGCACCGGCGACGACGCCTCCGCCCGTGCCGGATCCCTCCGTGACCCAGTTCCGCGGTCAGGTGCAGCCGCGCCTGGACGACGGCTCGACGGGTCTCGACATGGTCCAGCGCACCAGCGGCGACCAGGCCGTGCAGGTCGTGGACTCGCTGCAGAACGATGCGCAGAACCTCGCCGGCCAGGCGGCGCCCGATTCGATCCGGCAGGCGTGGGGAGACGGTGTCAACGCCTATTCCACGAAGCTGCAGGCGCTGCGCTCCGCACTCAGCGCAGGTTCCGATGCGTCCGGCGCTCTCGCCGATGCCCGCACGGCGCTCGGAAACCTGCGCTCGCTCGTCGGCCTCTGAGAGGGTGAGCGTCCAGCGCAGGCTTGCGCTGGACGCTCAGCCGTTGTCGGCGTTGTACCGGTCCAGAACGTCCTCGATCGACGCGTCGAGCACAAGACCGCCCCTGTCGAGGTACAGGCCGCGGGTGCAGAAGCGGCGGAGATCCTTCTCGTTGTGCGAGACGAAGAACAGGGTGCGACCGTCCGCGAGCAACTCGTCGATGCGCTGATAGCACTTGTCTCTGAAGCCCTTGTCACCGACCGCGAGCACCTCGTCGACGAGCAGGATCGGCTCTTCGAGCTGCGACACCACGGAGAACGCGAGCCGCACCTTCATGCCGTTGGAGAGGTGCTTGTAGGGCGTGTCCTGGAACTTGCCCAGCTCGGCGAAGTCGATGATCTCGTCGTAGCGCTCCGCGACCTCCGCGCGGCTCATGCCGTGCAGGCCCGCGGTCAGCTTGACGTTCTCGCGCACCGTGAGGTCGCCGACGAAACCGCCGGTGAGCTCGATCAGCGGCGCCACGCCGCCGTGCACGCTCACGTGCCCCTCATCGGCCAGCATCACGCCCGCGACGAGCTTCAGGAGCGTCGATTTGCCCTGCCCGTTGCGGCCCACGACGCCGATGGCCTCGCCGTGCTGTACCCGGAACGACACGTTGCGCAGCGCCCAGAACTCGCCAGGCCGGTTGCGCCGGGACGATCCGGCGAACAGGTCCTTGAAGCTGCGGCGCCCTCGCCTGCCGAGCCGGAACCGCACACCGAGCCCGTCGACCTCGATCGCCGCCCGCTCCCCCGCCATCACAGCTCCTTCAGCACATCGCGCTCGAGCGAGCGGAACGTGAACAGTCCGAGGGCGACGAAGACGACGGTGACGATCGCGCCGATGATGACCGGCTCCGGTTGCCACTGCCCGGGGAACAGACCCACCCGGTACAGCATGAAGATCCCGGACAGCGGGTTCAGGGCGCCGATGACGTGCAGCTGGTGCGGCAGATCCTTGAAGCTGTAGATGATCGGCGAGACGTAGAACAGCGCACGCAGGATCAGCGCCGTGGTGCGCTCCAGGTCCGTCCACAGCACGCACAGCGGTGCGACGAGCAGCCCGAGACCGATCAGCAGCACGGTCTGCCAGATCATCGCGACGGGGAACAGCAGCAGCGACCAGTTCGGCTTCGCCCCCGCGAACACGGCGAACAGGACCAGCACCGGGATCGCGAACGTGAACTCCAGCCCCTTGGTGAGGATCACCCGGACGACCCAGATCGACCGGGGGATCGCCGTGGAGCGGATCAGGCGCGCGTCCTTCTTGAACGCCCGGGTGAACTCGCCCACCGCGGTGTTGAACCACACCCAGGGCAGGAGCGCCGTGATCAGGAACACGATGTACGGCTGCTCGCCGACCTGCCCACGGTGGAACACCTGGGTGAACACGAACCAGTAGATTGCGCTCATCACGAGCGGATCCAGCACCGACCACAGGTAACCGAGCACGCTCGTCGCGTACCGGACCCGAAGATCTCGTGCCGACAGCAGCCACAGCGAGTGGAAGTAGCGCCGGGGCGTTCCGGGGGCGCCGGCCGTCGTGTGACTCACGGATCCGAGTCTAGGCGGCTGACAGACGCCTGCACTGTCACTCAGGGTCCGTTCCAGCTCCATCCGATGTGGCCGCACTCTGCGGCACCGTCCGATCTTTCCGCCGGAACGAGAAGTGCTTGTGCCCGACGAAACTGATGACAGTGGTGACGACCAGCACAAGCACCTGAGCCACGAGTGGATTCAGTTTCCCGCCCTCGACAAGAATCGGGAGCGCGACCACGTTGGCAAGGATGGAGAGCGCGTACACGCTCACGAAGCGCACGAAGTCGATGAGCACATTGCCCTTCACCTCGAATACGAACCTGCGATAGAGCACGAAGGCGACAGAGATCGAGATCGCGTAGGAGATCACGAGCGCGAGGAGGTACCCCAGAGGCACACCCGGAAACACCCATTGAGCCAAGACCGCGTAGATAACGTAGCCGAGAATCGTGTTCACGCCTCCGACGGCAAGGAACCGTACCCGCTGGTCCGCGAGGATCCGCATGCTCAGCCGCGGAGAATGCTTTCCCATAGACCCGCCCACCAATTTCCGTACGTATATCCGGATTGTTACTCTAGTCGAGCGGGAAATCTTTCTCGCTCGACCGCGAAAGCCCCCTTATGACGACAGCTGTTCCCACCGTGACCCATGAGATCTCGGTCGTGGTCCCCGTCTACAAGGGGGAGCTGACGTTGCGCCCCCTCCTTGCAGAGATCATCGCCTTGACGGAGCCGACGTCGTCACCCGCGGGCATCCTGTGGCGCGTCACCGAGGTGCTCCTCGTGCATGACAACGGACCGGATCGGTCGGCCGCCGTCATCCGCGACCTCTCGGACGAGCACGAGTTCGTGAGGCCCGTATGGCTGAGTCGGAATTTCGGCCAGCACTCGGCGACACTCGCCGGCATGGCCTCCAGCGGGTCCGAGTGGATCGTGACTCTCGACGAGGACGGTCAGCACGACCCCGCGGACATCGGCCGCCTGCTCGACGCCGCTGTCGCCCACGCAGCGCCCCTCGTGTATGCCAAACCGACGAACGCCAAACCTCATGGCGCCGTCCGCAATGCCGCGTCCCGAGGCGCCAAGGCCCTCATCGCGAGTCTTGCCGATGGTCAGAAGACCTCTGACTTCCAGAGCTTCCGCCTCATCCTCGGGGAGATCGGGCGAAGCGTCGCCGCCTATGCCGGTTCCGGCGTCTATCTCGACATCGCTCTCGGGTGGGTCGCCTCGCGAGCGGTGACCGCAGACATCTTTTTCCGCGACGAGGGCGAGCGCATCTCGGGCTACTCCGGGCGCAAGCTCCTGAGCCACTTCTGGCGATTGGTGTTGTCCAGCGGAACCCGCGCGCTCCGTATCGTTGCGATAGCGGGAGGGGTACTCGCAGCGATCGGCGTGATCCTCGCCATTAGCTTCATCATCGAGTGGTTCAGCGGAGCTCATCTGCCCGCTGGTTGGACCTCGCTCATGACAGTGCTTCTGCTGACGTCCGGAGCCGTGCTCATCTCCTTGGGGGTAGTGGCGGAGTATCTCGGTACCGCGGTGAACATGGCGATGGGCAAGCCGCCATATCTGATCATCAGCGACCCTTCGGACGGCCCGCTGGGCAGGCATCGAAAGTCAGAATGACCGATCTGCACTGGGTAGTCGGATCCGGAGGCCTCCTCGGGTCGGCCGTGGTGCGCAGCCTCCGGTCCGCCGGCGAAGCAGTCTTCGCCGGTCCGCAGGTGAGGTGGGCCACGGATAATGCGGCGGCCGACCTCCGTGACGGGCTCCACCGGCTGGTCGAGGCCGCGGGAGTCGGCGGCTGGCGCGTGTACTGGTGCGCAGGTGTCGGCGTGACCGGATCACGTGCGGAATCGCTTCGCACCGAGGTGGATCGCTTCGAGGCACTGACCGGGGCGATCGCCGGGCTCCCGAGGGATGTGCAGACGCGCGGCGCGATCTTCGTCGCCTCATCCGCAGGCGCAGCCTACGCCGGATCGCACGGAGCACCCTTTGACGAATTGAGCGTGCCGGTGCCCCTGGGCGAGTACGGACACGCCAAACTCGCCATCGAAGCAGCAGCGGGACTCCTCACAGTGGAGAGTTCAACCCGCTGCATTGTCGGACGCATCGCCAATCTCTACGGACTGGGTCAGAGCTTGGCGAAGCCACAGGGGCTCATCTCGCATCTGTGCCGTTCCTACGTCAGTCGGGCTCCACTGTCGGTCTACGTGCCGCTCGACACGCTTCGCGACTACATCTTCGTTGACGACTGCGCCGACCTCATCGTGAAGGCGGTCAGGCGCGTGGGCAGCGACGAATCTCCACGACACGTGACGAAGATCCTCGCCTCCGGACGCTCAGTGAGCATCGGAGCGCTGCTGGGCGAGTTCCGACGGGTGGTCGGCCGACGCCCCGAGATCATCATGGGCAGTTCGCCGGTCTCGAGCCTGCAGAGCCGAGACCTGCGCCTGCGATCAGTCGTGTTGGCCGATCTCGACAGGCAGCCGATGACCAATCTCGCGGACGGCATCGCACGGACGCTCGAGGAGGTGCGAGCCCTCACCCTCGCACCCTCCCGCCGTATTCGAGCGGACTGAACCTCTCCACGGCTCCGCTCAGACGCCTACCGGACCTGCGGAGTTCTCCACGAAGTCGCCCTGGGCGCGCTGCCGCGCAACGGACCGCCTCCTGGCAGGCCATGACGTGACGGCCCAGACGAGCACTCCGAGCGAGACGGCCGCGAGCAGCCCCAGTCCGGCTGCCAATTCGGAATAGTAGTACAGCATCGGCATCACCATGATGGCGGGAATGAGTCCGAGCAGGAGCAGCGGCGTGGCGATGGCCAGCGCACGTCCCAATCTCGCTCTTGGACCCTGGCGAATCCACATCCCGACGACGAAGCCGACCACGATGAAGAGGATGAGCCCTCCGAAATGCTTGGCAAGGTAGAGCGCCTTCTTCAGATAGAGCGTCACCGCACCGGCTGGATCGCTGCCGACCTTGTCGAGGTAGAGGCCTTGGAGGACCTTGTCATACTGCGCACTGGCGATGACGACATCCGGATCGACCTCGCGCGCCTTCGCCCAGGCGAATTCGTCCGACCAGGTCACGCCGAACTTCGACGGCTGACCGTTGAGCGGCTGCGGGTAAGAAAGGCCGAGGTACAGGGAATGCCATGCGGTGTGAGCGTCGGGAACCGCCGTCATCGCCTGCCCTGTCGTCTCGGCTCGCTGAACGTTGACCGCCGTCATCAGCCCCGTCTGGATGAGGGTCGCGAGCAGGATGGCCGCAACACCTCCGCCGAGCGCCGCCACCCAGCGCCAGCGTCCTCGCGCGAAGACCCACCACAAGACTCCGACGGCCGCCGCGATGCCCATGCCGGACAGCGAACGCGACATGTTGCCGAAGGCCGCGAGCACGGAGATGCCCACGGTGGCGCCGATCAGCGCCACCAGGTTCATCCGCAAGGTGCTGAGGAGGAGTACCAGAGCCAATGAGAGGAATGCCAACGAAGCTGCCGTACCATAGAGCGAATACACCGGCAGGGTGTTGACGCGATCCGAGAGCCCGTACTCCGTGCCGACCAGAGTCGCGCCGTGGTTGAGCAACCAAGTCACCGCGGGGAGGAGCACCAGGGCATAGCCCGCCCGCGCCTTGCCGACGACTCTCGCGACAGCCAAAGGAAGCCAGATCAACGGGATGGCCACGAGAAGCGCCTGAGCGAGCTTGAGCCCAGGATAGGGCGAGCTCGATCCTGTGACGTCGCCCATGAGACTCGCGATGATGTATGAGCCTGGATCGTCGTCCCAGGTCGCGAATGTCAGCGGCCCTGGCGCCGGGGCCTGAACGCCGTACGAACCCGAGCCCGTCTCCTTGATCAGCAGTGTGCCCGTCTGCTGGTACGCCTGGTAGGTCGCGCGAAGTTCGGCATCGCGGGCGGAGTGCCAGGTCATGTCCGGCATGGACATGACGGTCGCGAATCCGATCGCCGCCATCACGACTCCGACGAACAGCAAGACGAAAGTGACGGCGCGAGGCCACGGCCGTGACGAAGGTCCACCCTTCGCGTCGTCGGTCAGCGACTGCTTCGCCTCCGATGGCTCACGGGCAGGCGAAGCGGGATCAGACATGACATCGATCATACCGAGCCCCGTCTGCGGGACTGCCGCGCGCGGCGGGGGGGGTCAAGCCAGCTCGTTGCTCCAGAGCGTCAGCGCAGACCCGATCGCCATGTGCATGTCGAGGTACTTGTAGGTGCCGAGACGACCGCCGAAGTAGACGTGCTTCTCACCCTTCGCCAACTCGCGATAGGCCAGAAGCCTTTCGCGGTCAGTGGTCGCATTCACCGGGTAGTAGGGCTCGTCCTCTCGGTTCGCGAATCGGGAGAACTCGCGCATGATCACGGTCTTGTCGCTCTCGTACACGGCCTTGCGCTCCGGGTGGAAGTGCTTGAACTCGTGAATGCGCGTATAGGGCGCATCCATGTCCGGATAGTTCATGACACTGGTGCCCTGGAAGTCCCTGACGTTCAGAACCTCCCGCTCGAAGTCGAGTGTGCGCCAGCTGAGCGCACCTTCGACGTAGTCGAAGTAGCGGTCGACCGGCCCGGTGTAGACCACCGGGATCCGACCCGATGTCACCTTCCTGCTCAGAGGCTGCGACTCGTCGAAGTAGTCGACGTCCAGCTTCACCTCGATGTTGGGATGGTCCGCCATGCGCTCCAGCCACGCGGTGTAGCCGTCAGTGGGCAGCCCTTCCCAGGTGTCGTTGAAGTAGCGGTTGTCATACGTGTAGCGGACGGGCAGGCGGCTGATGATGTCACCGGACAGCTGCCGCGGGTCGGTCTGCCACTGCTTGGCCGTGTAGTCACGGAAGAATGCCTCGAACAGGGGACGGCCCACCAGGGCGATGCCCTTCTCCTCGAAGTTCGCGGCCGTCTTGACATCGAACTCCCCCGCCTGTTCCCTGACGAGGGCGCGGGCCTGATCGGGGGTATACGCCGCCTGGAAGAACTGATTGATCGTGCCGAGGTTGACGGGCATGGGGAACACGGTGCCCTTGTGGGTCGTGTACACCCGGTGGACGTAGTCGGTGAACGTGGTGAAACGGTTCACGTACTCCCACACCGTCGCATTCGACGTGTGGAAGAGATGCGCGCCGTACCGGTGCACCTCGATTCCCGTCTCGGAATCGCTCTCGCTGTACGCGTTACCGCCGATGTGGTGCCGACGATCGATGACAACGACCTTGCGGCCGGCCGACGCGGCACGTTCGGCGACGGTGAGCCCGAAGAAGCCTGCCCCCACGATGAGGAGATCCACAGATCAGTCCCCCTTTCCAGGCAACGTCACCGACGCGCCCGTTCGATCGTCACGAGAGAACCGCCCTGCGCAGCGGAGTGCAACGCGGACTCGACGACCTCGAGAGCGTGAACCGCCTCCTCCATGGTGGACAGCTCGCTCTTCTCGCCGAGCACGGCGTCTCGGAAGGCTTCGAGCTCGGCGCGCAGGGGCTCTCGCTTGGCGAACGCGAATCGGGTGGTGTCCCCCTCCGACACCCCGCGGAAAGCGGAGACGCTCTCCCACTCCAGCAGCTCGGTGCCGTTCGCATAGAACGTGAGGTCGCCCGTGGCCGTGTCGGCGATGAACGTTCCCCGCTCACCGGTCACGACCGTCACCCGTTCTTTCATCGGGCTGAGCCAGTTGATCAGGTGATTGGTGATCACACCGCTCTCCAGCCGCCCTGTCATCGAGACCATGTCCTCGAAAGCGCGGCCGCTCTTGAACGCGGTCTGCGCACTTATAGACGTGTAGACGGACTGCGCGACCCACGCTGTGAGGTCAACGTCGTGAGTGCCGAGATCCTTCGCGACTCCGACATCCCCGATCCGCCCGGGGAAGGTGCTCTGTCGTCGCGTCGCGATCTGATAGACCGCCCCCGCGTCTCCGGCCGCGAGCCGCACTCGCAGCTGCTGCAGGGCGGGGTTGAATCTCTCGACGTGTCCAACCGCTCCAACCAGACCGCGTGCGCGGAACGTTTCGCTGAGCTGATAGCCCGTTGCGCTGTCATCGGCGATCGGCTTCTCGACGAGGGTGTGCACCCCTGCCTCGGCGAGAGCGAGAGCGGCCTCCGCGTGGAAGCGTGTCGGAATCGCGACGACGGCGATGTCGATGCGGGCATCGATGAGCTCCGCGACATCGGGCAGCAGAGGGATCCCCCCGGCGACGCGGAACGGGTCACCTCCTGGATCGGCGATGGCGACGAGTTCCACGCCCTCGACGTCCCGGAGGATCCGGGCGTGGTGTCGACCCATCGAACCCACGCCGAGTAGGCCGGCGCGCAGCGCCGCCATCAGCTGCCGGCCTTGGCGAGCGTGTTGACAGCAACCACGATGCGTTCGAGGTCCGCCTGAGAGAGGGACGGATGCACCGGCAGCGAGACGACCTCACGTGCGGCACGTTGAGTCTCCGGGAGTTCGACGCCCGGCGCAAACTGCTGCAGCGACGGCAGCTGATGGTTCGGGATCGGGTAGTAGACCCCGCTGCCGATCGCGTATTCGTCGCGGAGCGCCTGGACGAAGCCGTCGCGGCCCTCTTCCACGCGGATCGTGTACTGGTGGTAGACGTGCCTCGCGCCGTCGACAACAGGGGGAACCACGACGCCGCGAAGATTCGCATCCAGGAACGACGCGTTCTGGCGGCGCTTCTCCGTCCAGCCGTCCACCTTCGTCAACTGGACACGACCGATCGCTGCGTGGATGTCGGTCATACGGGCGTTGAAGCCGATCAGTTCGTTCTCGTACTGTCGTTCCATGCCCTGGTTCCGCAGCAGGCGGACGCGGCGTGCGGTCTCATCATCGCGAACGACCACCATGCCGCCCTCGCCGCTCGTCATGTTCTTCGTCGGGTAGAGCGAGAACATCGTCATGCTGCCGAACGTGCCCACCGCCTGTCCGTCGAGTGCCGCTCCGTGCGCCTGGGCGGCATCTTCGAACAGCGACAGCCCACGAGCCGTGGCGATCTCCCCCAGCTCCTTCATGCGTGCCGGGTGCCCATAAAGGTGAACGGGCAGGATCCCCTTGGTCCGCTCCGTCACGGCGGCCTCGACCGCTCGGGCGTCGAGAGTGAACGTGTCCGGTTCGATATCCGCGAACACAGGAGTCGCGCCGGTCAGTGCGACGGAGTTGGCCGTGGCGGCGAAGGTGAACGATGGGACGATGACCTCGTCACCGGGGCCGACGCCGGCCGCAAGCAGACCGAGGTGTAGTCCCGCGGTGCCTGAGTTGACTGCGACTGTGGGACGGCCCCCGACGAAATGCTGCGCGAATTCCCGTTCGAACGCAGCGACCTCGGGGCCCTGAGCCACCATGCCGCTCTGCAGGACCCGGTCGACGGCTTCCCGCTCGTCCTGGCCGATGAGCGGCTTCGCCGCCGGAATGAACTCCGTCATTGATCCTCCAAAACCAGTTCGCCCTCGCGTTCGAGGTATCGTTCGCCCGTAGCAGGGCAAGTCCACGTTCCCGGGGCGGCCTCCTCGAGAGGCACCCCGGCTCTTCCCACCCAGCCCACCCTGCGCGCGGGAACGCCGACGACGAGTGCGTAGTTCGGCACGTCCTTGACCACGACGGCACCCGCGGCGACGGTCGCCCATTCCCCGATGGTCACAGGCGCCACGCAGGTCGCACGGGCGCCAATCGAGGCCCCGTCGCCGATCACGACACCGACGGCCTGCCAATCGGCGGCCGACTTGAGTTCCCCGGAGGGTGTGACCGCACGCGGGTAGGTGTCGTTGGTCAGCACCACCGCCGGCCCGATGAACACTCCGCGTCCCACCACCGCCGGTTCATACACGAGCGCGTAGTTCTGGATCTTGCTATTCTCACCGATCCGAACGCCGGTGCCGATGTAGGCACCACGCCCCACGATGCAGTTCTCGCCCAGTTGAGCGCCCTCGCGTACCTGCGCGAGATGCCAGACTGCCGACCCTGCCCCAATGATCGCGTCATCGGATACATCTGCGCTCGCAGCGATGCGCACTGCCTCGGAATGCTGAGACGTGGAGGAGTTCGGAGTTGCCGTCACAACCCGACAGCCTACCGTCAAGCCGTCGAAACCCCCTGGTCGGACGGCCGCCGTGCCGCAGTGGCAGACAGGACGACGTATCATTGCCGCGGCAACACATGACTCCCGCGCACCTCTCCCCCGGCGAGCGGGCGGCTGACCGAAACGACGATAGGCCCCCATGACCGACAAGCGGACAGGTCCCGACGAGAGTGCTGCGCAGCGAGGTCTCTCGACGCACGTGCGCACGCACGCGAAGGCACTCTTGTCTGTGGGGATCGCCAGTGTCCTCGGCATCCTCGCCTCGTTCGTCTTCCAGCTTCTGAGCACCCACAGCGTCAGCCCCTCGGAGTTCGGGCTCCTGTCGGCCTTCATCGTCATCGTGAACGTCGCAGCGGTCGGAAGCGCGTCTCTGCAGAACTCGATCACCGTTGCGACGGCCGCATTGCTCATCGACGATCTGGCGGCCGACGACGTCCCCGCAGAATCGTCGCGTCGTCGATGGCCCGTGGAGGCGACGATCCTGGGCGTCGGAGGCGCGGCGATCATCGCGGTTCTGTCCGTGTGGCTGGCTCAGGCGCTCGACACAACGCCGACGATCATCCTGCTGGCAGCCGCGACCATCCCCCTCAGCTTCATCTTCGCGGACGCGATGGGCCTGCTGCAGGGATCAGGGCGGACCGCGCAGGCGGTCTGGTGGTCCACGTTCTCGCAACTCGGACGCGTTCTCTTCGCCGTCATCTCTATCGTCGCGGGCCTAGGTCTCGGAGGTCTGATCGGAGCGATTCTCGCGGCGCTGCTCGCGGCCGCCGTCGGCGGCATCTGGGCGGCCAGACGGACCGACCGCCCTGCACAGGGCGTCTTCAATCTCAATGGGCTGATGATCGTGGCCCTGACCGTGGCGTTCGCATGGCTGACCAGCTCGGATGTCATCTTCCTGCGTGCGGGAGCCTCCAGCGAACTCGCCGGCCTCTATGCGACGGCGACGGTCCTCGTGAAAGCCGGTCTCCTACTCCCCGCCACCCTGTCGCTGTATCTGCTGCCGCGGTTCGTCAAGCATCGCGACAACCCGGATCTGGCGCGCATCGGCGTCCTCGCGACTCTCGCGCTGTCCCTGGCGACCAGCCTGGCGATGATCGTCGCGTTCGCCTTCCTGGGCGATTGGCTGATCGGTCTGCTCTTCAGTCACGCGTATGGGCCCGCCGCGGACCTGCTCGTGCCCGCCGCGGTCGCGTACCTTCCATGGATCGCTGCTCAGGGCATGATGATCAAGATGACGAGTTCCGCGTCACGGGGCGCCGCAGCGCTTCTCATAGCGGCGGTGATCGTGCAGTGGGTCGCCTTCTCGCTCACGATCCCGAACGTCTACGCGATGATGGCCGCGTACTTCGCCATCGGGCTAGTCGTACTCGTCGTCTTCCTGATCATCGATGTGCGCCAGGGCCGGGCTCTGCGAGCCGCTGCGGCCCGCCAAGCCGCGACGCGGACCGCTCAGGACTCCAAGGACTGAGCCGGGGCGGCGAGCCCTCGTGCGATCAGGTCCTCGACGATGATGTCCGAGGGTGACAGGCCGGGATCGACGTCCAGCACCCGATAGCGATCCGCGTTCGCAAGGAACTCAGCGACGGTGGATTGGTCCCACCCCGACAAGACGGCACTCGTGCCGATCCCCTCTCGACTCTCGGAGACCTTGCGGTGGACCAGAGTCGGGATACCGAAGACGGCTGCCTCCTGCTGAATACCGCCGGAGTCGGTCACGACGAAACTCGCTGAGCGCAGCGCGGCGACGAACTGGCTGTGCTCCAGCTTCGGCATCACGGTGAACTTGCTCAGCCCGAGTTCGGCGATCGTCTTCTCGATGGCGTCCCGCGAGTAGGCGTCGACGATCAGGCGCAGCGGGAGCGGACTGTTCCCGTCCAAGGTCCTAAGGGTCTCCGTGACGAGCTGCGGGTTGGAGATGAACTCGAACCTGTGCAGCAGCACCAGCCCGAAGGACTCGACTGCCGCGTCCGAATCGCCGGCAGCGTCTCGCACCGCATCCTTGGCCGTGTTCCCGTGAGTGAACACGACCTCGGGCCGCTTCGCCAGGTTGCGCCCCGCCTCCTCGGTGGGCACGTAGTGGATGTGGGCGAACCGTCCCACGATCCGACGGTCGAGTTCCTCGGGGAAAGGATGCCGCCAATCGCCGGATCGCAGCCCGGCTTCGATGTGGGCCACGGGCACCTTGAGGCGACGGCCGATGAAGGTGCCGAGCACGGTGGTCATCGTGTCGCCGTGAACGACGACAACGGAGTTCGGCGGAAGCTCCTTGCGGATCCGGCGCACATTCCGCACTGACCACCGCACGACATCGAAGATCCAGCTGATCATCTGCCTGGGAGACTTGAGTGGCTTGCCCCTAAAGCCATTCGCGATCGTCTCGTCCGGCGATGTGAAGCCGAGTTCCGGGATCGCCTTGCGAAGCGAGTCCGTGTGCTGTTGCGTCACCCAGTGCTGATAGGGGATCCCCTTGGCGTTCAACCTGCGGATGACAGGGGCGATCTTGATCGCTTCGGCGGTCGTTCCGTATATGAAAACAATCATTTGTTCGTCTTTCCGGCTGTGCTCCCGACAGAACGCGAGCGGTCAAAGAATGCGTTCCGATGAACGACGACGCCGCGAACCAGCCCACTCCAAAACGGGCCCAGGAAGACGGGCAGATAGCAGATGTAGGCGGCGATGCCGCGTCCGGGGCACCGGTTGAACTCCGCCGGCACCACGGGCGCCAGCGCGATCAGCACGCAGGCGGCTGCCAGAGCGAGCGCGGCGACACCATTCCCGATCAGCACCAATGACGCGAGCACCGCGACGCCCAGCAGCGGTGCGACGGCTGCGAACAGGAGGACGAAGGAGCGCGGCACGGATGTGCCCGCATAGCTGTCCACGAACAGAGTTCCACGATCGAACGAATGGCGGATGAAACCGCCCAGCGTCGTGCGCGGACGATAGGTCGCGGCGAAACCCGGGTCGAGGCGGATGCCGCCGTTCTCCGCGATCCAGCGCAGGATCTTCGTGTCGTCGGAGATGAGTTTCGCGTCGCCCTCCGGCCATGCCTGACAGAATGCGGCTGCGATCACGTCGCGGCGTGCGAGGAACGCCCCCGTCCCCTTGGGCGCGGAGTCGAAGGTCGTCGAAGTCAGGTCATATGGGCGAGGATCGCGCAGATAGTCGCCCCAGAAGAGGTAGGTCGGCACTTCCCAGAATCGACCGACCAAGGGCGAGGCGGGATCGGTGTAGACATGAGCGTTCCACCCCGCCGGCTCCGGATCGTCCACCGCTGCGGAAAGGACGTGGGCCAGCGAATCCGGTGCCAGGATAACACGGGAGTCCAGCAGCAGCACGAGCTGTCCTGTCGCACGCTCGATCCCGGCCCAGCGCGCCAGAAACCTCCCGCTGTTGGGCTGACGGAGGAGGACAATGCTCGCCGGGAAACCCTCCGCGATGCGGACCACCAGTTCATGGGAGTCGTCCGTGCTGCCATCGTCGACGATCACGACTTCGACCTGCGTCTGAGAGCGTCGCACCGCCTCGGCGAGAGCCTCCAGAGTCGAGGGCAGCCACGGCGCCGAGTTGTACGTGGGAATGACGACGCTGAGGGTGAGCTGGCCTGGGGCGGTCACTCCCCTGCTCCCCTTCGAGGGTGCGCGGGAGCGGACGCCCTGGTCGTTCGAACCCTACTGCGGGTGCACAGATAGGATGAGACTCGAGGAAGACGCACGTCCCCAGCCTATCGGGCGACCTTCCCCTCCGGCGAACACGCTAGCGGAGCCACCACTTCTACATCGAGGAGCCCTTCAGCGATGACCCGCCGGACCCCCAAGATCATCGCCGCGGTGTTCGTCCCTCTGGCGCTGTTGCTGTCGCTTCTCGCGTGGAGCGTCTCCTCACCACCCGGATCGAGTCCCGACGAGGACTATCACCTGGGAAGCATCTGGTGCGCTTATGGGCAGTCGCCCGGCCGATGCGAGCCCACCGCCACGGCCTCGACGAGGGAGCTTCCCGGCGATGTGGTCCAGGCCGCCGCGTGTTTCGCCTTTCACCCCGCTCAAGCGGCCACGTGCCCTCTCGACAAGCACACGATGAAGCCGACCAACCGCGGCAATTGGGTCGACAACGGCTACCCCCCTGTCTTCTACGCAGTGATGGGCGTGTTCGTCAGTTCTGAGCTGTCGACCTCGGTCGTCGTCATGCGCGTCCTCAACGTCGTGTTGTACGTCGGTCTCCTCGGCCTGTTGTTCTTCCTGCTGCCGCCGCGGATGCGACCCCCGCTTCTGTGGGGAGCGCTGGTCACGATGGTGCCTCTCGGCGCCTTCCTCATCGCAAGCATCAATCCGAGTTCGTGGGCCATCCTGCAGGCCAGCGGCCTGTGGCTGGCCGTCTGGGGCTTCTTCGAGCAGACCGGAAAGAAGAAGATCGGACTCGCCGCGCTCTCGACGGTTCTCATGGTCGTGGGTGCAGGAGCCCGCAGCGATTCCGCCGCATATGGGGTGCTCGCCGTTGCCGTCGCCGTCGTGCTCGGGTGGCGCCGCGACCGGCGCTTCCTCGTCGAGCTCTCGCTGCCGGCGCTTCTCGTGGTGATCGCCGCCGCCCTCTTCCTGACAAGCGGTCAATCAGGCATCGTCGTCGCAGACTCCCAGAGCAGCGCCGGCGGATTCACTCTCCTGGTCGGAAACCTTCTCGCGCTTCCCACGCTCTGGGTCGGCGCTCTGGGCCTGTGGGGGCTGGGCTGGCTCGACACGGCGATGCCCGCCCTGGTGTGGGTGACAATCGTGACGATCGTGGCAGGAGTGACCTTCTGGGGCTTGCGAAGAGGAACTCCCCGCAAATGGCTCGCCCTCTCGGGCGTCGGTGCAGGCCTTGTCGTCGTGCCCCTCTACATCCTGATGAGGGAAGGCATCCTCGTCGGCACCGGAGTTCAGCCCCGATACATCTATCCGATGATGATCATGTTCGTCGGCGTCGCGCTCGTCGGATTCCGCAGCGCAACCCTGGGCATGAGCCGCCTGCAGCTGGCCGTGGTCGCTGCAGGACTCACTATCGCCAACACCTTCGCGCTGCACACGAACATGCGTCGATACATCACCGGCGTCGATGACCCGGGCCTGAACCTCGATCGCGGCATCGAATGGTGGTGGCACACTCCCGTGTCGCCGATGACGATATGGATCGTGGGTTCGCTGGCTTTCGCAGCCGCGATCTGCGCTCTCGCATGGGTGGCGTGGACGAGGGGGCCCCACCGTCAATTGCTGAGCACAGACCGGGTACGCGAGGCCAGCTGATCTCGAACGCAGGATCTCTCTCCTGACGACCTCGGTCACCACCCGATCGCGCAGACGCGGGCTCGGCCGGCAGAGCGTTCAGAGCCGGTCGTGCTGATCCGTCCCCGTGTCGCGCTTCGCGAGCGCTTCCACCTCTGCGCGAAGGATCGCGACTTCCTCAGCCACACGGCGGGTCTCGTCCTCGGCGGTCGAAAGCTCCCAGGACTGGTGCAGTGTCACACCGACGAGAAGCGCGAGGGCACCGATGAACAGCAGATTCGACGGGACCTGCACGCCTAGGAGCTGAGAGAGTCCGTACAGCAGCTCGGGGAAGATGGTCAGCACCAGCATCGCCACGCCGATGACGAGCCACAGCACCGCATACTTCTCGCGAAGCCGATGGCTCAGCAGCATCCAGAGGATCACTACGAGGACGAAGGCCGCGAACGCGATCCCCAGCACGATCATCATGAGTGCGCCTTCCGCGGACCGCGAATCAAAGCGAGGCCGAGTGCGAACACTGACCGAAACAGGTAGATCGTCGAGCCGACCGGCCCCTGGGAAGGACGGCCGTACACCCGCGGACGCATTGCAACAGGCACCTGAGTCACGATCAGCCCCGCATGGGCACCGGCCACGAGCGAGTCGATCGTATCCCCCAGGTACTCGGCCGGGTAATAGCGCACATACTGGGCGATCGCGCGGCGATTGGCGGCGCGAAACCCGCTCGTCACGTCCGTGAGCCGGGCGTTCGCGACTCGTGACACGACACCGGCGAGGAAAAGCATGGCCCACCGCCGTGGGCCGCGCACGGAATAGTCACCGACAGTCGCGAACCGTGCACCGATCGAGATGTCAGCGACGGCGAGGCCGCTCAGCACCTCGGCGATGTCTGCCGGATTGTGCTGCCCGTCGGCATCGACCTGGATGGCCTGGGCGTAATCGTGACGCAGCGCATAGGTGTATCCGGTCTTCATCGCCCCGCCGACCCCGAGGTTGAACGGCAACGGGAGCACTGTCGCTCCGGCTGCCCTCGCGACGGCAGCGGTCCCATCCGTCGATCCGTCATCCACGACCACGACGTCATATCGGGCATCGGTCGCGAGGATCTCACGAACGGTCCTGCCGACGTTCTCCTCCTCGTTCCAGGCCGGGACGATGACCAGCACACGCTCGTTGACTACCACAACGAGCAATCCTAATACGAGGAGGAACGATACCTCTGGGGCGTCCGGTGCACGGCCTCGCGAGCCTCAGCTGCCCTGAGCGTCGGTGCGCGCTCCCCCGGCATAGAACCGCCGCCAGGACTCTGCCCCGGCCAGCTCCGGCGCCGCCGACCGATATCGACGAGCAAGCGTGCGCCAGCCGAGCCAGAGACGGGCGCGCAGCCACGCGGAGCGGCGGAACAGGTGCCAGGCCTCGCGGCGGGATCGCCGGAGGAGGAAGTATCCCGCTCCGGTCGCGCTGCGCAGCTCGGCCTCGTCCATGAGCCCGAGCTGCCACCACTTCCCCGATGCACGAGAAACGGCGGCGGGGCGGCTCGACGTCCGGCCGACAGGCGCAAGCTGATGCAGTAGGACGCGCGCCAGGCGGCGGAGCTGAGCAGCAGCGCCACGCGGCGGAGCACCGAGGGCAGCTCCGGCCTCGACCCGGGGCCGGCCTTCGTCCGCGCGCACAGCCTGCCCGGACTCGGCGAGGATCCGTTGCGCACGGCTCCTCCCGTCGCGCAGAGTGTCGAACAGATGCTCGGGTCCGGAAAGCACATCCTGCAGCGCGGTGTTGCGCAGCCGCGCCGAGCCGTACTGTAGACACAACAAGTGGTTGAGGTCCTGAGTCCAGGTCGACGACAGAACACGCCGGGGACGGCGTTCGTGCACGAGTGCTGTGACGATGCGATTGCGGAGCTGGAAGTACGCCTGCCAGTCCAGGCCGTCGTCCTTCGATGTCCAGGGCACGTGCCAGAGCGCGGTTCCGGGTACGGTGACGGTTCGATGCCCGGCCTCGGCCGCTCGCAGCCCGTACTCCGCGTCGTCCCATTTGATGAAATAGGGCAAAGATGCCCCCACCCGCCGGATGACCGACATCGGGATCAGGCACATCCACCAGCCGTTGAAGTCCACCGGCCGGAATCGTCGCAGCGCCGGCGTCGTTTCGATCGGGAGCCGCGAGAGGTCTGCGGCCGAGAGCTCTGGCTCGGTGCCGTGCCACCACATCCTGCGCCGATCCATCTGCTCGCCCATCGAGTGCAGCACTGTCGGGTCCAGCATGCTCAGCATCTGCGCACCGAGCAACGGCTCGTCGACCGCCGCAGCCGCGAGTGCGTGGAGGCGCCGGATGGACTCCGGTTCGATCCGCACGTCGTCGTCGAGCAGGAGCGTGTGGGTGGCCGCGGTGTCGAGTGCTTCGACCATCCCTCGGCTGAATCCCCCGGATCCGCCGAGGTTCTCCTGCTCGATCACGCGGAGGGCCACGCCGTTGGACAGCACCGGCCCCGGCGTGTGCGGGGCGATCGGATCGCTGCCCTGGTCGACGACGACCACACCATCGAGGACCCCGGCCAATTCGTGGTCGCCAAGAGCGGCGAGCAGTAGAGCGCAGTCATCGACGCGGTTCATCGTGGTGATCGACACCGCGATGCGCACTCCGCGAGTGCGAGCTTCGATACGCCACTCTGCATCGGAGACGCGCACGGGTTGGTCAGCGGCCGTCGATTCCAGCCACACCCAGGCGACACCGTCCCGGAACGGTCCAGTCGCGAGCGACAGAGTGCCGCTGTCCCTGCCCTCCGCGAGCGTGCTCACGACGCCGTCGGCGGTGACGGCCCTGAGCCTGTGGATCCCCTCGCCCTCCGCATGCAGGCGCAGCACCGCGCGGTCGATCCCGACGACGGAGGCCCAGACAGCCGCGGGAAACGCGTTGAAGTACGTCGCAAAGGATGCGGTGGATCCCGCAGGCACCCGGAATGAGCGTCGCCCGTCGATCTCCGCTCCTCCGCGAACATAGAGCGCCACAGCATCGAGTCCGATGCCGCCCTGCGGGAGGACGATCCTCTGCGCGACGAGTGATCTCAGCTCAGCGGCCACGCAGCCGCCGCCATCCTCGCCGCGCCACATCGGTCGCACGCTGACCCAGCGTCTTCCGAGCCGACAACTGGCGGTCGATCTCGTCCTGCAGGTACCGCGACAGGTACAACAGCAGCCCGTCGCCATGCGTCTCTGCGAAGGCCCGCAACGCCTCGTCGCGTATCATCCGGTCGTAGCGGTCGTGCTCGTCGGCCAGCACGAACATGCTGTTGCCGAGGATGCCTTCCTGGCCACGCCGCTGCATCCAGTACGCGCCCACACGCTCGCTCAGATAGCCAATCGGGTGCCGGCGCAAGACGCGAAGGTTGAATTCCCAGTCTTCGGCCGCGTGCAAATCCTCCCGGTATAGGCCGACCTCGTCGTGCATCGCACGGCGGTATACGTAAGCGATCGGCACGAAGTGGTTGACCTGGAGCATATCGGCGTAGGTGATCCGGGACATCGCGCCCCAGAATGGCTCCCTGCCGGTCTCGATGATCCGTCCACCCTCGACCCGCTCGTACACGATCTCGGTGCGGCTCACGACGCCGGCGTCCTGCGGTGAGGCGTCCAGCCAGGCCACAGAGTCGGCCAAGAAGGAAGGAGCCCAGAGGTCGTCGTCGTCGTGGAGCACGACGAACTCGGTCGACAATGTCCGGATCCCCGTGTTCGCGGCCGCCGATCGGCCCAGTCCGTCGGTGCTGTGGATCACCGCAACTCGTGCGCGATGTTCGGGCGCGAGAGCGGCGACTGCTCGATCGACTGGGGCGGAATCCCCGCCGTCGTTCACAATTACCGCCAACCAGTCGCCGAACGACTGTCTCGCGATGTCGCCGAGCGCCCGTTCCAGGAACATCGGCCGATCCTTGGTTCTCACGACGATGCCGACGCGAGCGGATGGTTCAGGCAACAGATCTCCTGGGGCAGCCGGGGTTTCGATGCTCGAAGGCTACCATCCTCGGCCTGCGAGCCCTCGACGAGCGCCTAGAATTCGAAGGGTGCTGACCCGCATCCGAGGACTCTGGCGCGCGGCGCGCTCGGTGCCCGTCGCCCGTACCCTCCTCTTTGCGGTGGATCGGGTGTGGTGGGCACGGGTCATCCTCCGCGCGGATGTCGTTGACGCCGATTTCGCCTCTCTGCAGCTCGGTCGCCGCGTCTCCGCGCGCTCTGCGGTCCGCGCGTACGTATCAGGGGGATTTCGTAGCGGTCTGAGTCTCAATCCGCTCTTCGCCGAGCGACTGGTGTCGGAGCAGCTGCCTGACCCGGATCGAGTACCCGCGCTGTACGCGTATCTCGCGACTGATCCTGCGAGGATTGAAACGTCGCTGTCCTGGGATGCGGTCACTTATGCGGAGAACAACGCAGCGCCCGCGACACTGCTCGGCGGGCCTCTCGGTCACGCCTGGCGCGAGCTCCGCGCAGGAGGGTCCCTCGAATTGCGCGGTGGAAGCGTCACGAACCTCCGCTCCCTGCACTCAGCTGCGCGGGAGGTGCGCACCCGCACCCTCACCGCACCGGCTCCGCCGAACGCCGAGGTCGTGCTGTTCTGGAATCTGGACCAGGATGACGCAGACGGTAAGGGCTTGCAGGCGCCGCTTGCCGTGCTCTCGACCGACAGCGCCGGCAATCGCAAGATCGTCCTCATTCTCGGAATCGCCAATGCGGGAAACGAGGTCAGGCTTCAGGCCGCTCAGCTCGCACTCGGAGATCCCCGCGTGCTGCTCCTCGACACTGACGACCACGGCCACGGCTGGATCTCCCTTCTCGGGGATGGCACGCTTTTGGTCCAGCGCACGCCGGGTAGCCTGATCGAGCCGGCCACGCTGCAGGCACTGATGAGGCAGCGCACTGGACCGGCCGCGCCGGTCTGGCTCGCACCAGACGGCGTTGTAGCATCAGCCGGTGTCATGCTGCACGCCGGGCGACCGTACCGCGTTCTGAACGGGTACCCGCGGGAGGACGCCGCCGCTCTGGGTACCGAGCTTCCAGTTACAGCCCTTGACTCGCCTGTGAGCGCGATGATCGTCGGAACGGGCGGCACCCCCCGGACACTGCTCGCAGAGACGGTTCGCGGGCGCACACCACCAGGTCCGCCTGCACTGCCCAATAACCCGTCGTCCACACCGGCTCCCAGTCCTCGCGGTCTGCGCCTCGACGGTTGGGGCTCCGGTCCGGACGTCGTCATCCCACGCTACGTCCGGGAAGAGGCGACGTTCGTCCTCTCTGATGGCATCGAGGTTCCTCGGCTGCGCTGGGCGATCAAGACCGCAGCCCCAGTCGGAGCACGCGGCGAGTCATGGGGGGAGACGCATTTCGCCCGCGCGCTAGCCTCGGCCCTCGAGCGCCATGGCCAATACGCGGCCGTCGATGCCCTCCCCGCTCGAGCGCGCCCCTCGTCTGCGTCTGACGATGTGGTGCTCGTCCTTCGCGGACCCCGGCCGCTCCCTTCCCCCGCCGCCAGGCACAGATTGCTCTGGATCATAAGTCACCCCGACGAGATCACCGCCTCCGAGGTCGCCGGGTACGACTTGGTCTATGCGGCATCGACCCGCTGGGCCGGGCGCGCGTCCGCGCGGTTCGGGACGCCACTACGACCGCTGTTGCAGTGCACCGACCCGCAGCGGTTCACCCCCGCGGGTCGAGCGAGGGGAGACGAGCTGTTGTTCGTCGGCACGGCTCGCGGCATCGCACGCCCCTCGGTCGTAGAACCGTTGCGCGCCGGGCGTCGGGTCAGGGTCTACGGACCCGATTGGCGGGGCTTCATACCCGGATCCGCGATCGCGGGGACTTTCGTCCCGAACGATGCGCTGCCTGCACTTTACGAGTCGGCCGGGGCCGTCCTCAACGACCACTGGCCCGCCATGCGCCGCGAAGGGTTCGTCTCAAATCGACTGTTCGACGTGGTGGCCGCCGGCGGTCGAGCGATCAGTGACGAGGTCGAGGGGATCACGGACCTCTTCGGCAGCGCCGTTCGCACATACGCCGACGTGCCTGGTCTGCTCGAACTCACCTCTGCCCCCCTGAGCGACCACTTCGGCAGCGACACGGAGACTGCAGCGATCTCCGAGCAGGTGCGTGCCGAGCATTCGTTCGACGCCCGTGCGCGTTCACTCCTCGAAGACGTCCTCGCGTGCCGCTGAAAGGGAGCGGAAGACGAAAGGAGTCGCGACCGCTCCCTGCTTCGCCATTGCGTCCGCGCTCACCGCACAGTGATCGATCCGGCCACGGGGCCGATCGTCTGCGTCGAACCGATCACCTCGAACGCGGCGCCCGCGCTCAGCGAATGCGCACTAGGGGTGCTCAATCCTACGATGTTGGCGTTCACCAGGTAGCGCCCGGAGCCGAGCCGCGCATCGCTCACGCGCATCTCGATGACACGCTCGCCCTCGATCGGTTCTAGCACCGCGCCAGCAAGATCGGTGTTGGAAGCGAGCACCATGTGACCAGATGCGGTGTCGACGCTGAATCCGAGGGCCCAGGAGTCCATCTTCACATCCGAACGCACGCGGATCCGGACGAGGAAGGGCGCCCCGGCTTCAAGCTCATCCACTTTCTGTCCGGACTCATCGCACACCTCGATGCCGAGGACCTTCATCGCCTGCATCGACAGATCACTCTGTCCATCGCGCTGAGAGCCCTCACGCAGGATCTCCCGGAAGCGCTCGACCGCGGTCTCGGGGATGCCGTCGAAGACGACCTTTCCGTGGTCCAGCAGTAGCACCCGATCGCAGAGCTCCTCGATCTGTCCCAGCGCGTGACTGACGAAGATGATCGAGCGGCCCTCTTTCTGGAACTCCTCGATCTTGTCCATGCACTTCTTCTGGAAGGCCTCGTCGCCGACCGCGAGCACCTCGTCCACGAGAAGGATGTCTGGATCCGTGTGGACCGCGACAGCGAACGCGAGACGGACGTACATGCCGGAGGAGTAGAACTTCACCTGAGTGTCGATGAAGTCGCCGATACCCGAGAAGTCGAGGATCTCCGCGAATCTGGACGCGGTCTCCTCGCGGGTGAGCCCCAGGAGGGAGGCGTTCAGGTAGACGTTCTCGCGTCCAGTCAGATCGGGGTGGAAGCCTGCCCCGAGCTCGAGCAGTGCGGCGACACGTCCGCGCTGCCGCACCTCTCCCGACGTCGGCTGAATGATCCCGCCGATCACCTTGAGAAGGGTGCTCTTGCCGGATCCGTTGTGCCCGATCAGACCGAGAGTGCTTCCTGCGCGGATCTGCACGGACACGTCGTTCAGCGCCCAGTAGTCCTCGCGATGGCGACGCCCCGCGCGCCCGAGCGTGACGATGCGCTCCTTCAGCGAAGAGTCTCGGCGCACCGTGAAGCGCTTCGAGACGTCGGCGACGTCGACCACCACCGGGCGGTCGATCACAGCGGGCACGGTGTTCATCATCTCGTCCATGCCGTCACTCACAGTTCCTGCGCGAAGTTGCCCTGCAAGCGCAGGAACACCCGGTGGCCGAGCACCAGGAGGATAAGCCCCACCACAAGTGCGATGATCTGCCGCAGCAGCAGGTCGTCAGGCTGTGGCAGGGTGTCCCCAGCGACCCAGAAAGCCTTCTGAAACCCGATGACCGCCAGGGTGAGCGGATTGTTCGTGTAGATCTCGAGGATCCAGGGATGCTTGATCAGCCCCTTGACCATCGACCAGGCGTAGACGACGGGCGAGGCCCAGAACAGCAGCATGGTCGCCACCTCGACGAGGTACTGGACGTCGCGTAGATAGACATTGAGGGCACCGAGGAGCAGGGCGAACGCCAGGCCGTAGACGATGATCAGTGCCAGCGAGGGAACCACGTACGCCAGCTGCAGGTGAATCGGCGGCTTGCCTGCGACGACCGTCGCCACCAGCAGGACGAGCAGCTGCACGCCGAAGTTGAACAGCGCCGACCCCGTCGACGCCAGCGGGAACAGCTCGCGCGGGACGTAGACCTTTTTGACGAGGCCCGCGTTGGCGAGGATGGACCCGGTGCCGCCGACCGCGATTTCGGTGAACAGTCCCATCGCCGTGAGGCCGGAGAAGATGAAGATCGCGAAGTCCGGGATACCCCTTGCCGCACCGATGAACTGCCCCAGCACGACGAAGTAGATCAGCAGCTGCACGAGCGGTCGCGCGAGCGACCAGAGGAACCCCAATGCGGAGTCCTTGTAGCGCGACTTCAGGTCACGCTTGACGAGGAGGTCCAGCATCTCGCGGTGCGCGAGGATGTCGCGGATCGATCCCACGAAGCCTTGGGGGGTGAACGGGCGAAGCCCCCCGACTTCGCGGAGGGGAAGGGCGCTCAAGCGCGTGTAGCGCTCCGAGGCCGATCCGGGTTGGGCCACAGACATAGGTGCAGTTTACCGATCTGGTCGTGGAGGATGCGGAGACGGCGGGCGGGCTCAGCCGCGTCGCCAGGAGGAGGGATGGCGGAGCCGCCAGAACAGGCCTCTCGCCCGCTGGGTGCGGTGGTACAGGCCCTTGGCGCGATCACGCAGCTGCGGAAGGTGCAGTGCGACGAACATTCGACCGAGATCACGAGCGGTGCCGTAGTCCCATTCGCCGAGTCGGCGTAGTAGCTGGATCTTGTCCATGGTGGTGCCCGGCATGGTCATGGACAGCTGATCGAGATTGTAGCTGAGCGCCGTGTAACTCATCGAAAGGTACTCGGATCCGGCGATGGTCCGGGTGTGATAGCCGCGCTCACCCGCCGCGTACGACGGCATCCTCTCCAGTACGTGCGCGAGCCCTCCGTCCTGATAGGCGTCGGCGCCGCCGAAGTCCTCGTAGGTCCATGCGTGCTCGACCAGCAGCCGCAGGGCGTCCGGCCGAGCGAAGTACATCGACCCGAACGGCGCGAGCGGCGACCCCTCGTCCAGCGGCACGCGGATCCCGAGGTCTCGGCACCAATCCGCGAAGGGGGGCTTGTTCTCCCACCACCCGTGACCGATAGTGGGATGCCCGAGATGGACCGTCGGCGGGTAAGCCAGCCCGAGACCCGGCTCGTTCTGGAAGAGCGCCACGACGTTGGCCGCGTACCCGGCCGAGTTCAGGAGGTTGCCGAACTGCTGCTCCTTGAAGTGCGCACCGACCGCCGGGCCGTCCTGTGGCGTCTTCTTGGAGTGGATCTTCACCAGCAGCTCGTACCCGCCGTCGAGGATCACGTCGCGGCACCCGACGAGGAAGGCGCCCTGGTCCCTGCCGTTGTTCGACTCCAGGAGGCGGACCTCGACGTCGCCCCGACGAGATCGGTCCGCGACCCGACGACGGATCTCAGCCGCACCGTTCTCATCCGGTGTCGTGATGAGGAGGTCGTACTCGCCCGGCAGGTAGTCTGCGCGATCGAGCATCTCCTCCGTCATCTCCGGGTAGAAGATGTGCGCGATGACGAGCGTGCGCAGCGGCGCCGCAGGGTCGTACGAGACGTCGTCCTCCGGGAGGACGGACATGAGCGCCGCACCGGCGTTCATCACGCGAGGCGCCACGTTCCGCGCCATATCCGCGTAGATCAGGTCGATCGGATAGCCGTACTCTGCCGCGGCGTCCAGAGTCCAGCGACTGACGACGCCTGCCTGATCCAGGTACGGCGGCCACTGGAAGAACGCGCGCCGCTTCAGCGTCGGGCACCCGGCCTCGAGCAGTTGCCGCGCGTACATCACCGGATAGTTCTCCGGCGTGTCGAGAAGCAGCGGGAAGGACACGTCGCCCAGGAACCCGTGCTGCGTGAAGTGCTCGGTGAAGACGCCCTCATGTTTGACGACGGCGTCGGAATACGTCGTCAGCTCCGGCAGGTCGTGCCAATACGCTGCCCACTCCGGCGACAGGAGCATGTCGCGGCGCACCGCGATCCAGTAGGACTGCAGGTGATACGGGAGGTAGCCGGTGTGCGTGAACGGATGCGGCTCCACTCGCGCGTGATCGGTGAGCCCCCAGAAATGCACGGGCCTTTCATCCATGCGCTCGAAGACCTCGGAGAACGAGCGCACGGGACCGTACCAGGTGTCGTTCGCGATCACGACCTCGTCGTAGTCGGCGATGCCGCCGCCCACATGGTCGAGACCGTGCTTGTAGCCCCAGATGTCGTAGCCGCGGTTCTCCCGCTCCACGACCTCATCGCTCACCGCGGAGAGACGCTCCCGACCGCGTGCGGTCAGTGCGCCGTTGACCACGACCAATATGCGGGTCATGTGCCGACGAAGCCCCGTCAACGCATGCAGCACGTAATCCTCGACGTCCCCACGGGGGTCGTAGACGACATAGATCAGCAGTCGTCTTCCGTCGACGGGGAAGGCGTTGGCCGGGCGGGGATGTGCCGGGATCAGCTCGCTCGTCGCCGTCATCGATCTCCCCCGTCGTCTTTGTGCTCGTTGCGCACGGCCGCGAGGACCCGCTGCCCCATCAACCCGGCGTTGCGCGCGGTGCGGTACAGGGGCTGGGTCGCTGCAGCGATTCGCGGATGGTTGAGGTTGATGTACATACGGATGAGGGCCACAACGCCCCCGTATCCGGTCCACCCGGCGCGGCGCAACAGGTGGATCTGCTCCACCGGGTAGCCACGCGTGGTGAACGATAGCTCGTCGAGTTTGAACTCAAGCGCGGTGTGCGATATCTGCGCATGCTCGCGGTTCATCACAGTGCGACAGTGGAAGCCCGCCTCCGCGGCCGCGAGGCCGAGCAGGCGCTCCTGCACACGCGTGAGCTCGACCCAGCGAGCGCGACGGGCGCGATGGTAGTCGCCCACCGTCCAGTCGTGCTCAGCGAAGATCCTCAGCGCGGACGGGCGACCGATCCACATGCCGCCATAGGGCGCGAGCGGCGAGACCTCGTCTAAAGGGACCGCGATCCCGAGCACGCTGGCGAGATCCTCTGCAGGCTCGCGGTACGCGCCCCACCCCCGCCCCATCGTGCCGTAGCCGATGTGGACGATCGGGGGGAACACCATCCCTAGTCCGGGTTCTCCACGGAAGAGATCGAAAATACGCTGCACGTACCCCGGACCGCTCAGCAGGTTCTCCAGCTGATATCGCCGACCGTACTCCCTGACGTTGAGTGACTTGCGCCGCGGCTCCCGACCATGCACCCGGATGATCAGGTCGTAGCGATCGGACAGCAGAATGTCCCGGCACCCGATGAGCAGGGCGCCCATGTCTCGCCCTCCCGGGACCCAGGTGACCCGCACCTCCGCTTTTCGCGCCCAATCGCGGTCGCTCGCCCTCAGGCGTGCCTTCAGCTTCGCAGCCTTGCGCCCGTCGGTCGTCGTGACGATGAGATCGAATGCCCCGGGGATCTGTCGGAGCCGCTCGGCGAGCTCATCTACAAACCCCAGGTGCGGGACGTGCGCGAGGACGACCACACGCAGCGGGGAGCCTTCCGAGGGCTGAGCGTCGATCGCGGGCGGCGTCTCGGGAAGGATCTCGAGCATGCCGGCAAGCGCGTTGAGCGCCGCCGGCGGAGTCGTCCGGGCGACCGCACGCCACAGGAGCTCGACCGGATAGCCGCGCTCTGCCATCTCCGCGATGATGGGGCGCACGAGCACGGCGAATCTGTCGAGAAGCGGCGGGAACTGCGCGAACACGGACCGCAGCAGCACCGGACAGCCGGCATCGAGGAGGATTCCCGGCGCGAGGATCCCCGGATTGCCGCGGGGCCCCAGCTCCGCCGGATACGCCACGGCGCCGCTCGCGCCGCCCCTGATCAGGGCCTCGGCGAAGGCGTCCTCGCCGTCCTGCTTCGATGCGGCCCAGTACTCGCGCCAGGCGGCGGAGCCGACGGTCGCGGTGCGAACCAGGGTCCAGGTCCACGGAGCGAGGGCGCGCGGGAAGCCCTCCGCCGGGAAGGATTCGGGGGTGCGGTCCGTCGTTTCGATGAGCCTCCAGACCTGGGCCGCCGACGACTCCATCCGCGAGAGGACCTCGTCGAAGGCGCCGATCGGGCCGAACCAGCTGTTCCCCGTGAACAGCACCTCGTCGAACGACGTCACGTCGACGGTCTGGAGTGCTGATCGGTACGCGCGCGCATCGACCGCCGCACCGTCGAACCGGACGATCTCGTCGACGAGCCCGTCGACCGCACTGAACTCTTCGGCGGCCAGCCAGGGCTCCACGATCGCCACCAGCCGCATGCCGAGCGGACGCAAGGCGGCGAGCTGATACCTCGTGGCGGCGTCGGCGTCGCCTCGCTCGGAGTGCAGCGCGAAGAGGATGACCCGTCGCGCTCCCGAACGGAGCTCCCCGCCGTCCGGGACCTCGGCGGCGGAGGCCGTCATGCGCTCTGCGCGGGCAGCTGGCGCCCCTGCGCGAGAGCCTTCAGGAGATACGCCCCGTAACCGCTCTTCACCAGGGGCTCGGCGCGCTCTATCAGCTCCTGATCGGTGAGGAAGCCCATGCGCCAGGCGACCTCCTCCGGGCATCCGATGGAGAGCCCCTGACGCTTCTCCACGGTGCGCACGAACTCGGTGGCCTCGGCGAGAGAGTCGAAGGTCCCCGTGTCGAGCCACGCCGTTCCCCGGGTCAGCAGCTGCACCTTCAGCTTGCCCCGCTCGAGGTATTCGCGGTTGACGTCGGTGATCTCGAGCTCGCCGCGGGGCGATGGCTTCAGGCTCTTCGCGATCTCGATCACGTCGTTGTCGTAGAAGTAGAGCCCGGGGACCGCGTAGTTGCTCTTCGGCTGAGCAGGCTTCTCTTCGAGGGAGACGACCCGGCCCGCGTCGTCGAACTCCACGACGCCGTACGCGGTCGCGTCGTCGACCCAATACCCGAAGACGACACCGCCGTCGAGCTCGGTGTACTGGCGCAGCTGCGTGCCCATACCCTGCCCGTAGAAGATGTTGTCGCCGAGCACGAGGGCGGCCGGCTCCGAGCCGATGTGCTCCTCGCCGAGCACGAAAGCCTGGGCGAGTCCGTCGGGCGACGGCTGGGTCTTGTAGGTGATCGAGACGCCGAAGCGGGACCCGTCGCCGAGCAGACGATGGAACGCCTCGGCATCGTGCGGCGTCGTGATCATCAGGATGTCGCGGATGCCCGCCAGGATCAGCGTCGAAAGCGGATAGTAGATCATCGGCTTGTCGTAGACCGGGACGAGCTGCTTCGACGTCCCGAGGGTGATCGGGTGCAGTCGCGAGCCGGTGCCGCCGGCCAGAATGATTCCACGCATGCGTCCATTCTCCCTTATGACCTCGCAGATCCTGTGAATTCGCCGCCGCCAGGGGGCATGACGATAAGAGGCTCACCGCTACCCTGGAAGCCATGCAGAGACTGCTCGTCACCGGCGGCGCCGGCTTCATCGGATCGAACTTCGTGCACCACGTCGTGGAGAACACCGATCACCACGTCACCGTGCTCGACGCCCTCACCTACGCCGGCAACAGGGCGTCGCTCGACGGTCTGCCGGAGGATCGGGTGCGATTCGTGCGGGGCGACATCACTGACGCGGAGCTCGTGGATTCGCTCTTCGCCGAGTCCGACGCGGTTGTGCACTATGCGGCCGAGTCGCATAACGACAACTCCCTGCACAGCCCGCGCCCGTTCCTGGACACGAACATCGTCGGCACGTACACGTTGCTCGAGGCGGCACGCAAGCACGACAGACGCTTGCACCACATCTCGACCGACGAGGTCTACGGCGACCTCGAGCTCGACGACCCGGAGCGGTTCACCGAGAACACGCCGTACAACCCGTCCTCCCCGTACTCGTCGACGAAGGCGGGATCCGACCTGCTCGTGCGCGCCTGGGTGCGCTCCTTCGGTGTGCAGGCGACCATCTCGAACTGCTCCAACAACTACGGTCCGTACCAGCACGTGGAGAAGTTCATCCCCCGCCAGATCACGAATGTGATCCGCGGCATCCGTCCCAAGCTCTACGGCGCGGGCGAGAACGTGCGCGACTGGATCCACGCCAACGACCACTCCTCCGCGGTCCTCACGATCCTGGAGAAGGGCCGGATCGGCGAGACCTACCTGATCGGCGCCGACGGCGAGCGCAACAACAAAGACGTCGTCGAGCTGATCCTCGCGCAGATGGGGCAGCCCCGCGACGCCTACGATCACGTGACCGACCGCGCCGGCCACGACCTGCGCTACGCGATCGATTCCACCAAACTGCGCACCGAGCTCGGCTGGACGCCCCAGTTCGCCGACTTCGAGTCGGGCCTGCAGGCCACGATCGACTGGTACCGAGCGAACGAGGCGTGGTGGGCGCCATCCAAGGACGCGACCGAGGCTTTCTACGCCACGAAGGGGCAGTGATGGCGGTCAAGTTCGGCAAGCAGCTCCAGGTCGTCGAGACCCCGATTCCGGGGATGATCGTGCTCGAGCTGCCAGTGCACGGAGACGCACGCGGCTGGTTCAAGGAGAACTGGCAGCGCGAGAAAATGACTGCTCTGGGCCTTGAGGATTTCGGCCCGGTGCAGAACAACATCTCGTTCAACGATGCCGTCGGCACAACCCGAGGAATACACGCCGAGCCGTGGGACAAGTGGGTCTCGGTCGCCACGGGGCGCATCTTCGGCGCCTGGGTGGACCTTCGCGAGGGCCAGAGCTTCGGCACCGTCTTCACGATCGAGCTGGATCCGTCGCGTGCGATCTTCGTGCCACGCGGGGTCGGCAACTCGTACCAGACCCTTGAGCCGGACACGGCGTACACCTATCTCGTGAACGACCACTGGTCCCCCGATGCGACATACTCCTTCCTGAACCTCGCCGACGAGACGGCGGCGATTGACTGGCCGATCCCGCTGGTCGAGGTGGAGATTTCGGAGAAGGACAAGCACCACCCGCGCCTGGCCGCCGTCATCCCGATCGCCCCGCGCAAGACGCTCGTGCTCGGCGCGAACGGACAGCTCGGGCTCGCCCTGCGTGCAGCGCTCGGCGACGCCGCGCACATCGAGTACGCCACGCGTACCGACCTCGACCTGGCGGACGCGCGACTCGGCACCGCACGCCGGTGGCGCGACTACGGCACGATCATCAACGCCGGCGCTTACACGTCCGTCGACCTCGCAGAGGCCCCTGACGGCCGCCGCGAGGCGTGGGTCGCGAACGCCGAGGGCCCGGCTCGCCTGGCGCGCATCGCCACCGAGAACGGCATCACCCTCGTGCACGTCTCGAGCGACTACGTCTTCGACGGCACAGCCGATCGTCCCTACCGCGAGGAAGACGCCCTGGCGCCGCTGGGAGTCTACGGACAGACCAAGGCCGCCGGCGACGTTGCTGTCGCGACCGCCCCGCGACACTACATCCTGCGTACGTCGTGGGTCATCGGCGAGGGCAAGAACTTCGTACGCACCATGGCAACGCTCGCCGAGCGCGGCATCGATCCGAAGGTCGTGGACGATCAGACCGGTCGCCTCACCTTCACGGACGATATCGCGCGCGCAATCGTGCACCTGCTCGCCTCGGAGGCGCCATTCGGCGTCTACAACGTCACAGGATCCGGCGAGCCTGCGACCTGGGCGGACATCGCGCGCGCCGTGTTCTCCACGATCGGACACGACCCGACCAGGATCACTGGTGTGAGCACTGCCGAGTACTTTGCCGCGGCAACGGCACCCGTGTCCCCGCGCCCCGCAAACAGCATGCTGTCGCTTGACCGGATCCTTGCGACGGGATTCACGCCCTCTGAGCAGTTCGCGGCGCTGCGCGACTACCTCTCCTGAAGTCCGATCTGTTCGGGAAACTCGTCCCGACCGGCTCCGCGACTCGAGACGAACGCGGAGACGCGGCCGCCGACTGTGCGAGCAAACCGTGCGGACGGCTGTTCCACGAAGCGCATGAACAGCCAAGCAACGATGAACGACGAGGCGATTGCGACCGGTAGCGCCCAATACGCCGTTCCTGGGGCGAGGTGCACCGAGGCGATGAGGATCGGAACGTGCACCAGGTAGAGGCTGAAAGAGATCCTTCCGAGGAAGAGCATCGGCGCCGAACCGAAAAGCCGGGCGAGCGGCGATCGTTGCGTGAGCGCCAAGACGATGAGCGCCGCGCCGATCACGACGAGTCCCTGCGTCCCTGCCCGTACCGTCGTCGATACGCCCGGGAGGACGACCCGCACGGCGTCCGGGACGCCCATCAAGAGAAGCCCGCACAGCGCCAGAGCGCCGATGACGACCGGGCGGCGCGGCACCACATCCCGCGATACCAATACCGCGACGACGCCGCCTGCCAGGAACACCGAACCGTAGGTCAGCGCCGGCACTCCGAATGCGTTGCCGACCCCGACAGCCACAGCAGGCACCAGCAACCCCAGCCCCGTCCATCGTCTGATCCACACGACGAGCAGGAAAGCCAGTGGCAGTAGCAGTGAGAACAAGAGCTCCCAACGCAGTGTCCACAAGGGGTTGTTGAGCTTGGTGTCGCCCGTGAGGAAGAAGAACGAGTTGAGCACATCGCCCGCCGACAGCGCTGGGAAGCTGTACGTTTTCCCCCACTCGCTTGGCGCCTGATCCGGACGCTGCGCCGTCAGCACGATCAGGATCACCGCGAACACCATGGCGGCCGCCGACGGCAGCCAGAGCCGGAGGACGCGTCTCGGGTAGTAGCTCCACAGGTTGAGCCCTCGTCCGCCCAGCAACGGAGCGATCAGAACGAAGCCGCTGAGCACGAAGAAGACGATGACCGCTTCGGGGCCCATCACGAAATAGCGGAGTGGCGTGTTCGCAAGCGCGTCGACGAACCGAGAGTCCGGGACGCCACCGCCGAGCACCACCTGAAATCCATTGCCCCATGGGCTCGCCAGCACCGCGTGGTAGAAGACGACGATGACAGCAGCCAGCCCGCGCAACCCGTCCAACGCGGTGAACCGGCCGGTCTGGTCGACCGCTCCGCCGCCCTCACTCAACGCCTCGCCTCCTGGTCCGGCCTGGTCTGACGAACGGCGGTACTGGACGCATCGGCGCCGTCGGACGAGCGCGGCGGATCAGAAGGAGCGGCACGAGAGCAGCGGGTTGGTGCCGGGCGCGTCATTGATCGCATACGCGCATACCGTGTGGCTGGTCGGCCCCGCAGGGATGATCGCAGAAAATCCGTGCAAGGGCCCTGACGAGGGATATGCAGCGCCGACGTCGGCCCGGTCTTGATCAGCGACCTTGGGGACTCCGACGCCATCGATGTAGAAATGCACGGCGATCGGTGCGGAAGTGTCCGGGTCGATCGCCCAGCCGGTGACTTGGACGCCCCCTGCGGTAGCGACCGCCGACTCGAATACGCCGAACGGGGATGCCGACGACACCGGAGCCACGAACTGACAGCCGAGCGTGACATTCCCTCCCTTTCCGTCGTTGATGGCGTACGCGCATACCTGGGCACCACCCGGAGGGATCGGACGCTGAATGGAGAATCCATGCGCAGGTCCGTATCCGGGAAAAGCCGCAGCGATGTCCCACCGATTCTGGTCGGCCACATAGGGGGCGCCACTGCCTCCCATGTACACGTGCACAGCGATCGACGAATTCGTGTCAGGGTCGAGTGCCCAACCTCGAAGCGTCACTTGGTCGCCTGCCACGGTAATGCCGTCCAGCCGACCGATCGGTGTGGTACCCGGGTCTGTGGCAGGAGGTACGAATCGTTGTGCGCAAGGCGCGAGCAACGAATTCGTACCTGTCGACACGTTGATCCCGTAGATGCAAATCGTCTGATTACCCGGGGCCGCGTTGACGGTTGCCTGATAGCCGTGATTGGTGCCGTATTGCGGGATCACCCGGGCGAGATCAGATCGCGAGAGGTTGGCGACCGTCGGGGTGCCCGCCCCTCCGACATAAACATGAACCGCGATCGGATCGGTGGTGTCGGGATCGAAGGCCCAACCGCTGACGCTGACGGTCCCCTTGCCCGCGCTGACGTCGTCGACGGCGCCAAAGGGCGAACCTCCGAACGACGAGGTCGAAACGCACCCTAGCAGTTGATTATTGCCTGCACCCACGTTGATCCCGTATGCGCAGACGCTTACCGTACCCCAGATGGGTGCAGGAACGGTGAAGTCGAAGCCGTGATTGATGCCGAGGCCTGGGTAATGCGTCGACAGATCCGGTCGGGCGAGGTTTGCACTTGTCCGGTACCCGTTCCCGTTTACGTAGACATCGACAGAGATCGAACTCGAGGTATCGGGATCCAACGACCAACCCCTTACCTTGATACTTCCCGGGGTGGACGTGACTGCGTCGACAAATCCGACCGGATTGTTGGCGGACGAGCCGCCCTGTGTCGACCCGAACCAGTCCGTGAAGTAGTTGTAGAAGTTGCGGTTGCCGTACGCTCCGCACGTGTCGCCCTCGCCGTAACCCGCAGCCAATGCGGAGGCGTTGGGCTGATACGGCGTGTAGTAGTACAGCGCCGACGTCGCTTTGTTCGCCACATAGACCGGTGAGCTGCCGCAGGCCGTGTTGGGGTTGTACAGGATGTTCCAGGTGTTGCCGGGGGCGTACCAGGTGAAGTAGCGCCCCGCCATGTAGATCTGCATCTGACGCGCAGCCCCATACACCTGCTGGAAGAATCCCGCAAAGGACGGATCACAGGGCGCCGTGTCCGGACAGGCCTGCCCCATCGCCTGCGCGTACCGCCATGCGCTCGGCCAGGTGTGCGTGACCAGTCCCGATTCCTTCTGCAGCATGACGATCAGCACCTGCGGATTGATCCCGCAGGATTGAGAGACGCGATACACGATGGTGGCGGCGGACTCGCCTCCCGCAGCGGTGTAGCCCTTGCAGTATGCATCCGCGGTCTTGTTCGGCGTGTCCTGGCGAAAGTCCTTGAGGCAGATGATCGGACCGTACTGGTCCGACCCGCCCAGGCAGTTCGGCACCTTCGCGTTGAAGAAGTCCTGGATCTGCGCCGCGGTCATCGTGGAGTTGTTGGTGAACACCGCATCGCTGATGATGTTGCCCGCGTTGAACCCGGCGAGCGTCGTCGGTCGGATCGACGTCGCCGCATCCGCGACGCCGTGCGAGACGCTGACTGCCGGCCGGACGGAGGCCGATGCGGGTGTTGCGTCCGCCACCGCGGGAGTGAGCACCGCAAGTGCGAGGGCGACGATCGCGAGCATGCCGATCGTCCAGCGTCGGGGCGCCTGAGCGCGCGCAGGACCCGGGGCATGTCCAGTCATGTGACCAGTGTGGCGGATGTGGCGGAATATCGCCACAACGACGCGATTCACAGATCCGCGTGCAGCGCCCAGACCCGCTCGGCGGATCCGTTCCACGAGTAGGCGCGCGACCGGTCGGCCGCCAGCACCGACAGCCGCCGGGCTCGCTCCCCCGCGGCCTCGTGCACGGCATCGGTGAAGCCGTCGCCCTCGACGATCAGCCCTCCGTCGGCCAGAAGGTCGCGGTGCACACCGCCCTCGGCCGCGATCACCGGCACGCCGATCGCGAGCGCCTCGAGCATCCGCCACGGCCACGCGACGGCGGGATCCGAAGCCACGAGTGCGATGGCACCACCCAGCAGCGCCGCTCGGTCGTCCACATCGGGTCGCCCGAGCACGTGCACCCGGGGAGCATCCAGCCCGGCCGCGCGCGCGGCCTCGGCGATCGCGGCCGCTGCACCGTCCGGCGCGTCCAGCACAAAGGCATCGGCGTCCGCGGCGATGGCTGCGGCGAACGCAGGTTCCAGCGTGGCCGCGGTTCCGGTGGCGACCAGGTAGCGACCGGGGGCGCCCAGAGCGACCCGGCGCTCCGGCGCGTCGTGCGGGATCGCGAATCCCTCCGGGGCGGCACCGGGGATCACGCGGATCCGGTCGCGCAGCTTGGCGAGATCGCCCAGTCGCTCGGCCATCGCGTGCGTCGGCACGACCACGGCGTCGGCGTGCTTGACGGCGCGCTTGAGCATCGCGCGCTGCCACAGCACGCTCGTGCGCGACAGCTGATCCGGTGCGGTCCAGGCGCGCAGATCCCAGAGCGTGACCACCGTCTGGTCGTTGTCGTGGAGGCGGTCGTGCTTGGCGAGCGGGGCGAACAGCGACGGCGCGTGGATCATGCCTCCGCCGACGCCCGCGATCACGCCGAGCTGCCAGGCCGCACCGACTTCTCGGCGTCCGAGCGCAAGCCGGTGCACCGTGTCGGCCCCGTCGAAGACGGCCGCAGGATCCCCACCGGGCACGATCGCCTCGACCGTGCAGCGGTACGGTGCCGTCGCCGCCAGGCCCACCAGGAGGAAGCGCGCAGCCTCGGCCTGATCGGGATCGACGACGTCCGTCGCCTGATCGAGCACGACGCGCAGCACAGCCATGCTCAGAGCCTAGCCAGCGCGGGTCGCCTGGCCCCTGAGGCGCTCCATAGAGGTCAGGATCGCGTCAGTCGGTCGGCGTGGGCGACGGTGCGGGGTGCAGTGCGGTCTTCACCATCTGGTGGATCTGGTTCCAGTCGGGGTTGAACTCGTCCACGCCCCCGGCCGGCGTCAGCTCGACGGACTGCACCGGCTGCTGCTTCGCCTTCATCATGAGGTCGATGAACTCAGGCAGCTTGTCCTGCGGGATGTCGGTGTCGACCAGTTCGGTGCCCGCCGTCGCCAGCGCGTCGAAATGCGAGAGCACGTTCTGCGGCGTGAACTGCTTGAGGATCGCCTCCTGCAGCTCGCGCTGACGGCGCATGCGGTCGAAGTCGCTGGTGGTGTACCGCGAACGTGCGTACCACTGCGCGGTGTCGCCGTTCATGTGCTGCTGCCCGGGCTCGATCCAGCCGATGGCCCACGTGTCGACGTCATCCGCGCCGGAGCCTGGCGGCGGACCGCCCTCGGGCAGCCTCTCCTTGACGTTGATGTCCACGCCGCCGAGCGCGTCGACGAGCTGGGCGAAGTGGTTCATGTCGAGGAACACGTAGTACGGGACCTTGATCCCGAGCACGCCTTCCGCCGCATCCCTGGTCGCCTCGATCGACGGCGCCCACGGGTGGCCCTTCACCGCCGGGTAGTACGGGGTGCCGGTGTGGCAGTCCTGCACGGCGTTGGTGAGCTGGTTGATGCCGGATCCCCAGCCGCAGGTGTCGTCGGGGTGCGCCTGGAATCCGTTCGGGTAGGCGTCGTGCATCGGCCCGGGCGAGAACGGCACGTTGGGCATGTCGCGCGGGATGCCGAAGATCGTCACCTTGCCGGTCTCGGCGTTCACCGACACCACCGAGATGCTGTCGAAGCGCATGGAGTCTCTGCCCTGGCCGCTATCGGCGCCGAGCAGGAGGACGTTGTAGTACCCGTCGCTGGGCGGCAGGCTCGGTCCGCCGGATCCGAACAGCGTGCTGATCGCGGTGCGGCTGGATCCGACGATGTTCGCCGCCGTGGCCGTCGCGCTGCCGCAGAGCGCGAGCACGAGCACCGCGACGAGGGGGATGGCGATCTTCGCGTAGGTCTTGGTGCGCACGAGCCGCACCAGCCGGAGCGCGTCGATCGTGAGCACGATCCAGAGCGCGACATACGCGAAGCAGAGCACCTGGATCAGCGTCAGCACCAACCAGGACACCCAGCCGCCACCCAGCGTCAGCCAGAGCAGCGCCTGGTGCCAGAGCAGCGCCGTCAGCACGCCGACCACGACCAGGGCCCACATCAGCAGCGTCGCGCCCAGACCGAACCGGCCGAGGCGACGGTTGCCGGCGAGCACCTGTGCGGATCCGGGGATCAGCACGTTCAGCACGACCAGCCACCAGCCGCGGCGGGTCATCACCTCGGGAGACCCGAAGTCGGGGTCGCGCATCGGGCGGGTGCGGATCAGCCGCGCACCTGACGCCGGGCCCCCGCCGGGCCTTGTCAGCAGCTGGGTCACAGGCTGTCCTTCAGCCGTCGGTTCTTCTCCTCGACCTGCGCCTCGAGTTCGCGGGCGTAGGACTCGATGCGGTCGGCGATCGCCGGATCCGAAGTCCCGAGGATCCGCGCGGCGAGGATCCCCGCATTGCGGGCTCCGCCGATCGAGACTGTCGCGACGGGGATGCCGGCGGGCATCTGCACGATCGACAGCAGCGAATCCATGCCGTCCAGGTATGCGAGCGGCACGGGAACGCCGATCACCGGCAGCGCGGTCAGCGAGGCGAGCATGCCGGGCAGGTGCGCGGCGCCCCCGGCCCCGGCGATGATCACCTTGAGCCCGCGCTCCCTGGCCTCACGACCATAGCGGTGCAGCTTCTCCGGAGTGCGGTGCGCGGACACGACCTCGACCTCGTGCGGGATCCCGAAGTCGGTCAGGGCCTGCGAGGCGTCGCTCATCACGCGCCAATCGGAGTCGGATCCCATGACGACGCCGACGAGGGGCGCGGCGGAGGCGTGCAGTGTCCCGGTCACCGGTCCAGGCTACGGGTGACGGCTGGGAGATCCCCGCTGCGCCGCGCCCTCACGGCGTTTTCGGGAATCACCGCGTTTCGTCTCGGTCGTCGCTGGCGCTTCGTCCTCGCTCAACGACCCCGAAGGTGCGGTCAGGCGAAGGCGGCGGCGGCTGCGCGGGCACGGACGCGGGTCGTCTCGAGGTCGGCTCCGGCGACGTTCACATGCCCGACCTTGCGGCCCGGGCGCGGTGCCTTGCCGTAGGTGTGCACCTTCGCATCGGCGCCGGCGGCGAGCGCGGCGGGGATCCGGTCGACCATGGCGGCACCCACGGGTCCGCCGAGGATGTTGACCATGACAGACCAGGGCGCGATCGGCGTCGTCTGGCCCAGCGGAAGATCGGCGACGGCGCGCAGGTGCTGTTCGAACTGGCCGGTCACGGCGCCGTCCTGACTCCAGTGCCCGCTGTTGTGCGGACGCATCGCGAGCTCGTTCACGAGGATCCGCCCGTCGTCGGTCTGGAACAGCTCGACGGCCAGCATGCCGGTGACCCCCAGCCCCTCGGCGATCTCGGCGCCGATCCGGGCGGCCTGCGCCGCGTGCTCCGCGTCGACGCCGGGCGCCGGGGCGATGACCTCCGCGCACACCCCGTCGCGCTGCACCGTCTCCACGACGGGGTAGGCGACGCTCTCGCCGCTGGGGCGCCGTGCGATCTGCTGGGCCAGCTCGCGCACGAACGGCACGAGCTCCTCGACGAGCAGCGCGTCGCCCTCGGCGAGGCCGGAGAACCAGTCCTGCGCCTCCGTAGCGTCCGAGACGACCCGCACGCCCTTGCCGTCGTACCCGCCACGGGGGGTCTTCACGACGCCGCGCCCGCCGTGGGCGTCGAGGAAGCGCTGCAGCTCGACAGTGTCGGCGATGCGCGCCCAGTCCGGCTGCGGCACGCCGAGCTCGGTGAGCCGGGCGCGCATGTCGAGCTTGTCCTGGGCGAAGCGGAGCGCATCCGGTCCCGGGTGCACGGCGACGCCGTCCGCGACGAGCGCACGCAGCACCTCCTGCGGCACGTGCTCGTGATCGAACGTGACGACGTCGACGTCTGCCGCGAACCGGCGCACCGTGTCGAGATCGCGGTAGTCGCCCACGGCGGTCGCGGCGAGCTGCGCCGACATGCCCTCATCCTCGGCGAGCACCCGGATGTCGATCCCGAGCTCCACCGCCGGAGCGATCATCATCCGCGCCAGCTGTCCGCCGCCGATCACACCCACACGCAACGCCATCGGGTCTCCGTTCCTCGCACCCCATTCTTCCGTACGCCGGGTGCGGGCAGCGTCGCTCCCCCGGCCAGGGGTCGGCCCTCGTCGCTCAGTCGCCGAACGGGTTCTGGGCGGACTGCGCATCGCGGTGCGCGAGGATCTGCCCCACCTCGATCTGGTCGGCCAGTGTCTCCTGCACGAGCGCGACGTTGGGCACGTCGCGCAGGCGCAGCGGCGCGTCCACCCCGTTCGAGAGCAGGATCGTCCCCGCACCGACCGTGCGCTGCAGCGGTCCGCGGCGCACCGAGATCGTGTAGCCACGAGCGTGCGACATCTCGGTGCTGCGCCGGGATCCGATCCCATCGCGCACGATCACGCGCCGCGTCGTGATGGTGTACCGGCGCGACAGCCACACGCAATACGGCACGATCACGAACAGCAGCACGACCGCACCGGCCGCCGCCCACAGCATCCAGTCGGTGAACGGCTTCGGCAGGTTCTTCGTGAAGAACCCTGTGGCGCCGGCGACGAGGATCAGGATCAGCGCCGACCAGAACAGGTGCCGTGCGTGCGGATGGAACCGTGCGATCAGGCGCTCCTCGGCGGGCACGCCCGGCGGCGGCATCGTCGGCCGCCCGCCCAGTCCCACCGGTTGCGTCACGCGTCCATTGTGACCCGGATCGGCCACATCCGCGCGCCCGTGACAGGTGTGTCCGCGCGTTGCTCACGCGGGCGGCCCGCTCAGACCACGACGGCGACGGCGAACCCGTCCCAGCCCTTGACTCCGACCGTCTGCAGCGCCGTCGCATCGAAACGCGGATCTCGCCCGAGCATCTCCAGAGCGGCTCTCGTGCCGATCACCTTGGTGTCGGTCGACGCACCGTCGACGATCTCGCCGTCTCGGCCGATGTTGTCCAGGACGACGATTGTGCCGGGATGCCCCAGACGGGCCGCCCAGTCCAGATAGAGCGTGTTCGACTCCTTGTCGGCATCGACGAAGACGAGGTCGAAGGGCTCCCCTCCGTCGAGCGTGGGCAGCACGTCGCCGGCGCGACCGACGCGGATCTCGACGCGATCGCCGATGCCCGCCGCGTCGATGCTGCCGCGCGCCACGGCGGCGTTGCCGGGCTCGGCCTCGATCGTGACGACGCGGCCGCCGTCGCCGACCGCCCGGGCCATCCAGATCGTGGAGTACCCGCCGAGGGTGCCGATCTCGAGGACCCGCCGGGCCCGGGAGATCCGCACCAGCAGGTGCAGCAGCTTGCCGCTGACCGGGGCGACCTCGATCGCGGGCATCCCCGCCGCCCGCTGCGCCGTCAGCGCGGCGTCGAGGGCCGGGTCGTGTCCGACCAGCATCTCGGCGAGGTAGTCGTCGGCGGCGCGCCAGTTCGCAGGGGTCGGATCGGCCATGGGTTCAGCTTCGTCGCTCGGGTCGCCGCGATCAAGACCGTTCCGGATCGGACACCGCCGGCAGCGGCGCGGGAAGCGCGCGCGGGCGGGACGCGGCGAGCGCGGGCTGACGGCGGAACTGGCCGGTCAGCAGCAGCACGACGACCACCAGCGCGCAGGCGATCCAGCCGGACGCGCCCAGCGGGCTCACCAGCCCGAGCTGCGGATGCGGCGGGCTGAGCAGCAGCGACAGCCCCGCGGAGGCGTTCAGCATGCCGTGCGCGAACACGGACGGCCACAGCGATGCGGAGCGCAGCCGCAACCAGCCGAACAGGACGCCCCAGGCCACGCATCCGCCGACCATGAGCAGCACCCCGACGACGTCGCTTCGGCCGAAGTCGTAGCCGAGCAGGATGATCGGCGCGTGCCAGAGCCCCCAGATCGCGCCGCTGATCAGCAGCGCGGGCCAGGTCCCGAGCGGACGCAGCGCCGGGACCAGCCAGCCGCGCCAGCCCAGTTCCTCCCCGAACGCGAAGATCCCGTTGATCAGCGCGCCGATCGGGATCGCGGCGAGCTGCGCACCCACGATGACCCTCACCGGCGGCAGCGCGACCCCGGCCGGCACCGCCTTCGCGAGCTGCTCGGCGATCACCGGGAACGTGAAGTCCGGGTGCAGCCAGCCCAGCATCACCGCGACCCCGAGGGCGAGCAGCACGACCGCGAGCGGCCCGAGCCAGCCGATCACGATGAGCCAGACCACCTGCTTCGCGGGGCGCAGCGGCCACATGCCGAGCGAACGGATCCGCTCCCCCTTGCGCGGGATCCCGGTGACCAGCATCGTGACGACCATCGCGACCGTCGGAGCGAACATCATCGCGGTGATCAGCACCAGGGCGCCGGGCGTGGCGAGACCGTCGCCGAGCCACAGCGGCAGGCAGATCAGCCAGGCCAGCCCCCACGCCAGCGCGGTGAACAGGGAGACGGCGCCCCAGCGCACCCGAGCGGAGCTGCGCGGGCCCTGCCCCGCCTCCCGCGCGGTCATGCTCCCGCGTCGTCCGTCGTCGCCGATGGCGCGCCGGCCCGGTCCAGGTACGCCTGGAGCACGGCGGCGCCGACGTCCGCGCCGTCGACCGTGACGACGAGCGGACGCTTGTCGCGCCGCTCGATCTCGATCGCCGGACCGCGGCGCAGCACGATGCCGGTGCGTCCGTCGAGCCCGAGCCGCCACCCGAAACCGCCGAACTCGCCGAACGGATTGCAGTCCACGGCCCGCACCGACACGATCTCGTCGAGCGGCACGTGCACGCGCGGGAAGCCGGCCTGCGAGCGCACGCTGAGCCCGTCCGGCCCGATCCGCACGCGGAACGAGGCGGAGACCGCGAACGCGCCACCGATCAGCAGCAGCGTCAGCACCGGCACCCAGAGCCGATCCGTGAAGCGGATCGCCATGACCGCCGTGACGCCGACCACGATCACGACGACCACCGAGATCAGGATCAGCGCCACCCGCGACATGGTCGCCGTCGCCAGCCACACCACCCGCTCGCCGCCCGCGATCGACGTCAGGTGCACCCTCTTCAGCGGTGCCCCCGGCACCGGGCGGATGTGCGGCTGCACGAGCCACCCGACCCCGATCAGCGCGACGAACATCCCGAACCCGAGCAGCATGACGCCGCCGAGGTCCTCGACGTGCTTCGCGTCGGCGAGACCGCGCTGCATCCCGACCGCGCCGAGTGTGATGACCGCGCTGAGGCCGGAGATCCCCAGGGCCATCCCGCCGAGCAGCCGGGCGGCGCCACCCCAGTGGTCGCGCACCGCGATGAGAGTGCCGATCGTGAGGACAGCCGGGAGTGCGAAGCCGAGCAGCGCCGTCATCCAGACGAAGGTGACCGGCGGCCCGAACCCGTCGACGCCGGACGGTCCCCAGTGCGTGGCCACCGGCGACGGCAGTTCGGGGAGCCAGGCCAGCACGAGCGCGAGCACGACACCGGACAGCACCAGCGGCACGAGCACGCCGATCAGCAGGGCGATCAGCCGGGCCCGGCGGAGGTCCCGGGGTGGGATCGCGGCCACATCCTGCTCGGCGGCGGATCGATCGTTCATGGTGTCGTCTCCTTCACGAGGGCGGACAGCGTCGCGGGGCTGAGGCCGAGCGCGGCGGCGCGGCGGACGAGCGCGGAGATGTCGTCGGCGAGGTCGGCGAGGGGCGCGGCGGATGCGGAGAGCACGGCGCCCCGGCCCCGGCGCAGTTCCACGAGGCCCTCGTCGCGCAGTTCCTGGTAGGCGCGCAGGACCGTGTGCACGTTGACGTCGATCGCCGCGGAGAGCTCGCGCGCCGCAGGAAGCCGGTCGCCGGGACGCAGCCGCCCGGCGAGCACCTCTGCACGCACGGACGCCGCGATCTGCTCGAACAACGGCCGTGCACTGTCTGCATCGATCCGGATCAGCATCGCATTCACCTCCTGTCTGATTATTCTAGTACAACTAGATCAATTGTGGAAGAGTTCCAGCCGATTCCCGTGCGCCGGGCCGCTCCCGGAAGACTGATGGCATGCGCATCACTCCCCGTCGTCTCGCCCTGGGCATGAGCCTGTGGATCCCGAACCTGTTCAGCGGGATCCGCGTGCGCGGCTTCAGCGCCGACTGGACCCGCGCTCGGGTGGAGCTGCACGTGAACCTGCTCACCCGCAACTACGTCAAGACCGCGTTCGGCGGCTCGATGCAGGCGATGACCGACCCCTACTTCTTCATGCTCGTGATGCACCAGCTGGGCCGGGACTACGTCGTGTGGGACACCCGCGGCGAGATCGAGTTCCTGAAGCCGGGGCGCGGGGTGCTCACCGCCGAGTTCCACGTGCCGCCGGAGCGGATCGCCGCCATCCGCGCACGGGCCGAGGGCGGTGCGAAGGTGCTCGAATGGTTCGAGACCGAGATCACGGATCGGTCGGGCGAGGTCATCGCGCGGGTGCGCCGCGAGGTGTACATCCGCGAGAAGAGGCGCGTCACCGCATCGCGGGCCTGAGTCCGGCGCGGCGCGACGCGCCCGCCGATCACGGGCACGCTCACGGAGCGGAAGGATGGAGGCATGGCCCTCCTCCGCCGGCTGACTCTGCCCGACGCCATCGCGATCGGTCTCGGTTCCATGATCGGCGCGGGCGTGTTCACCGTCTGGGGCCCCGCACTCTCCGCCGCCGGTCCCTGGCTGCTGGTTGCGCTGGTCGCCGCGGGAATCGTGGCGTTCTGCAACGCCACCTCGTCCGCCCAGCTCGCCGCGGTCCATCCCGTATCAGGCGGCACCTACGCGTACGGACGGGCCGAACTGGGCCCGTGGTGGGGTTTCCTCGCCGGCTGGTGCTTCGTGATCGGGAAGCTCGCGAGCTGCGCGGCGATGGCGATGACGGTCGCGGCGTACCTCGCGCCGGCGCCGTGGCAGAAGCCGCTCGCGGTCGCCGTCGTCGTGATCCTGACCGTCGTCACGTGCGTCGGGGTGACGCGGACCGCCCGCGTCACCCAGGTGCTCGTCGCCGTGACCCTGCTCGGCCTGGTCGTCGTCCTCGCGGCGGCGGGAACGTCCGCGTCCTCTACGGCCCCCGCACCGCTGCCTGCCGGATCCGCCTACGGGGTGCTCCAAGCCGCCGGTCTGCTGTTCTTCGCCTTCGCCGGCTACGCGCGGATCGCGACCATGGGCGAGGAGGTGCGGGATCCGTCCCGCACCATCCCGCGGGCGATCGGCATCGCCCTGGCCTGCACGCTCATCGTCTACGCGCTGATCGGCGGTGCGGTGGTCCTGACCCTCGGCGGTGCCGCGGCCGGCTCCTCCGCTCCGCTGATCGACGTGGTGGAGGTCTCCCGCTGGGCTCCCGTCGCACCCGCCGTCCGGATCGCCGCCGCGACCGCGGCGACCGGCGCACTTCTCGCCCTGCTGTCCGGGATCGGGCGCACGTCGCTCGCGATGGCGCGGGAGCGCGACCTCCCGCCGGCTCTCGCCACGATCGATCCTCGGCACGGCGTTCCGCGGAGGGCCCAGCTGACCGCCGGCGCCGTTGTGGTCGCCGTCGTCCTCGTCGCGGATCTCCGCGGCGCGATCGGTTTCTCCTCCTTCGGCGTGCTGCTGTACTACTTCGTCGCCAACGTCTCGGCCTTCGTGCAGAAGCGGTCCGCACGCCGATACCCGAAGCCGTTGCAGGTGCTCGGCGGGCTCGGTTGCGTCGTCCTCGCCGCGTCGCTCCCGCTCCCTGCCGTGCTCAGCGGGACGGTCGTCGTGCTCGCGGGCGTCGCCCTGCGGGCGATCAGGCTCGCCCGGGACCGGCCCCGGCCCGGTACGCGGACGGACTGAAACCGAGCGCGGTGCGGAAGTCGTTCGACAGGTGCGCCTGATCTGCGTATCCGAGCTCGGCGGCGACGGTCGCGAGGTCGGTGGCGGGATCGGAGCGGATCCGCTCCGCCGCCTCCTGCAGGCGCCTCCTGCGGATCATCGCCGCCGGCGACAGCCCGACGTACCGGTGCGCCATGCGCTGCAGAGTGCGCACGGACACGGCAAGACGCGCGGCCGCCTGCTCGGGTGTGCGCACGGACGGATCCGCCATCAGCAGCTCGGACATGGCGTTCGCGTGCCGCGCGGGCGCCGAGACGGGCCCGACGCGCTCGCGCAGCCAGTCGCACAGCGCACCCGCGGCGCGTTCGCGATGCCCCTCCCCCGTGGCCATGGCTGTCGCGACGGCGCTCTGCAGCTCGGGCGCGCCGACCGCCTCCACGCGGTCGAGCAGAGCGCCCGGCGTGTCGGTGAGCGCGGCGACGGCTGCCGGGCGCAGCAACGCTCCCACGCCCCAGCCACGGCCGGACAGGTCGCGGTGGCTCACCCGCGTGGTGGCACCTGCCAGCACGACACCGGATCCTCCGACACCTTCGCCTCCCTCCACGACGAGGTTCAGCGCCGGGAACGACACGAGCTCCTGGCGAGAAGACCGGCCCGGCTCGATGTCCCACTCCGGGATCCAGCACCAGACGACCAGGTCGGCGGCCTCGGCCGGCGGCGGGAGCCGATGGAACTGCGGAAGACGCGCCGGATACAGCACGCCGCGCGTCGGAATCACCATCTGCTGAGCGTAGGCCGCGGCACCGACACGGCGCGGGCGCATCTGCGCCGATGCAGGATGGCGCGAATCTTCAAGACCGTGCCGGTGGCACGCGCCTAGCGTCGTGCCCATGAGCGAAGACATCTCCCCCACCGGCGTCACCGGCCGGTACACGACGAACGGCCGCCCGAACGCGGCGACCTCCCTCACCCCGTTCCTGGCGATCCCCGACTCCCGCGGCGCGATCGAGTTCTACCGCGACATCTTCGGCGCCCGCGTGATCGAGATCACCGAGTTCGGCGGCGTGGTCGCGCACGCCGACCTCGACTTCGGACTCGGCGTGCTGCAGCTCGGCGACCCGAATCCGGAGTACGGGCTGATCGCCGCCCCGTCCGGCGATGCCGACTGCTATTCGATGGGCCTCTATGTGCCGGACGTCGACACGGTCGTGGCCCGCGCCGTCGCCGCGGGCGCGACCGTGCGCGAGGCGCCGTCGACGTTCGTCTCGGGCGACCGGTACGCGAGCATCCGGGATCCGTGGGGCGTGCGCTGGTCGGTGATGACCCGGGTGGAGGATCTCTCCGAGGAGGAGAGCAGCGCCCGGATCGCCGAATGGGCGGCGTCCTTCAGCCCTCCGGAGGGCGCTCCGGAGAGTGTCCCCGAGAGCTGAGACTGGTCGCCGCGAAGGCGGGTGCTCCCGGCCCCATCGCGGCGAGCGCCTCCTCGGCCGCCGCCGCCACCGCCGGGAGCAGCGCATCCGCGGTGCGGCGGTAGCCGAGCGCGCTCGGATGGAAGCGGTCCAGGCTGAACATCTCCTCCGGCTCGTCGAAGAACATCGGGCCGACGGCACGGCGCAGATCCACCGCGGTGGCCCCGCGCTCGATCGCCGTCTGCGCCTGCGCTGCCGCGAGTCGCCGGGAGAGCCGGGAGGCGATCGCACGCAGCGGCTGCGGCACCGGCCGCAGCGCCCCGAGGTCTGGGCAGGTGCCGACCACGACGCCGGCGCCGAGCGCGTGCAGCCAGCCGATCGCCTCCTCCAGGTGCTGCACCGAGACGGAGACCGGGATCCGGTGCGTGACGTCGTTGCCGCCGACCACGATCACCGCGACGTGCGGCAGATAGCCGATCGGAAGCGCGGCGAGCTGAGCGTCCAGATCCGGCGACTCAGACCCCCCGATCGCCGCGGTCCGCAACCGCACCGGCCGGTGCAGGCGACGCGCCAGCCCTTTCGCCAGCCGGCCGCCCAGCGTGTCCTTGCGCCGCTCGGCGCCGAGCCCGGCCGCGAGCGAGTCGCCGAGCACGAGCAGCTCGACCGGCGGACCCTCGTGCCGGCGGCGCCAGATCCGATCCGCGTCCACCGCGTCCTCGCCGAGCGGCTTGCCGATGCGCTGCCGGGCGATCCCGGCCTGCCGCGCGAGGGCCAGTCGCGCCGCGACGGCGGATCCGAGGATCGCGACGCCCACGGCACCGGCGAGGATCATCGTGGGGCTGATCCGATCGACGTCGCGCGCGTCCATGCGCCGATCAGACCGCATCGACATGAACGGCGAGTGACCGGCCGCGGACGATCCGGCGGCGGGATCAGGACAGCGGCTTGACCTCGAGCGCCTCCGCCGCGTCTCCTGCGCGCACCGCCGCGAAGGCCGTGTAGCCGTCGGCGGCGGCACGCTCGAGAAGGCCCTTGAAGTTCTTCGTGCGCCGCTCCAGCCGCACCCTGGCACCGCCGGCGATGAGCGCCGCCTTGTGCGCGACCAGCTCGGCGACCGGCACGTCGGCGTCGTGCACGAGCACCACGGATCGGGCCGTGGCATCCTCCGCCGACTCGAGCAGATCGACGATCCGCTCGAAGCCGATCGAGAAGCCGACCGCCGGCACCTGCTGACCGAGGAACCGGCCGATCATGCCGTCGTAGCGGCCGCCACCGCCCAGCGAATAACCGACCGACGGGTGCGCGAGCTCCATGATCGTGCCGGTGTAGTACCCCATGCCGCGCACGAGGAACGGATCGAACTGCAGCGGAATCGGGTCGATGCCCTCGGCGGCGGGGCGGGCCGCGGCGACGGCCTCGCCGAGCCCCACCAGGTGCGCGACGAGCTCGTCCGGCGCGTTCTCGGGCAGCGCCTTGCGGATCTGCTTCTCGCCGTACGCGTTGTACTCGAGCGTCTGCGGGCGCCGCAGGAACGCCGCGAACGCCTCCACAGCAGGGGCCGTGGCACCGCGCTCGCGGAGTTCGGCCACGATGCCGTCCGCACCGATCTTGTCGAGCTTGTCGATCGTGATGAGCACGCCGGGGCGCTCCTGCTCGGTGAACCCGAAGGAGTCCAGCATCCAGTCCAGCGCCCGCCGGTCGTTCACCCGCACGACGCCACCGGTGAGTCCGAGCGCGTCGATCGTGTCGAGCGAGGCGACGATGAGCTCGGCTTCGGCGCGCGCCGAGTCGTCGCCGATGATGTCGATGTCGCACTGCACGAACTGGCGGTAGCGACCCTTCTGCGGACGCTCGGCGCGCCAGACCGGCCCGATCTGGATCGAGCGGAACACCGTCGGCAGCTGGCCGCGGTTGGTCGCATAGAAGCGCGCCAGGGGCACGGTCAGGTCGTAGCGCAGGCCCAGGTCGCTGAGTGCGGCCGGATCCTCGGCGCCGGCGCGGATCGCATCGGCGTCCAGACCGCGACGGACGATGTTGAACGAGAGCTTCTCGTTGTCGCCGCCGATCCCCGCGTGCAGCCGGTCGTATTCCTCGACGACGGGCGTCTCGATCTCGTCGAACCCGTGCGCGCGGTAGCGCTCGCGGATGACGGAGAGCACACGCTCACGACGCGCCTTGTCGGCGGGGAGGAAGTCGCGCATCCCGCGCGGAGGATTGACCGTTGCCACGGGCCCATTCTTCCAGGTCCATCCGGTATGACTTCAGGTATCCTCGATGTATGACTCTCACGACGATCAAAGTGACTCGCGAGGTGCGCGATCTCCTCAAGGAGCAGGCCGCCGCCGAGCACCGCACGCTGGGTGAGCAGATCGAGTACCTCGTCGAACGCGGCGAGCGCGAGCGGCGCTTCGAGCGTCTACGACAGGAGATCGCGGCGACACCGCCCGAGCTGCTGGCCTCGTATCGCGAGGAGACGGCCTGGTGGGACACGCTCGAGAATGGCTGAGCTGAACCCCGGCGACGTCATCTGGGCGTTCCTGGACCCGACGGCGGGTCGGGAGCAGTCCGGTCGCAGGCCGGTCGTCGTGGTCTCGGGCACGGCGCATCTGATGCTCGCGGACACACTGGTGGCAGTCGTTCCGGTGACGTCCGTCGATCGCGGGTGGTCGAATCACGTGCCCCTGCACGAGATCGGACTGCCTCGCGACTCCTGGGCGATGACCGAACAGATCCGCACCGTCTCGCGCGAGCGGATCGCCGATCGCATCGGCCGTATCGACCCGTGGACATTGCGTGCGATCCGAGGCTGGATCAGCGACTTCCTTGACCTCTGAGGCGACGCGCTCAGCCGGCGGGCGCCTCGGTCGCGCGGATCTCGTCCTCCAGGATCCGGATCCGCTCGCGCAGCGCGCGCTCGGCGTCCCAGCCGTTCGCGCGCGCGGTCGCGACCAGGCCGAGCAGCGCATCGCCGAGCTCTGCCTCGGAGGCCAGAGCGGCCGCGGGCCCTTCGACAGGCTCAGGGATCGGAGGGGGCACAGGGGCCGGATGTGCGCGGCCGAGCACCTTCTGCGCGAGCGCCAGAGCGGGCATCCCGGGCGGGATGCCGTCCAGGACGCTGCGACGCTCGTGCTTCTCCGCGGCCTTGGCCGCGTTCCAGTGCACCAGCACCTCTTCCGGCGTGCGGGCGATCGCGTCGCCGAACACGTGCGGGTGCCGTCGGGTCATCTTCTCGGCCAGCGCGCGGGCGACGTCGTCGATGTCGAACGGGTCATCCGGATCCTGCGCGGCGATCGCGGCGTGGAACAGCACCTGCCAGAGCAGATCGCCGAGTTCCTCGCGCAGCTCGGCGCGATCATCGCGCTCGACCGCGTCGATGAGTTCGTACGACTCCTCGACGAGATAGGGCAGCAGCGCGCGGTGCGTCATCGCCTGCGACCACACGCAGCGCTCGCGCACCTGGCGCATGACCTCGGCGGCGGAGCGGAGCGGATCGATCGCAGCGCCGACCTCGTCCGGATCCTCAGCGTTCATCCCAGCCCTCCTCGCCCTCATCCTCGCCGCCGACCTCGAACGCTCCTTCGTCCAGGTCCTCCTCCGGGTCGCCCGCAGCACGGTGCCGCCGCGCCCGCCACGAGACCAGCACCGCCGAGAGCACGAGCGCGATCATCGAACCGAGCAGCACCGCGAGGATCGCCTCGTCGCGCACTCCGGCGTCGGCGAACGCGAGCTTCGCGAGCAGCAGCGAGACCGTGAACCCGATGCCGCCGAGCGCGCCCGCCGCGAGCAGGTCGGGGAAGCGGATCGCGGGCGCGGTGCCCCGCGGTCGGATCCGCATCGCGAGTGCCCCGAACGCGGCGATCCCGACGATCTTGCCGACAGGGAGCGCGATGAGGATCCCGAAGAATGCGGGCGACAGCGCATCGAGCGGCACCTGCGGGATCACCACGAACGCGGCGACGAACGCGAACAGCGGCAGCACGAGGCCGTTCACCCACGGCTCCAGAGCATGCCGCGTGCGATCCGCGGGCCGCGGAGCCATCACGAGACCGAGCAGCACCCCGGCGATCGTCGCGTGCACCCCGGAGGCGGCGAACAGGCCCCACGCGATCACGCCGACGAGCACCATCAGCACGACGATGACAGGGCGGCTGCGCCGCCCGCGGGGTCCCTGAGCCTGTCGAAGGGTCCGGCTGAGCACGGCGAACACGGCCACGGCGACGAGGCCGAGCACGAGCAGCAGCACGTTCAGCCCGTGCGCGAACAGCACGGCGATGAACACGATCCCGACGATGTCGTCGAGGATCGCGAGCGCGAGCAGGAAGGCGCGCACGGCCGTGGGCAGCCCGCGCCCGAACACGGCGAGGACGCCGAGGGCGAACGCGATGTCGGTCGCCGTCGGCACCGGCCAGCCGGTGGCGCTCGACCCGGAGCCCGTCGAGGAGCCCGCGATCGCGAGGTAGATCGCGATCGGCACCAGGATCCCGCCCGCGGCGGCGATCGCCGGCTGGATCGCGGCGCGCACGCTGCGCAGGTCTCCGCGGGTCAGCTCGTACTGCAGCTCCAGCGCCACCACGAAGAAGAAGATCGCGAGCACGCCGTCCGACACCCAGTGCGACACCGACAGATCGAGGCCGGTACCGGGGACGGCGAGGTGCGCATCGAGCACCCCCGCGAGCGCGTCGTGCGTGGGCAGGTTCGCCAACAGCAGCCCGAGCCCGGCGGCGGCCAGGAGCAGGATCGCGGGGAACTGCGCGGATCGGAGAGGGCGAGTCATGCGGCTCATCCCCTTCACCGTATCGCGGTGGGATGGACGCGGATATGCCGACCGTGAGAAGCGCCGTCTCAGGTCGTCCCGCGACGTCACGCGTTCCTCCGGTACGCGACGCCCGGTCTACTCTCGAACGGTGACCCCCGACACGACCCCTACCGAAGCCATCCGCATCGCCGAGCGATTCGAAGCAGGGCGCGAGCTGCCCGAGGCGATGCGCGCCGACGTGCGCATGCTCGGCGCGCTGCTCGGCCAGGTGCTGCGCGAATCCGGCGGAGAGGACCTGTTCGACGGCGTCGAGAGCCTCCGCCAGGCCACGATCGAGGCCTACGCCGATGAATCGGCCGAAGCTTTCGAGCGTGCCACCCGCATCGCCGACGAGTTCACGGTGCAGCGCGCCGACGAGGTCGCGCGCGCGTTCACCGCCTACTTCCACCTCGTGAACCTCGCCGAGGAGCACCAGCGCGTGCGGGTCCTGCGCGAACGGCCGGACCCTTCGAGAGCCTCGGGGACCGAACCGCGAGCCGACACCCTCGCCGGGGCGTTCGCGCAGCTCACCGCCGAGGTCGGCGAGGAGGAGGCTCGCCACCGCCTCGGCGCACTGCGCTTCCATCCCGTCTTCACCGCGCACCCGACGGAGGCGCGCCGTCGGGCGGTCTCGTCGAGCATCCGCCGGCTGGCCGAACTGCTCAGCGAGCACGACGCCGCCGTCCCCGGCGGCGCCGACGCGCACCGCGCCCGCCGCCGCATGCTCGAAGAGGTCGACACGCTGTGGCGCACCGCCCCGCTGCGGGCGCAGAAGCCGGCGCCGACCGATGAGGTCCGCACGGTCATGAGCGTGTTCGACGAGACGCTGTTCACGACGGTCCCGCATGTCTACCGGCGCATCGACGACGCGCTGCGCGGCGAGGAGTCGGGATCCTCGGCGCCGATCGTCCCCGCGTTCGTGCGGATCGGATCCTGGGTCGGCGGAGACCGGGACGGCAATCCGTTCGTCACCGCCGCCGTGACCCGCGAGGCTTCCGGGATCGCGGCCGACCACGTGCTGCGCGGACTGGAGCGCTCGCTGGAGCGGATCGGGCGCACGCTGACGCTCGACGCCGAGGGCACCCCGCCGTCGGCGGACGTGCTGACGCTCTGGGACGCGCTGAGCGCGGCCTTCCCGGACGACGCCGCCGACGCGGCGACCCGCTCCCCCTCGGAGCCGCACCGCCGCGTGGTGCTGCTGCTCGCGCACCGCGTCGCCGCCACCCGGCGCGGCGAGGAGAGCGGCTACACGGATCCGGAGCAGCTGCTCGCCGACCTGCGCACCGTGCAGGCCTCGCTCGCCGCCGCAGGCGCCCGCCGGCATGCGTTCGGCGGCGTGCAGCACCTCATCTGGCAGGTGGAGACGTACGGGTTCCACCTCGCCGAGCTGGAGGTGCGCCAGCACTCCCAGGTGCACCGGCGCGCCCTGGCCGAACTCGACGCCGGCGGGCCGATGAGTGCGGAGACCGAGGAGGTCCTCGCGGTGTTCCGCACCGTCCGGGAGATCCAGCGCACCTATGGTCCGCGCGCCGCGGGCCGGTATGTCGTCTCGTTCACGCAGTCCGCGCAGGATCTCGCGAACGTGCATCGCCTCGCACAGTACGCGTGCGACGGCGAGCCTCCGGTGCTCGACGTGGTGCCGCTGTTCGAGACGTTCGCCGATCTGCAGGCGGCTCCCCGGATCCTCGCCGAGATCGTCGAGGACGCGGCGTTCACCGCGCGCCTGGCCGCGACCGGCCGGCGCCTGGAGGTCATGCTCGGCTACTCCGATTCGTCGAAGGACGTCGGGCCCGTCGCCGCCAACCTCGCCCTCTACGAGGCGCAGGCCGAGATCGCGGCGTGGGCACAACGGGAGCACATCGAGCTCACTCTGTTCCACGGCCGCGGCGGCGCGCTCGGCCGCGGTGGCGGCCCCGCGAACTCCGCGATCCTGGCGCAGCCGCCGCACTCCGTCGACGGCCGGTTCAAGCTCACCGAGCAGGGCGAGGTCATCTTCGCGCGCTACGGCGAGCCCGCGATCGCGATGCGGCACATCGACCAGGTGGCCGCCGCCACGCTGCTCGCCTCCTCCCCCGGCGTCGAGCAGCGCAACAGCGCCGCCGCCGCACGATACGCCGAGGTGGCCTCGGTCATGGACCGCGCGTCGAGGGAGTGCTTCTTCTCGCTCGTGAAGGCGGACGGCTTCGCGCCCTGGTTCGCCCGGGTGACTCCGATGGAGGAGATCGGGCTGCTCGCCCTGGGCTCGCGCCCCGCGCGCCGCGGCCTGTCCGTGGAGTCCCTGGAGGATCTCCGTGCGATCCCGTGGGTGTTCGCCTGGACCCAGGCGCGGATCAACCTCGCCGGCTGGTTCGGCCTCGGCACGGCGCTCGAGGCGGTCGGCGACGAGGAGCTGCTGCGCACCGCCTACCGCGAGTGGCCACTGCTGCGCACGATGATCGACAACGTCGCCATGAGCCTGGCGAAGACGGATCCGCGCATCGCTCGCCGCTACCTCGCGCTCGGCGACCGCGACGACCTCGCCGCCCTCGTGCTGGACGAGCTGGAGCGCACCCGCTCCTGGGTGATCCGGATCACCGGCGGCGAGCGCCTGCTGCAGAACAAGCCGATCCTGCAGCGCGCGGTCGCGATGCGCAGCCCGTACGTCGACGCCCTGTCGCTGCTGCAGCTCCGGGCCCTGCGCGCCCTCCGCGCCGCGGACGAGAACGCCCCCTCCCCCGACCCCGATCTGCAGCGCCTGCTGCTGCTTTCCGTGAGCGGCGTCGCGGCCGGGCTGCAGAACACCGGCTGATCCGCTCCGGAGCCCTGCCGTTAGAGTGGGGAATTCCGCCGCATCCGGCGCACCGCGCACGACACGATCGCCCGCGCCCCCTTGTCATCCTCGTCCTGAAAGCATCCCCGCGTGACCGAAAACGACACCTCCGACTTCCATCCCCTCTCCGTGCTCGCCCAGCCGATCTTCGACGACGTGCGGGCGTGGAACCCGAACGAGCCCGAGTTTCATCAGGCCGTGCACGAGGTGCTGCACTCCATCGGTCCGGTACTCGAACGCCGCCCGGACTACGTCGACGCCGGCGTGCTGGAGCGCCTCGTCGAGCCCGAGCGCCAGGTGATCTTCCGGGTGCCGTGGGTCGACGACAGCGGCAAGCTCCGCGTCAACCGCGGCTACCGTGTGCAGTACTCGTCGGTGCTGGGTCCGTACAAGGGCGGTCTGCGCTTCCACCCCTCGGTGAACATCTCGATCATCAAGTTCCTCGGCTTCGAGCAGATCTTCAAGAACGCGCTCACCGGCCAGGGCATCGGCGGCGGCAAGGGCGGGTCCAACTTCGACCCGCACGGCAGGAGCGACGCCGAAGTCATGCGCTTCTGCCAGTCGTTCATGAACGAGCTGTACCGTCACCTCGGCGAGCACACCGACGTCCCCGCGGGCGACATCGGGGTGGGCGGCCGCGAGATCGGCTACCTGTTCGGCCAGTACCGCAAGATCACCAACCGCCACGAGTCGGGGATGTTCACCGGCAAGGGCATCGGCTGGGGTGGTGCGCAGGTGCGCACCGAGGCCACCGGCTACGGGGCGGTGTTCTTCGCGCAGGAGATGCTCGCCGTGCACGGCGAGTCCCTCGAGGGCAAGCGCGTCGGCGTGTCCGGATCCGGCAACGTCGCGATCTACGCGATCCAGAAGGCCGCCCAGCTGGGTGCGACGGCGGTGACCGCGTCGGACTCCTCCGGCTACGTCGTCGACGACGCAGGGATCGACGTCGACCTGCTCCGCCAGATCAAGGAGGTCGAGCGCGGTCGCATCGTCGAGTACGCGAAGCGCCGGCCGAGTGCTCGCTTCGTCGAGGGGGGCAGCGTCTGGGAGGTCCCGGTGGACATCGCGGTGCCGTCCGCCACGCAGAACGAGGTGAGCGGGGCGGACGCCGAAGCTCTCATCGCCAACGGGGTGCGCGCCGTCTCCGAGGGCGCCAACATGCCCTGCGTGCCGGCGGCCGTCGCCGCGTTCCAGCAGAGCGACGTGCTGTTCGCACCGGGCAAGGCCGCGAACGCGGGCGGCGTGGCCACCTCGGCCCTCGAGATGAGCCAGAACGCCGCACGGCAGCGCTGGGGGTTCGATGACAGCGAGCGCCGGCTGCGCGACATCATGAGCGACATCCATCACGCGGCCTTCGACGCCGCCGAGCGCTACGGGGCGCCGGGCGACTACGTGGCGGGGGCGAACATCGCGGGCTTCGAACGCGTCGCCAACGCTATGCTCGCCCAGGGCGTCATCTGACCTTCTGAACGAGGGCCCCGACCGGATCGCTTCGGACGGGGCCCTCGCCGCGCGGCGCGTTCACCAGCCTTCGGTGAGGACCCGGTCGAGCGCGGCGACGACGGCATCGGCGCTGTCCGCGGTGAGGCACAGCGGCGGCTTGATCTTGAGCACGTTCGAGCGCTCCGACGTGGTCAGCACGATGACTCCCAGCTCGCGCAGCCGCTCGCAGATCGCCGCGGCCTCGGCGGCCGCCGGCTCCATGCTGTCCCGATCCCGCACGAGTTCGACGCCGAGATACAGGCCCTCGCCGTGCACCGGGCCGATCAGGGGGTGCCGCGCGGCCAGGTCGCGGAAGCCGCGGACGAGGCGGGCGCCGATGACGCGCGCGTTCTCCTGCAGCCCCTCCGCCGCCATCGCGTCGAGCACGGCGATCCCGACGCGGCAGCTGAGCGGGTTCCCGCCCGCGGACGAGAAGAACTGCCCCTGCGTCGCGAGGGCATCCGCGATGCGCCGCGAGGTGATCACGCCGCCGATCGGGAAGCCGTTGCCCATCGGCTTGGCGATCGTGATGATGTCCGGGACCACCCCCGACTGCTCGAAACCCCAGAAGCTCGATCCCATCCGTCCGAACCCGACCTGCACCTCGTCCGCGATGCAGAGCCCGCCCGCCGCGCGGACCCGCGCGTACGCGTCGGCGAGGTAGCCGTCCGGCAGCAGCACGCCGCCGGCGTTGCCGAGCACCGATTCGCACAGGAACGCCGCCGCAGGGCGCCCCTGGGCCGCGAGCCGGTCGAGGTCTGCCCCGAGGTCGGCGGCATAGCGCGGCCCCGTGTGCTCGCCGCGGTAGGTGCCGCGGAACCGGTTCGGCACATCCGCGACGTGCACCCAGTCCGGGCGGGTCGCGAGGGCGTCGGGGTTGTCGTAGGCGCTCGTCGTCACCGCATCGCTCGCCATGGTCCAGCCGTGATAGGCCTCACGCAGCGCGACCACGGTCTTCCGCCCCGTCGCGACCTGCGCGAGCCTCAGGGCGAGGTCGACCGCCTCGGATCCGCTGTTCACCAGCAGCACCGTGTCGAGAGGCTCGCCCGGCTCGTCCGGACGGCGCGGTGGGAGCAGGGCGAGCAGCCGCTCACTGTACTCGGCGAGCGCGCGGTACAGGAACCGCGAGTTCGTGTTCAGGATCCGGATCTGCCGGTCCACGGCGTCCGCGACACCCGGGTGCCCGTGCCCCAGCCCGCTCACGTTGTTGACCATGTCGATGTAGGCGCGGCCGGTCGTGTCGACGAGGTGGTGCCGCCACCCGCGCTCGATCTGCGGCGGGCGCTCGTAATAGCGCTCCTGCGCCCGCGAGAAGATGCGCTCACGCCGGGCGAGCTCGACGGAGGCCTCGTCCGACCCGGCCCGCGAGACGAGCCCGAGCCACTGCGCGGGGTCGGCGCTGAATCGACGCCAGGCCGGGACCTGCTCCGGTGAGACGAGCGGCGCGTCGAGGTCATCGACCCGAGGCGCCGGCGCTCCTGTCGCCACGACCTGCACCACGATCGTGCGCGGATCATCGCTGGCCGACACGACCCCGATCTCCGCTCCGGCTCCGACGTCGACGCCGCCCGCGTGCGGGCCGTCCACTCCCGCGACCTCGAGCAGCCACGCCTCAGACAGTGCGATCCTGACGCGCCCGGGTTCGGCGTCCCGCACCCGGCCCGCCGCGGGAGCCGTGACCGGCAGTGCCGCTCCCGCGGGCAGATGGATCGCGGTCCCGGTCGGCCAGGTCGCCGCCGCCTCGGCGCTGTCGATCCTGGTCCGGGTGAGCCGAGAGACCCCATACGGCATGACCGCAGCAGCGGCCCCTGCAGCCATCGCGATCTCGACGAGGCGCCGCTCGGCGTCGGGCTCGAGCCAGGCGCCTGCGGCGAGCGCGGCGGATTCCACCCCGGGATCGAGGATCACCACGTCGCCCACGAGGCTCGGCAGGAGGGAGGCGAGCGGGGCCGGATCCTCGCCGCTCAACGGCTCCGGCGCGGCCGGGACGGTCGACTCGAATCCGAGCCTGTCCAGCACGAGCTCGGTCGCGATCACGGGGTCGACCCGGGTGGCGGCGTCGAAGATCGCCTGCTCGCCCGCGATCCGCTCCCGGGCGTAGTCGTTGCCTCCGTCGATCTCGAGCTGACGCCAGCCGCTCGCCACGAGCAGCGCCGCACGCAGCACGATGAGCGGCCAGACCGCGCGCGCCTCCGCCGCACTGAGCGGCGCCGCGGCATGGAACGCGGCAATGGTCTCGAGCACCCGCAGGGGACGCTCCGGCTCATGGTGCAGCATCGAGGAGGCGCACACGGCGAGCTCGGCGACGCGCCAGCCCAGCGCGAGATCGCCGAGGTCGAGCACGACATGCGGATGCAGCCGGGCGTCGGCGCCGCGCACGCCCGTGACATTGTCATCGGTGAGGTCGCCGTGGATCGGCTGGACCGGAAGCCGCTCCGCGACCGCAGACAGCATCAGCGCGGCGTCCTCCGTACGTGCGAGCACCTGTGCGCGGAGGGCCGGATCCGCGATCGACGGGGCCAGGCGCCGCACCTCATCGGCAGCGACCCGCATGTCCCACATCTGCGGACGGTCCAGACCCGGATGGGCGAGCCCGGCGAGCGCGTTCACCGAGGCTGCGGCGAGGGATCCGAACTCCGCGAGCACGACCGGTGCGAAGTAGCCGACGTCCACCATCGGGTCGCCCTCGGCGAAGGCGCTGCGGCGCACCGCGAACCCGTTCCAGCGCTGGGTGAGCGCACCGTCGAGCCCCGGCAGCACGGCCGGCACCGCGACACCCGCGGACCGATAGGCGTCGAGGGCCGCATGCTGGGCCTCGCGCGCGCTGTCGGGGAACACCGGATTGTCCACGCGCAGCACGCTGCGGGATCCGTCCGGCTCCATGAGCACGAAGTTGCGGTCCTGGTTGCTGCCCAGCTCGGCGGCCGTCGCGACGATCCCGTAGCGCTCGAACGCGATCTCGGCGGCTTCCTCGGCGGAGACGTCGGGGCGCACGAGTCCCCCGGATGGCTGCTCGGACACGGAGGCCCCTCCTGCGGTCGGTCTGTGGTGGGCGCGTCAGAGCGCGTGGTCGTCGAAATGCCGCGCCAGCGACCGCGCATACCGCTCGGTCAGCTGCACCATCAGATCGGGCGTCGAGCGATCCACCCCGAAGACGTAGCCCGGGAAATCGAGTTCGTGCTGCGCCTCCCAGATCTCCTCGTGCCGCTCGGGCGACAGGATCAGCACGGGATCGCCCACCGCCACCCAGCCGATCGGCACCACGGTCTCCGGCGGCAGCGTGGTGCGCAGATGCACGACCGCGTTGATGCGCACCTCGCTGCGCTCCCCGATGCGGGCGCCGTTGAAGATCCTGGTCCCGGTGGCGAGGAAGACCTCGTCGGCGATCGTCGCCCCGGAGATGCTCGCCATCGGGCCGACCAGGACATGGTCGCCGATGTGCACGGGGTTCGCCGCCGTCGCCCGGATGAGCGCGTTCTCCATCACGATCACGTGCTCGCCGAGCGTGATCGGGCCGCCCTCGGCGGTGATCACCGCGCCGTGCAGCACCTGGCAGTTCGGGCCGATCGTGACGTCGCCGGAGATCACGGCGGACGGCGCGACGACCGCGGTGTCGTCGATGCGGGGCCGAGCCCCGAGGTGCTCGTAGATCATGTGATGAGCGTAGTGCCGGCGACCGCCGCTCAGGCCCCGACGGGCGGTAGCAGACCCTTCGCGGCGGCCATCATGCGTGCCACGAGCAGCGCGGAATCCAGGATCTCGCCCTCCGCGATGAGGCGATCCAGCTCCGCGAGCGGCATGCGCACGAGCCGCACCTGCTCGGCCGGATCGTCGAGCGACGCGTGTCCGCGCCGTACCTCCGTCGAGAAGAACAGGTGCGTCGGCCACACCGCGCGCCCGGGGTTCAGGGAGAACGTGTGCAGCGGGATCAGGTCTTCGGCGACGAGCCCGAGCTCCTCCTCGAGCTCGCGGCGGGCGGCGTCCTCGGGCGACTCCGTGAGGCTGCCGCCCCCGCCCGGAAGATCCAGGATCCAGCGGTCGATCGCGTAGCGGTACTGCCGGCTCAGCAGCACCTCGTCACCGAGCACCACGAGGGCGGCCACCGAGTACGGCACGCTGCGGTCGACCTCGTAGGTGAGGCGCTCTCCCCCGGGCAGCTCGACCTCGTCGGCGTCGATTCGGACCCGCCCGCGATGCCGCTCGCGGGTGGACAGCCAGCGCCAGCGCTGCTCGGGAGCGCTCACCGGGCAGCCTCCGCCGGCACGTCCGCGGCTGCGGCTGCGGCAACAGGCTCCGGGAACAGCGCCGTGAGCAGCTGGGTCGTCCACTCGAGCGGATCCGCCCTGTCCGCACCCGGCATCGGCACCACGAGCGCGTCCCCGCCGCCGATGAGCTTCGCCTGCGGATAGAGCCGCTGCACGCGCACCTTCATCGAGTCCTCGAATCGCGCGGGCGCGACGCGCAGGTTCGAGCCCATCGCGACGACATCGGTGAGCCCGGCGCGCGCGGCGCGACGACGCAGTCGGGCGATCGACACGAGACCGGCGACCTCGTCCGGCGGCGTGCCGTAGCGGTCTGTGAGCTCCTCGACGACGTGGTCGATGGCATCCTCGGCCGCCGTCGCCGTCGCCGCGGAGGACAGCTTCTGATACGCCTCCAGACGCAGGCGTTCGCTGTCGATGTACGAATCGGGGATCCGTGCGTCCACCGGCAGCTCCAGGCGCAGCTCGGCGCCTGTCTCGGTCTCCTCGCCGCGGAAGGTCGCGACCGCCTCGCCGATCATCCGCAGGTACAGGTCGAAACCGACTCCGGCAATGTGTCCGGCCTGTTCCGCGCCGAGCATGTTGCCGGCGCCGCGCAGCTCGAGATCCTTCAGCGCCACCTGCATGCCGGATCCGAGATCGTTGTTCACCGCGATCGTCTGCAGCCGGTCGGCGGCCGTCTCCGAGAGCGGCTTCATCTCGTCGTACAGGAAGTAGGCGTAGGCGCGTTCGCGGCCACGGCCTACCCGCCCGCGCAGCTGGTGCAGCTGCGACAAGCCGTACCGATCAGCCCGGTCGATGATGATCGTGTTGGCGTTCGAGATGTCGAGGCCGGTCTCGATGATGGTCGTCGAGACGAGCACGTCGAATTTGCGCTCCCAGAAGTCGTCCACCACCTGCTCCAGCTGGTGCTCGCCCATCTGGCCGTGCGCGACCGCGATCCGCGCCTCCGGCACGAGTTCGGCGAGCTCGGCGGCCGCCCGCTGGATCGACTGCACCCGGTTGTGCACGTAGAAGATCTGGCCCTCGCGCAGGATCTCCCGCCGGATCGCGGCGGCGAGCTGCTTGTCGCTCTTCGGGCCGACGAAGGAGAGGATCGGGTGCCGGTCTTCCGGCGGGGTCTGCAGGGTCGACATCTCGCGGATGCCGGTGACCGCCATCTCGAGCGTGCGCGGGATGGGGGTCGCGCTCATGGCGAGGATGTCGACGTTGGTCTTCATCTTCTTGAGCGTGTCTTTGTGCTCGACGCCGAAGCGCTGCTCCTCGTCGATGATCATGAGCCCCAGGTCCTTGAAGATCACCTGGTCGGTGAGGATCCGGTGCGTGCCGATCACCATGTCGACGGATCCGTCGGTCAGACCGTCGAGGGTGAGCCGCGCTTCCTTGTCGGTCTGGAAACGCGACAGCGGGCGCACCTTCACCGGGAAGCCCGCGAAGCGCTCGCTGAACGTCTCGAGGTGCTGCTTGACCAGCAGCGTGGTCGGCACCAGCATCGCGACCTGCTTGCCGTCCTGGATCGCCTTGAACGCCGCCCGCACGGCCACCTCGGTCTTGCCGAAGCCGACATCGCCGCTGAGCAGGCGATCCATCGGGATCGGCCGCTCCATGTCGGCCTTGATCTCGTCGATCGTCTGCAGCTGGTCGGGCGTCTCCGCGAACGGGAACGCCTCCTCCAGCTCGCGCTGCCAGGGCGTGTCCGGTCCGAACGCGTAGCCCTTCGCCGACATCCGCGCCGAGTACAGCTTGACCAGCTCGACGGCGATGTCGCGCACGGCCTTGCGCGCCTTGCCCTTGGCCGCGGACCAGTCGCTGCCGCCCATCTTCGACAGGGTGGGCGCCTCGCCGCCGACGTACTTCGAGAGCAGGTCGAGCTGGTCGGTCGGGACGTAGAGTTTGTCGCCCGGGTAGCCGCGCTTGGACGGCGCGTACTCCAGCACCAGGTAGTCGCGCGTGGTCTTCACGGGATTGCGCCCGCCGGAGGACACCTCGCGCTGGGTCATCTCGACGAAACGGGCGATGCCGTGCGTCTGATGCACGACGAAATCGCCGGATTTCAGCTGCATCGGATCGACGACGTTCTTGCGCCGGGACGCGAGCCTCTTCACGACACGGGTGTCACCGCCGATCGTGCGGCCGTAGAACTCGTTCTCGGTGATGACGACGATCTTCGCGTCGGCGATCTGGAAGCCGGCCTCGATCGACCCGGTGACGAGCGTGGCGACTCCGGAATCGGGGATCTCGGGAAGGGCGTCCACGACGCGCGCGGCGACACCGCGATCGGCGAGCACGTCGCGCGCCCGGTCGACGAGTCCGGGTCCGGAGGCGACCACCACGACACGCCAGCCGTCGGCGACGCGGGCGGCGGTGAAGTCGATGGCGCCGTCCACGTTGCCGTGGAACGACGGGATGGGAGCGGCGGAGACGCCGTCGGTCCCCTGCTCGAAGGACACATCATCGGATCCGGCGTCGAAGGCGCTCAGCCGCCACCACACGCCGCCGCGGTCGTGCACGGCCTCGCGCAGCTCGCCCACGGAGAGGAAGTCGCCCGTCTGCAGATCGATCGGCGCGGACGCCCCCGCGGTCGCGGCGCTCCACGCCGCGTCGAGGAACTCGCGGTTCGTCTCGCCGAGACTCGCCGCACGGGCGCTGGAACGCTCCGGATCCACCAGAGCGACGGCGGAGTTCTCCGGCAAGTAGTCGGTCAGCGGCACCACGGGCCCGGCGACGACGGGAAGGAGCGACTCCATGCCCTCCACCGGGATCCCCTCGGACATCTTCTGCAGCATCCCGGAGATCCCCGGGAAGGCGGAGACGAGGGCGCCCGCGCGCGCTCGCACCTCGGCGGTCAACAGCAGCTCACGGCTCGCCGGCAGCGCCACCGCCGTGATCTCCGTGGGCAGGGAGCGCTGATCCGCGACCGAGAACAGCCGGATCTGATCCACCTCGTCGCCGAAGAACTCCACCCGGGAGGGATGTTCGGCGGTGGGCGGGAAGACGTCGAGGATGCCGCCGCGCAGGGCGAACTCGCCCCGCCGCGAGACCATGTCCACGCGTGAATAGGCCCGCTCGACGAGGGAGGCGGAGACGCTGTCGAGGTCGTAGCCCCGCCCGCCGACGGCGAGTTCGAGCGGCTCGACGTCGCCGAGGCCCGCGGCGACGGGCTGCAGCGCCGCACGCACCGAGGCGACGACCACGAGCGGGCGCTTCCCGGTCCAGATCCGCATCCGGCGCAGCACCTCGAGGCGGCGGCCGACCGTGTCGGGGCTCGGGCTGAGCCGCTCGTGCGGCAGCGTCTCCCACGCCGGGAAGGACAGGATCTCGGCGGCGGGCATGTAGGAGCCGAGCGCTGCGGCGAGGGATTCGGCCCGTCGGCCGGTCGGCGCGATGACGAGAAGAGTGGCCGGTCGGCCTGCGGCGGCACGACGTTCCAGGAGGCCGGCGACGGTCGGCGCGTCCATCCCGCTGCTCGCGAGCAGGTCGGCGTCGGTCTGCGCCCAGCTCAGCGCGTCGCGGAATCCGGACGCCTCCTCTTCCAGAGCGCGGATGATCCCCTGCACAGTCACCGGACGAGTCTATGCGCCGCCGCCGACACCGGGCTTGCAGGGCGGCTCACGGTCCTGGTGGTCCGAGTGCGTCGGCGAGCGTTTCAGCTGCGGGTCTTGCCGCGCCGTGGTGTCGGGGTCTGCGCCACGCGTGGTAGGGGTCCCACCAGTGGGGTCCGCGGATCTCGGGGACACCGTGTCGCATGCGGATGGCCCATCCGGACGTGTCGAGGGTGCGATGGTGGTGCCAACAGAGGCTCACACCGTTGCTGGTGTGGGTGGGGCCGCCGTCGGCCCATTCCCGTACGTGGTG